>JAFXEW010000029.1 GCA_017513625.1 Lachnospiraceae bacterium | reverse complement strand
CCCCACAAGAAGCTCCTCCGGTATTTCCTCCTCACTGCTCTTGGGGAAATATACTTTTTCTTCGGGAACTGAAGCCACTTCTTGCTCTGTAGTTTCTGTAGATTCCTGCTCCTCTGTTCCTTCCGCAGATTCAATACTTCCTTCCGGAGACTCACTTACTGTAGCATCCGCAGATTCCTCTGCCTGACTGCTTTCCTCTACCGGTTCCTTAGTTTCCTCTGTCTGCTGAATTTCCGCAAACTGACCGGAAGCTTCCTCAGTCTGCTGAATTCCTTCGGTTTGCTCCTCAATCTCTTCAGTCTGCTTGCCTTCCCAGCTCTGTTCCTTACTTTCCTCTTTTACACTTTCCGTCTGAATCTGCTCTGAGCTTCCCTCCTGCACTTTTCCCTCCTGTTGCTTACCGCAGCCGGTCAGCAGCAGGGCCATTATCAAAATCACTAACCATTTTTTCATAGATTCTTCCTCTTGTATATAATATTTAACACATATATGTTCTTCCCTAATAATCCACTTTCCCCTTATAAAAAGGATTACACGCCTGCCTCCACTCTTTTGCGCAGATTGTCCATCTTTTCGTCAAGTTCCGCACTTTGCTTGGCACACTCAAACAATTCCTTTACCATTGCATCCGTAAACTCATAATCCTTTTTGTACCGGAGCTGGTGCTCTAAGCTGGCCCAGAAATCCATGGCAATGGTTCTTAGCTGGATTTCCACCTTCATAATACGCTTTTCATGTCTCAAAAAGATGGGCACTTCCACAATCATATGCAGACTCCGATATCCGTTCTGCTTAGGATACTTGATATAATCCTTGGTCTGCAGAATCCGGATATCATCCTGCTTTTGCAGCGCATCTGCCAGCGCATACACATCCTCGGGGAAAGAGCAGATTACTCTGACACCTGCCACATCATTCAGATGCTGTTCCATATTTTCCAGCGTAACCTCAAGCCCTCTTCTCTCCAGCTTTTCTGTGATACTGCGGGGATTTTTTAATCGGCTCTTGATACTGCTGATGGGATTACGGTCGTATTGCAATGAGAACTCCGTATTCAAAACATTGAACTTGGTCTCCACTTCCATAATGGCACATCTGTAGTATGCCATACATTTTTCATAGTCTCCTGCCTGTTTTTCCACCCAGGTGACAATACCGTCCCCCAGCACATCCGTAACACGCATGGCTTTCATATCCGTTTGTTCCATTTCTTTCTCCTTTGCACTGCATACCATTAGCGGCATGGTATCTAAATACCTTCCTATAAATGGCTCCTTGGCAACTTATTTTACCAGTTGCAGGATTTCTTCCTTGGAAATCACTCCCAGAGAACGGTTAACCACCTGACCATCCTTAAATACCAGCAGTGTGGGGATACTCATAATATTATATTTCCCTGCCAGAGCCATCTCATCATCCACATTCAGCTTACATACCTTAAAAGCATCTGTTTCTTCAGCAATTTCATCCACTATGGGAGAAAGCATTCTGCAGGGTCCGCACCATGCAGCCCAAAAATCCACCAGTACGGGCTTAGTACTTTCCAATACTTCACTGTTAAAATTCTCACTTGTTAATACTGTTACTGCCATTTCTTTTCCTCCTTTATTGATCCCTTTTCGGGCTTTATTATATCTAATTAGTATTAGGAACCGCGATGTGTTTTATGCTCTTTTCATCAGCATAATTGCTTCCGTCACTGTAGTCAATCACCACTCCGGGCTGTACATTGTAACAATAGACATTGAAACATATGCCCTTCCCCTTATCCTCTACGGACCAGGCTTCCATCAATACGCCGGAAGCCACCTGATTGGTACCGTCATAAATAGGAGTAACCCGATACAGCACATGGTTTCCGGTGGTCTCTATATAATCATCCACTCTGTTTTCAAAGGGAAGCATACCCTCCACATTCAGGTACCTGGTGCCGGTTATCAGATTCCTCTCATTGGCATTCTCCCCTGTGAGCTGGAATCCAATCAAATGACACCGGTTGTACAATATACCATCTTCTATAAAGTCATATCTTGCATATTGCCAGCCGGAAGGCTTTACCATACTGATATCCTCGCGGGGACTGACCGGCATCAATTCCTGACCGATATTGGCGTATGCCAATACGCACCGGCCTCTGCTGTCCAATTCGGCATAATATTCAAATTCACCGGCCTGCTTTTCTTCTTCTGTAAAAAAGGGCATATTGGCATTTATCTCGCCGAAGGGTCTGCCTTCATAAACGGGCAGGTTATCAGGTTCCCACACCGTGGCAGGGGGCAGATATGCCGCCACTTCCTCCAACCGTTTCTGCTCTTTGTACCTTGCCTGTAAAAGAAGTGCTGCCAGCAGTAAAAGTACTGTCAGCACTGCAAATCCCTTTGCAAAAATCCTCTGTTTTCTTTTTCTTTTAACCAAATATATACTCCATCACATCCTGCAGGGAACGGACACCGATTACCTTAATCCCCTGCTGTTTCTCACAATCCGGTGCGCTTACTGCGGGTACCAGCACTGTATGAAAGCCCAGCTTACGGGCTTCGGCCACACGCTGTCCTGCCATACTTACTCCCCGGACTTCACCGCTTAGGCCTACTTCGCCAAAGGCCAATATTCCCGTATCCAGGGGCACATTACGGAAGCTGGAAAGAACCGCCATCACAATGGCCAGATCCACCGCAGGCTCTGTAATTTTCATGCCGCCGGTAACATTCACATAGGCATCACAGCCTGATAGCGCCACACCCAAACGTTTCTCCAATACTGCCATCAGCAAATTGACTCTGTTTAAATCCGTACCGGTGGTCTGCCTCCTGGGGATACCGAAATTCGACTGACAGACCAATGCCTGTATCTCTATCAAAAGAGGTCTGGTGCCCTCCACCGTACATGCCACCACGGAACCGCTGGCAGATGCCGGACGACCACTGAGCATATACTCTGAAGGATTAGCCACCTCTCGCAGTCCCTTATCACCCATTTCAAATACACCGATTTCATTGGTAGAGCCGAAACGGTTCTTAACTCCACGTAAAATCCTATAGGACGCATGCCTGTCACCCTCGAAATAGAGCACGGTATCCACCATATGCTCTAACAGTCTGGGACCTGCCACCGTACCTTCCTTAGTCACATGACCCACTATAAAAATCGTAACCCCAAGGCCCTTTGCTACCTGAAGCAGAGTACCCGTGGACTCCCTTACCTGGGACACACTTCCGGGCGCTGCAGATATATTTTCATTATACATGGTCTGAATGGAGTCGATGATTACCACCCGGGGCTGTACATTGCGGATTACCTCCGTAATCACCCCCAGGTCCGTTTCACAAAGAAGCAGCATCTCCCTGGCAAAATCTCCCAGACGGTCCGCTCTCATCTTTATCTGCATCAGGGATTCCTCTCCTGAAACATAAAGCACCTTCTGTCCTGCGTCGGAAAGATTTCGGCAAAGCTGCAGAAGCAATGTGGATTTACCGATTCCGGGGTCACCTCCCACCAAAATCAGAGAACCCTGTACGATTCCTCCGCCCAACACTCTGTCCAGTTCCCCTATGCCTGACTGTAGCTTATCCTCCTGTCGGATATCTATTTCCGCCAGGACCTGGGCCTGGGCATTTCTACGACTCATTATATTACCGCTTTTCAGCTCGGATTTACTGACAGTTTCTTCTACCAGCGTATTCCATTCTTTACATCCCGGACATTGGCCCATCCATTTTGCAGATTCATATCCGCAGTTTCCGCAGAAAAAGATACTGGTCATCTTACCTTTTGCTATCGTTCTCACCTCTTTATACTTCTATAAGATGAAACCCCGTGCCGGACCACTTGCCGGCACAGGGTTTATATTATTTCTGAATCACTTTTACCAGAACCTTATCAACAGACTGCAGTTCCACGCTCAGACTCAGTTTGCCACTCAGTCCTGTCTTCATGGTACCCATGCTCTTTCCGTCTATCAGGACTTCATATTCCTTATCCTCGGTCAAACCAATGGTAATCTGTGCATCCTCGTCACCTTCCACCGAAAACTCCACACCATCTTCTTTTTCCACAAAGGCATTTACGCTTGTGCCGGGTACTGACTCGTATAAGAACATGCCGTTCTTTTCCAGCTTGGTGATTTCTCTAAAGGTCTTAACCTTTAACAGGTCACCTGCATGGGGAAAATCCTCCAATTTAGCCTTATGTGCCAGCTTATGATTACCAAAGCTTACTGCTCCATCCGCTTCAATGCGAAGTAACTCTTCTACTACTGCCATTGTATTTTCCTCCTATGTGAGTTTCTACTTCAAGTATAATATATTTCGTCGCTTTTTTCTACTTATTTTTACGTATTATACAGACTTTTTAAGGCTTATTATTTCACCGTAAAGCATACTGCCTTATTCTTGTATCCTACGGTCACATCATCGCCGGGAGCCACTTTTTTCATCAGGATTTCTTCTGCCAGTGCATCCTCAATAACCGTCTGGATAGCTCGCTTTAAAGGTCTGGCACCCATCTTTTGGTCTGAATAGGTTGTCACCAAATGTTCCTTTAACGCAGGAGTAATATGAAGTCTGATATTCATCTGCTCCATACAACGCTTGTTCAGGTTAGCGGTAAGCAGATTGATAATGGCCTTCATATCGTCATTATTTAACTGACGGAATACGATAATATCATCAATACGGTTAATAAATTCCGGCTTAAAGCTGCGCTTTACTTCTTCCATTACACCGGACTTCATACGGTCGTAATCTTTCCGCTCATCCTTCACTGTGGCAAATCCCAGATTCTTAGGGTCCACAATCCGCTGGGCACCTGCATTGGAGGTCATAATCAGCACTGTATTTTTGAAGCTGACCTTTCTTCCCTTAGAATCGGTGATATGACCGTCATCCAACACCTGCAGCAGGATATTGAATACGTCAGGATGTGCCTTTTCAATCTCATCAAAAAGTACCACAGAATAAGGATTACGACGCACCTTTTCACTGAGTTGTCCGCCGTCGTCAAATCCTACATAGCCCGGAGGCGAACCAATTAATTTAGAAACGGAATGCCCTTCCATGTATTCGGACATATCCACTCTGATAATAGCATCTTCCTTGCCAAACATGGCTTCAGCAAGAGCCTTGCTAAGCTCCGTCTTGCCCACACCGGTAGGTCCTAAAAACAGGAAGGAACCAATGGGTCTGTTCGGGTCTTTTAAGCCTACACGGCCTCTTCTCATGGCTCTGGATACAGCCTTTACAGCCTCTTCCTGACCAATTACACGCTTTTCAAGCACGGACTCCAGCTTCAGCAGACGCTCACTTTCCTTCTCTGCCAGCTTCTGCACGGGAATCCTGGTCCACATGGCTACCACACGGGCCACGTCCTCTTCGCCGATCTGTATATCCGTCTTTTTGTCCTTTACGTTCTTTTGGATACGCTCCAGCTTCTTGGACAATTCCATCTGTTCCTGTTTTTTCTCAGCTGCCAGGCGGAAGTCTTCCTTTCGGATAGCCTCTTCCAATGTATCGTTCAGCTCAAAAATCCGCATCTGTAATTCATTTTCCTTACCGCCGTTACTCATGGTCTGCAGTCTGGCAGCGGAAGCCGCCTCATCAATCAGATCGATTGCCTTATCAGGCAGATTACGGTCACTGATATATCTGGAAGAAAGCTTTACCGCAGCCTCCACAGCCTCAGCCGTAATGGTAACACCATGGTGCTTTTCATAGCCTGCTTTAATACCATCCAGGATACGGCATGCCTCCTCTTCCGAAGGTTCCTCCACATTTACGGGCTGAAAACGCCTCTCCAGGGCAGCATCTTTTTCAATATGTTTACGGTACTCGGATATGGTGGTGGCACCTATCATCTGTATTTCCCCACGAGCCAGAGAAGGCTTTAAAATATTGGAAGCATCAATGGCACCCTCGGCACCGCCCGCACCGATAATGGTGTGCAACTCATCCAAAAACAGAATAATATTGCCATCTTCGATAACTTCTTTTATAACCTTTTTAATACGCTCTTCAAATTCACCGCGGTATTTACTTCCCGCAATCATTCCGGATAAATCCAGGGTCAGTACTCTTTTCTGACGTACAGTAGCGGGCACTTCTCCTGCCACGATGCGCAATGCCAGACCTTCTACCACGGCGGTTTTACCCACTCCGGGTTCTCCGATCAGACAGGGATTATTCTTGGTGCGTCTGGAAAGAATCTGGATCACACGGCCGATTTCATCCTCTCTGCCGATTACGGGATCCAGCTTGCCCTGTCTGGCAAGTGCCGTCAAATCCCTGCTGTAATTGTCCAGACTCAGTGTCTTACCCTTGGTCTGATTGTTCTTGGCTGTTTCCTCTTTAAATCTAGCCGGATTCTCACCCATGGCCTTTAACAAATCGCTGAATAACTTCTGCAGATTCACTCCCAGAGAGGTAAGCAGCCTTACGGCAACGCTCTCATTGTCCCTGATAATGGCAAGGAGCAGATGTTCTGTACCGATACTTTCATGCTGCAGACGCTTTGCCAGTTCTCCTGCTTCCTCCAACAGTCTCTCCGCCCTGGGAGAATAGCCGGGTCTTTCCCTTAACGCAACGGAACCGTCAAAAGCAATCCACTCCTTAATCAGTCCCAGTATCTTATCCGCCGTCACTTCGTGTGCACCCAACACCTCTGCCGCCACGCCGGTTTCTTCCTTCAATAATCCTAATAAAATGTGCTCAGAGCCTATATAGCCCTGCTTTAAGGTCCGGGAGCTCCTTGCTGCAATATTCAGCACCTTCTGTGCCTTATCTGTAAATGGTAACTGCATTCTCCTGCCCTCCATAATTTTCATATATTTCATCAATCAAAGCATGTATCTCTTCACGGGTAATATTTTGACAACTGCTCTTAGCAAGTATAACCCGTAAATCCTTTTTTAACTCAGAAATCGCCCTGAGACGGTCTACGTCCACTGCGATTACCGCCCCGCGTCTGCGGTCCACCTTCAAATATCCTTCCTGCTTCAGAATCGTATATGCCTTATTCACTGTATGCATATTAATCCCTATGGTGTCCGCCAGCTGACGTACACTGGGCAACGAATCACCCTCACGGAATCTGGACGTGGCTATCCCCAGGATAATCTGATGATACAACTGCATATATAACGCTTCATCGCTGTTAAAATCAATTTCGATATACATGAGAGTTCTCCTTGAAAAATAAGGCAAAAATACCCTGTTGACATGTCTGTGTTATACAAATGATATAACAGGCATTTCTCACTGTCAACAGGGTAAGCTTATTCTTTATAGTATTTTCATTATTCCTCTTCGGCGCCGTCCCAATTCAGGAAATCAAACTCAAATTCGTCCTCATCACTCATGAAATTCTTAGCTCTCCAGCCTTCCTGAGCACTGCCTTCGTTAGCAGTGGGCTGTGCTGCTGCCCTGTCCACTATAGGCTTCTGGGGCGGTACAGGCTGATGATAGGGTTGGCTCACGCTCTGCGCAGGCTTCTGCTCTGCATTACCTGCTGTCTGACGTGCTACAGGAGCCTGGGCAGGCTGACCTGCGGGTCTCTGAGGAGGCTGCGTAGGTCTCTGACCGGGCTGGCCTGTGGGTCTTTGAGGCGGCTGGCCTGCGGGTCTCTGACCGGGCTGGCCTGTAGGTCTTTGACCGGGTTGGCCTGTAGGCCTCTGGCCGGGCTGGCCTGTAGGTCTCTGGCCGGGCTGCGCTGCAGGTCTGGGCATGGGAGCCGTACTTCTTCTGACAATAGTCTCCTTCTCAACTGCAGAAATATATGCCGCATCCGTAGCATCCTTAAAACGGTAGAACAGATATACTGCTCCGCCGATTGCACCCATGAGTAAAATCACAAGCAAAATAATAGCAATTTTCTGTGCCTTTACAGTGTCCTGGCTGTCATAATAAAGCTCAGCATTGGTCACTGCCGCATTTAACATATCATTAATCTCATATCTCTTGGCATTTTCATTGTCAATAAGATACCATGTATCATCCTGTTTACTGGTCTCCCAGCGCTTAGTTTCCTGTACTACGGGCTCATCGGGCTCTTCAGGCTCCTGCTCTACAGGTTCATCGGGTTCTTCAGGCTCTACCGCAGATTCAGGCACCACATTGGCAGAAGGATTCACATAATCCTGTCTGATAAATCCCTCCTTCTCTGCACCATCCTTAGTAAAACTAACCTGATACCATATCATGCCGTCACTTGCAGTAGCCATTCCGGTAATAGTAAGTGCTGTACCGCTTTGTAATGTGGTCACAATACTGCTGCTTGTCGTGGCATCCGCTCTCACACGGACTGCCTGACCGCCTGTCACCTTGCCACTTACGGGCACTACCTTAACCACCTGGGCAGTCACCTGTGTATTGGTATTGGTATTGGTGTTCTGATTGCCTGCATTGCTGTCAGTTACACTCATCAGGTCTGAACGGATATATCCGGCCATACCGTCAACATCTACTTTATACCAAACCTTGCCGTCAGTTCCGGTCACTTCTCCGTTAACCGTAACCACCTTATCCTTTTCAGCACCTGTTACCACTTCACTGGTAGCACTTGCTTCCTTACGTACATTAACACTGTTTGCAGTAATCTTACCTGTTTTGGCTGCCAGGCTGACCATGCCAAAACCATCTGCAAATAACGCAATTGTCAGCACCAAAATCAATGAAAGCGCACCGAATGATGCTTTAAATCCCCAATTCTTCTTACTTTTCATTCTTTAGTCATCCTTTCTCATAAACCGTCTGTGACCTTCATCACCCTGCCTGTTTATGCCAGTACCCTTTATGTTCTTTTGACGAAGTTGCCGCTGATTCTCCTCCAGAGAACGATGATACTGTATCTCGCATCCATCACAAAGCCGGCCGCAACGTATGCTCTTACCACACATCTCGCAATGCAAAAAGCTTATGGAATCCGCGGCTATCTGAAAACGCTTTTCCCGTAGCATATTGCGGATTTTTTTCTGGGATACTCCCGTAGCCCTTTCGATTTCAGGTGCAGTCGCTCCCGAACGCTTCTCGATATAAAGCCGCACTTTACCGTAATCGTCGTAATCCAAAGCTTTACAATCCTCACAGCAATACTCGCCTACGCCCCGAAATATCATTATACCGCCGCATTCCCTACATGTGTATGGAATGTTATATTCATTAAACAACTCCGTCTTATCCATAAATTCTTATGCCTCATCTATGGCCTTACCAATGTCATGACGCATATACTTATTGCCAAAGGAAACCCACTCCGTAGCAGCATATGCATTGGCACGGGCCTGTTTCAAATCTGCCCCTGTTGCAGTGATGCCAAGCACACGACCTCCGTTGGTCACAATACCTGCATCCGTCTGCTTGGTACCTGCATGATAGCAATAATAGCCTTCTGCATTGTCAAACTTCTCTAAACCTTCGATTACAAAGCCCTTCTCATAGGATACGGGATAGCCTTCGCTGGCAAGTACCACACATACTGCAGCATTATCCTCAAACTGAAGGTCAATCTCATCTAAAGTACCGTCTATACATGCATCTATTACATCCATGATGTCGTTCTTCATACGGCAAAGCACTACCTGTGTCTCAGGGTCACCGAATCGCGCATTATATTCCAGCACACGTGGCCCCTTGGGTGTCAGCATGAGACCGAAGAAAATAATACCCTTGAACTCTCTGCCTTCTGCGGCCATGGCATCCACAGTCGCCTGATAAATATACTCCTTACAGAACGCATCCACTTCATCCGTATAGAAGGGGCTGGGTGAAAAAGTACCCATACCACCGGTATTCAGACCCTGATCACCATCCATTGCACGCTTATGGTCCTGTGCGGATGTCATGGTCTTAATGGTCTTACCGTCTACAAAGGACAATACGGAAACCTCACGTCCTGTCATAAACTCCTCTATAACCATACGGTTACCTGCACTGCCGAAATGCTTATCCAGCATGATTTCCTTCACGCCGGCCTTAGCTTCCTCAAGGGTATTGCAAATCAAAACTCCCTTACCCAGTGCCAGTCCGTCAGCCTTCAGAACAATAGGCATTTCCGCTGTTTCCAGATATGCCAGTGCGGCTTCGGGATCATCAAAATTCTCATATGCAGCAGTAGGAATATTGTATTTCTTCATTAAATCCTTGGAGAACGCCTTGCTTCCTTCCAGGATAGCCGCATTCTGTCTGGGTCCGAAGGTTCTGATGCCTGCGGCCTCCAATACATCTACCAGACCGCCTACCAAGGGATCATCCGGTGCCACAAATACAAGGTCCACTGCCTTTTCTTTGGCATATGCCACGATTTTATCAAATTCCATTACACCGATGGAAGGTTCACACTCTGCAATAGCTGCAATACCCGCATTACCGGGCACACAGTAAAGCTTGTCCACTCTGGGACTCTTTTTCATACTGATTGCAATTGCGTGCTCTCTTCCGCCGCCGCCTACGATTAATACTTTCATATGTCCTCTCATTCTGCCCCTGGGGCGATTACACTCTGAATTTCACTTTACCGTCCTCTACACAGATACGGTCGTTGGCAATATCATCTATTGCTTTGGGTAAAAGCAGCCATTCAGCCTGCTCCATTACCCTGCGCTGCAGAATCTCAGCAGTATCATCCTGCAGTACTTCTACTGCCTTTTGTGCAATAATGGGGCCTTCGTCCATACCTTCGTTAACGAAATGAACCGTTGCACCCGTCAGCTTCACGCCTCGCTCCAATGCCTTCTCATGCACCTTGAGGCCGTAATAGCCCACACCGCAAAAGGAAGGAATCAGGGAAGGATGGATATTAATAATCCGGTTGCTGTATCTGGCTACCATAGCCTCGGGAATCTTTACCAAAAAACCTGCCAGCACTACCAAATCCGGCTCAAAACTGTCAACTCCTGCCAATAAAGCATCATTAAACTGCGCTCTGTCACTATAATCTTTAGGAGAAATACAAACTGCAGGAATACCTGCCTTTTCAGCTCTCTCCAGCCCTTTTACGCCTTTATTGTTACTGATTACACCTACCAGACGGGTATTAGTCACCGTACCGTCAGCCACCGCATCAATGATGGCCTGCAGATTAGTTCCGCCGCCTGATACCAGTACTACTACCTTTAGCATAATGTTACACCCTTCTCTCCGGCTACGCACTTACCTACCACATATGCGGTATCTCCTGCTGCTTCAATAGCTGCCATGGTCTTGTCCACATCAGCAGGATCCACTGCCAGTACCATACCCAGACCCATATTGTAGGTATTATACATCATCTCTTCTTCGATATTCCCGGTCTTCTGTAACAGCTTGAAGATTGCGGGAACCTCATAGCTGTTCTTTTCTACCATTGCATGGATGCCATCGGGAAGCATTCTGGGAATATTCTCCTGGAATCCGCCACCGGTAATATGGCTGCAGCCATGGATGGTTACACCGCTTTCCTTCACGGATTTCAGCGCTTTTACATAAATTCTGGTGGGTGCAAGAAGTGCCTCGCCCAGAGTCTTACCTAATTCATCATAATATGTATTCAGACTCTCTGCAGTCATCTCAAATACTTTACGTACCAAAGAGAAGCCGTTGGAATGAACGCCGGAAGATGCGATACCTACCAGCACATCGCCTGCCTTGATATTCGCGCCGGTAATTAAATCCTTCTCATCTACCACACCTACTGCAAAACCTGCCAAATCGTACTCATCCTCAGGCATCAGACCGGGATGCTCAGCTGTTTCACCACCTACCAGTGCAGCGCCTGCCTGCTTACAGCCTTCTGCAACACCCTGTACGATGGTTGCAATCTTTTCGGGATAGTTCTTACCGCATGCAATATAGTCCAGGAAGAACAAAGGCTCTCCGCCTGCACATGCTACGTCATTTACACACATTGCCACACAGTCGATACCGATGGTATCATGCTTATCCATTAAAAATGCCAGCTTTACCTTAGTACCGCAACCGTCCGTACCGGACAGAAGCACGGGATTTTCCATATCCTTAATTGCCTTCATGGAAAAAGCACCTGAAAATCCTCCCAGGCCACCCATTACTTCGGGACGCATGGTTTCTTTTACATGCTTCTTCATCAGTTCTACCGATTTGTAACCGGCTTCAATGTCAACTCCAGCTTTCTTGTAATCCATATTAATCTCCTCATCTGCCGCATGGCGGCCGTAATATATTTAACCGTGTATACGGTCATATAAACACTTTATCCGGAATCCGTCACCCTATTTCTTTAAATATTCCTTATAACCGATTTCCTGTAACTTAGCATCCTTTGCCTGAACCTGCTCCTTCAAATCCTTGCTGTAGTCCTTCAGCTTAGCTAAAAGTGCGCTGTCGGAAGTAGCCAGAATCTTGGCTGCCAGAAGTCCTGCATTGGCACCGCCGTTGATTGCCACTGTGGCAACAGGAATACCGGAGGGCATCTGTACGATGGAATACAGGGAATCCCTGCCTCCCAGGGAAGTGGTGTGCATGGGAATACCGATAACGGGCATGGGAAAAATCGCTGCACACATACCGGGCAGATGTGCTGCCATACCTGCTCCTGCAATAATTACCTTAAATCCTTTGTCTTCTGCACTCTTTGCGTACTCAAAGAATACATCCGGTTCTCTGTGAGCGCTGATAATGGTCATTTCATAAGAAATACCCAGCTCCTCTAAAATATCTGCGGCTTTCGCCATAACGGGCATATCTGAATCGCTGCCCATAACAATACCTACCTGTGCCATAGGGTCCTCCTCAAAAAACATTCTCCAGGGAAGAAAAAGACATTCTTCCCCACACTACTCTCTAGTTTACTAAACTTAACCGAGGCATGCAACATTATTCTACAAATAATTTCAAATCTTAAGTTTATTTATTTTTCACCAGGGCATCAGCCTCCTCCAGCGGTCTGTTCAGTTCCTCCGTTCCGGGCAGTACAAATCTGCCGTCCCTGATGATCTCCACCCGGCTTCCGTCCTTTTTCACACCGGTGAGTTCTTCCAACTCGTCATAGGGAATGGTAATGTCCGTATGACAGTTGTAATAAGCTTTGGAAGGATCAGTACTGCGCAGGGCGGACGCACTGTTTTCACGGGCTACGATTTCCTTCCCGTCGGGATTGTATACCTTTACATCCTCTGCATTAGAATAACAGGTATCACCCACTGCGAAATGGGGGCCCATCTTCTCCGCTATCAGAATGGGCAGCTTATCCTCCACTCCGTACTTACGGGCCACCATATAAGCAGTGGTATTAGTACCGATAGCAAATTCACCCATGGGCAATGTGGCATGTCTGTGCAGTACATTTTCCCTGACAAACTCCCTGTTTTCATCCTCTTTTTCAAAATTATCACAGGTATAGTCAGTAATCATACCATCCTCAAAGGTCACTGTCAGATTGCGGTATTCCAAATCATTCAGGAACACTCTGCTCACATGAAGCAGACCGCTTGTACCTTCCAGCACCGGTGAAGTAAACACTTCTCCCACCGGGATATTTACATCAGCCACACAGTTTTCAAATATGGTTTCTGCAGAAGGGTCCTTCAATTTATATAAATTAATCTTCAGGTCGGTACGGTTATCACCTTTTCCTTTAATCTCACAATAGTCCGTCTCATCCAGCGCATCAATGATTCTCTGCTGCATATCTCTGTAAAGCTGATAATCCAGCGTATTAACCCTGATGATTTCACTGAAAAACTCGGGAAAAAATCCACCGATTTCGGGCACCGGAAAAGCTATAATGGTAAAACTGCGCTCCTCCTCCAAAATATACTGACGCTGCAACCGTCCCATCTGGGAGCGATAGTCCACCAGCAGACCATTCTGCTCATCACTGATACGCAGTGCCTCCGGCTTATTCACCGGATCAAACTGCTTTTCACCGAAGGTCTCCACCACTGCAGGGCCGGCATACTCCCTGCACGCCTGCTTATACTGCTCAAATGCAGTATGCATCACTTCCAGACGGCGATTCACCAGATTGCGGTCCAGATACAGACCCGCGTCTCCCTTGTGGTCAAAATCATATTGCCTGCAGGGATTTGCTCCGTAAAAACCACTTCCGCTATAAAGTACACTGTAGGGCTTACGTACTGCCACACACTCCAGGCCCATTGCCCGGAAATTCTCTACCGCACGTTTCATCATCCGCTCAAAGCCCAGCTGATAATACAGGGACACTGCCTTCTTTTTAGCTAAATCTTTCCCCGTCACTTCAAAACCGATACGGTATCCTTCCGTATAAGTATCCGCCATGGTAGCAATGGTTTCCTCCGGAAGCCCTGCCATAAACTCCTGCATTTTCAGAATATTGTCATCTACATACTCACCGTAACGGTACAGATATCTGGCATCACAAAAATCCGAACTTTCCAGGATTTCCACCCCGAAACCGCCGGGTACCACCATATCATGTACTCTCTGCAGTCCTGCCACATCCGCATAATCACTGACAAACCAGTAAATCATCCGGCGTATACTTTCCCGCTGCGGCAGACACTGATTCTCCTGCCATTCATAGGCAAAGGCCGCATAAATCTCCGTAAAAAGCTCCATGCGGATCACATTTTCCTCTGTCCGGCCTTCATAGGTAAATCCTATCATGCTGCGTAGCTCCGTATAAAGAAAAGACAGCATGGCGCCGAAATCCTCTCCGAGACATGCCACCGCATAAGCCGGATTGGCATAACTCTCAGCATAGTTAGCCTCCAGTACATCACTGTAAAGACTGTGATTACGCTGTTTCAATTCCTCCATGGATGCCTGCTCCAACCCGCCGGAACGTATAAAGGACGCCGTCTCAACCAGCATCATGATAAAACCGGCCGTCCGGGCAAAAAATGCCTCAAATGCCGGTATTCCGAAGTGCTCCTTTTCTATCTCAGTGATTCTGGCAATGGCAAGTTCATACCTTTCCGCCAGAATATCCTTATCTTCTTCCAAAATTGCATCTTCCTGCATCATCTAAAAACCTCTCTCTACCTAAATATCCTGATTTTCTACCGCATTCCCCAAAATATCATCAGCCCCATTCCCACCAGGACTACCAGATTCAGCACCAGCCCAATAACTGGAAACAGCTTGAAAACATCCTTTTTAATAATCTGCATCAATGCAAGCACCAGTCCTACCAGGGCAAACAACGTGGATAAAAGCCCCGTCACGCCGTAACCTATCATGCCCTCATGGGACTGACCATAAGCCAAACACACTGCAGTCACGGTACCCGCCAGGCTTATGATTCCCAAAAGCACGGACATTATTGCACCATCCGGATGCTTCCGGTTGGTAAACATATAATTTCTTCTTTTCTTTGTATTCTTCATAAAAACTCCAAAAGGGCACTCCCTAAAGGAAATGCCCAATCTCTTCATTAAAATAACAATTTAGATTTACCGGAAACCAATCTGGCACCATTAATAATCAGTAATACACCGGTTGCCAAACCTACCACCACCGTAATCACTCCCAGCACAATATTAGCTATACCTGCGCGGTTCATTGTTTTGTACACTCTTTCTTCCATACTGCCACACACCTTTCCCATTATTGCCGACTAAGCACCATACACTGCATAATATTCATCAATAGCAGCCTTAAGCGTATCATCAATATATATTTTACCATTATAAGGCTTATTGTACAGACAGGAAATTACTTCCTCCATGGAAACAATGGCATTGGTAGGGAAACCATACTTGTCACGGATTTCTTCCAGGGCACTCTTGGCACCGTCCATTCCCTTCTCCATACGGTTCAGGGAAACCATGAGACCCACGATTTCCACATCTGCTGCGCCTCTTACCTTGGGCACGGTCTCTTCCATGGACTTACCGGAGGTGGTTACATCCTCTATCATGATGACTCTGTCGCCGTCCTTTAACTTACTGCCCAGGAAGCTTCCCTTATCGGCACCATGGTCCTTTTCCTCCTTACGGTCAGAGCAATAACGCACTTCCTTACCGTATAACTTACTATATGCAATGGCGGTTACCACACTGATAGGAATACCCTTATACGCAGGACCGAAGAGTACATCGAAATCATCTCCGTAGGTATTGTGAATGGCCTTAGCATAGTACTCACCCAGTCCCATCAACTGACTACCGGTTACATATGCTCCTGCGTTCATAAAGAAAGGAGACTTACGTCCGCTCTTCAGCGTAAACTCACCAAACTTCAATACTTCACAATCCACCATAAACTCAATAAATTCCTGCTTGTATGCTTCCATGTTGTAATCCTCCTTGTTTTGTCGGAGACAAAATGCGACCGTCCTTGCGGGAGCAGAGGATTTAGCCTCCTGTATTTACGGGCTTTTCGCCGTTTTCTCTTTTCTTAAAAATGTGCTACTACACCATTTTTACACCATTCACGTTAGCTACGAGCCATGCTCGGATAAGCTTGAATTGTCTGTTGGGTGCTTGCACACATAAAGACCATTTCAAGATTAGACGAATACGGCGACAGCCGTGACCGAGAGAGCTCTGCTCTCGAGGTGCATGCTCGTACTGCCATCACATTGCCTTTTCCATCAACCGCATTGCCTCAAACAGGGTGTCATCTGTTACATGACAATACAAATCCATGGTCATCTGCAAGGAACCATGCCCTAATATCTTTTGCAAGGTCTTTGGTTGCATTCCGTTTTCGATTGCTCTTGTGGCAAATGTGTGGCGAAAACAATGTGGTGAGAACTTCTCAAAT
>JAFXEW010000028.1 GCA_017513625.1 Lachnospiraceae bacterium | reverse complement strand
GATCCGGAGGGGATGGTGGAAGTGCGACGTTTGCTAAAGCGTATACAGGAAGAACAGGGAGTTACCATCTTGATTTCCAGTCATCTGTTGTCGGAATTATCAGAGTTGTGTACGGATTTCTCTATTCTCAACCAGGGCAAGCTCGTTGAGAATTTAAGCCGTGAGGAATTGAGTGTAAAATGTCGCAATCATATTTCTCTTCGGACGGATGATATTAATAAAGCCGCGGCAATGCTGGAAGAGAGACTTGCCATCCATGATTATAAAGTGATACATGGTGAGGAAATACATATTTTTGAACGGGTGGATCAGGTATATCATATTTCCAAAATGTTGGTGGAAAACGGCTTGGTTATTACCAAGCTGAGTGAAGAAGGGCAGAGTCTGGAGGACTATTATCTCGAAAAGGCGGGTGAGAGTCATGAATAATATTGTGAAATCGCAGCTGATTCTTTGCAAAAAATATTGGCTGTCCGTTATGGCATCAGTGCTGATTCCTATTGTGCTTTTTGTATTATTATTTGGTGTACCAGAGTTGATTGAAGAAAATAAGAACGTACTTGGGGTTTATGGCTTCACTGCTACGCTCATTGTTTTAATTGGTGTCACATTCGTAATTTCCTTTGGGTATATGCAACGAATTCAGATGTATGAAATTATGGCAGGTAAGAAACCCCATCAGATTATATTGGGAAGAATGTGCGCCTTTCTTCCTATTACGCTGGTGTTTCTTGTGATTTTAACACCGTTCTATTGGATATGGTTACCTGGCATGGAACATACGTTGTTTCTCTTTTGGGTAATTTGCATCAGAATGACATTGGTGACTATTTTCTTAAGTCCCATATTAAAAGAAGCAACCTTTGGGGTGCCATTGTCTTCTATTATTATAATGTTCTCTTATGGTTCTTATGGCACAGAGTCATACTCGCACTCAGCTTTTTCCTGGCTGGGATTTGGTCAGTGTATACTGCTTGGTGAGGAAATAACAGATACTTTTATAATAAAGGTCATTTGTTCAGGTGTGATTGCCTGTGTGATATGTTATATCATCGGGCATATTACGTTGAAAAAGAAAATTGATTTAGAGCCCCATCAGCTTTAGGGAAGGGAAATGTATAGATAGTTCGGGTAACCGTCAGGCCACTTATGGTTTGGGCGGTTACCTATTTTGCATATTTTTGAAGGATGTGAACGATATGGTAAAAATACTTGTTATGGTGTGTATATGTCTTCTGATTTTGTTGGTCCTTTTCATCGTGAAATACATTTCTTTGAAAAGGAATATCCGCAATTTTGTGCAAGATTTGGAGAAACTGAAGGATGATAATTATAGGCAGCCCATAAAGATTGACGATTTTGATAAAGATCTTGCGAGGCTGGCAGTCGGAATAAATGAACATACCGAAATACAGCAAAATATCAGGAACGAATACGAGCAAAGTAAAAACAGATTTGGGATGATTATTTCAGGTATTTCCCATGATTTTCGTACTCCTTTGACTGCATCCCTGGGGTATCTTCAAATGATGGAAAAAAGCGGAGAGCTTTCATCTGCCAATATGGAATATCTCAACATAGTGAAGCAGAAAAACAGATATTTGAAAGAACTATCCGATGAGTTTTTTGAGATGACAAAGCTTCAACAGGATGAGGAAGAATGCGAGCTTGAAGAGGTGAACCTCAGTAATGTTCTTGCGGAAATGTTGTTGGAACAGCATACATGGATAGAGAAGCGGAGGATTGACACAGCATTTGATATTGCGGAAGGGATTCTGATACAAACCAATCCTCATTATTTGGCGAGAATTATAAATAATATATTCTCGAATGTACAGAAATATAGTGAAGAATGTTTGGAGGTTACACTAAAGCGTGATGAAGAACAGATTGTTTTACGGGTAAGCAACATGTTTGCAGATGGGGTTACGATAGATGTAAATCGTGTTTTTGAACCGTTTTATCGCATGGATTCCAGAACGGAAAACGGCTCAGGACTTGGTCTATATGTGGTGAAATTATTGGCGGATAAACTTGGATGGAAAGTTCAGGCTGAGACAAAAAATGGTACTTTTTCTGTTGTAGTTTACATGCCCCTGTTTATATTGAAAGAGCCATAGAATATAAAGTATGCTATAATTAAAATACAGATATTCGGTATCATAAATCATCGAGGTATAAGAATGGATCATTCAGCAATACATAACTATGAAAAGCGAAACAAAGATATGGCTTCCCGTTCGGAGATTACTTATATATTACAGGAAAAATACACCGACCCCTTACGGATATTCGGTGAGGGTACCTGTGTGCAGAAGAAGATTGAAAAAGCAGGCGGCCGTCTGATATTTTCCCAATGGGTGAAAATGGATATTCATAATACCGGTGTAAATGTCCTTACCTTACTTGGAGAGTATGAAGGAAAGTTGCAGAAGATATTTCAACTGGATACGGAAGGTGCTTATTTCTACGCTTATGACGGGCCCAAAAAACAGAAACTGGGACACTTCCAAAGTGATGACTGGTACAGTATTTATGTGTCTTTGAATTTGCAAGAGGGTGTATACTCCCTTTATATAGACGGAGAGCGTATGCTGCACCGTGCTGCATTGTTGGTTCCGGCAAAAGAGGTAGAAGAGCTGTGGATGGGCAGTCATGGCGGTGTCATGTACGTGGGACAAATTAGTGTATACCCCAATACGGTTCCCGGAATAATGCAATTGGCACAGTCTGAAACTGTTTATAATGCCAGAGAAATGGGAGTGAAAGCAGACGGTCAGACTTTGGTAACTGCTCAGTTACAGGAAATAATTAATACCTGCAGTTCAAGCGGAGGTGTTGTATATCTGGAGGGGGGTACTTTTCTTTCCGGTATGTTGGAACTGAAAAGTAATGTGACACTTTACATTGAGGAGAATGCTACACTTAAAGGAACTTTGGATTTAGGAGCCTATCCTGTACGTCTCAGTGAGCAACACCCCAACTGGAACACCATAGTACAGGGGCCCCAGAAGGCATTGCTCTTCGGTGACAGTCAGGAAAATATACGTCTCTGTGGTGGAGGTACTATTGACGGAAGCGGAGATTTTCCGGGACCTTACGGGTCTGAAAGTTTGAGAGTCAGTGCCATTCTATTGGTAGGTTGTGATAATACATTAGTGCGTAACTGCTTTATTATCAGTACCATGGCAAATGGTATCAAATTCGGTACCTACAGCTATGGCGGTTTTACCAACTGTTTCTGTGAAGACTGTATTATCAAGGATACCCGTACCTGTGCCATCTCAATCCAGAGTGTGGACGGAGGATTAATTAAAAATCTGCAATTCCGTCGTATCTTTATCCAGAATGTGGAAAGTGCATTTTTTATTCTCGTTGGCGATAAAGGACGGACACCGGATTGGGGAGAGCACCGAATTGGCTGTGTAGAAGAGATTCTCTTTGAGGATATCCATGCAGAGGGTATCCGACGCAGCTATGGCAGTTATCTGGGTGGCTATGAGGCAGAAGGAAAGACCTATCTGATAAAGGATATTACCTTCCGCAGAGTCAATGTTGTTTATAAGGGCGGTGTGAATGAGGTGCCTGATGATCCGGCAGAATTTGGCAAACAGTATCCGGAGTCCAATTGCTTTGGTATTTTACCGGCTGCAGGCTATTATCTGCGCCATGGAGAAAATATTAATTTTGAAGATTGCAATACTCTGGTAGCCCTTCCCGACAGCAGGGATATTTATGTGGCAGTGGATATAAAGGGATACCGGATAAATGGATAACAGCTTAGTTTGTTTGGGGATTAAGTGTTGAATATGTAATAAATAACGGGGCAACTTAGTTGCCCCGTTTGCTTGTGCTAATTGGTAGTTTTTGCAATTAAGGATTCATAGAGCGCCTGAGTGGCTGCCTGATCTTTACCGTTAATAATCAATATCTTATCATCAACAGTGATCAGAATGCAGGCATCACATGCAGCGTAGGTATAACGGGTATGCTTGCCGAATTCTTCGCTTTCGCATTCACCCATGATTATAAAGGGAGTGCCAAAGCCCCAGATTCTGGTGCCGGGTGCAGATTCGCGATATACAATCTGGTCAATGTCCGTATAGGTGACTGTAGCATCGTCCCAATAGTTGGCATTTATGGTTAAAGATGTATCGTCTAAAGTTACTTCATATTTTCCGGAAAAGAGGAACAGGAAAGCTAAAATCAGGATTACGCCACCAATAGCTGATGCAATTATGGTAGTATTTTTCTCTGATGATGTAGGTAATACATCTTCCTTGGTAACAGTTCCGGCCTTTAATTGTTTTCTATAATATAAATAGGAATAGAGCATAGGGGCCAGGGCAAGTATTAGTATAATAGGTATGAAGAAACCTACAAAAGTCATCAGCGGGACAAATAGTGTTGCAATGAGCAGGATGCCGCCGCACACCCAAAGGCGTCCTGCAAAACGGTGAGTATGATACCAGTTTTCTTCATTGTGCAGGGTCCAGGGCACCTTAATGCCAATGGTGTTATTCTGTTTACATTTAGGCATATAGTTGCCCAGCAATAAAAACATCAGCCCTAGCAGAATGCGTACAAATAAATCAATACGTATCTCACTGCCAAGCGCAATTGCATAGGTACAGCTACAGACTAAGAGTGATATAAGTGGAATAATCCAAAGAACCATGCTTATCACTTTCGGGCTTTGTTCACGGTTTTGTTTGTCAAGCTTTGTGAAAAAGACACATATCCACTGCAACAAAAGAAAAATAAGGGGGATTACGAAAACTGCAAAGGCTTTACCGCTAAATCCGTCGGCAGATCCATCTGCACCCCAGTGGGTAGCAATCTGGTGAGGAAGCTTATCCCAAATCAGCAGGCCGATAAGCATAGGAAGCAGTATTATTGCAGAAGAGAGCATCAATTGTTTTTGGGAATATTTAGGCATCAGTATCGTCTCCTTTCAAGTCTGTAATCCAAAGCATGATTTCTTCCAATACAGAAGTATTGAGCTCGTAAAAAATAAATTTACCATCTCTGGTATCCCTTATCAGGTCAGCGTCCTTCAGTACGGACAGATGTCTGGAAATACTTGCACCCGTAACCGGAAATTTATTAACGATTTCTCCGGCGGACATACGGCCGCCTTTTAAAAGATTCAGTATTTCACGTCGAATTGGGTCAGAGAGTGCTTTTAGGGTATTTTGCAATCCCATCGGTAAGTCCTCCTTATTTAACATTTAACCTAACTGTTAAATGTATTATAAAATGACTGTTTGAATATGTCAAGGAGATAAATTGTTTTTATTGCATAGAAAGATAAATATGGTATACTTGAAAAGTAATTGATTTACAATAGGAGGAGATATTATGGCGATGAACAGACCTCGTGGTCGTGAAAAAAATATAACCGGCAGAGGAAAAGATATTAAAAGGCGTGGATCAGGTCTTGGAACCGGTCCGGTGGGAGCACCTCATCAAAGTTCCGGTGGCGGTGGCGGTAATGTTACCAGGTCCGGAGGGGGCGGATGGGGCAAGCTAATTATTATAGTGCTAATTTTACTCCTGGGAAGCGGAGGTGGACTGGGCGCATTACTTGGTGGCGGAGGAGATTCTTCCTATGGCGGAGGAGACTCGTCTTATGGCGGAGGCGGTTATCAGCAGGGAACGGAAGTTTCCGTGCCTTCCATAGATTTATCTTCTCTTCTGGGAAATCTGGGAGGAGGAAGTATATCCACCGGATGGAAGGACGGGGATAATACCGGTCAGCTTGATAATTCGGTAGCAAAAGGTGCCCGTGACAAATACACGGATTTAAAGGGAAAAGGCAAAGATGAAGTTACTTTGATGGTGTATCTGTGCGGAACTGACTTGGAGTCACGCAGCAAAATGGCGACTTCAGATCTGCAGGAAATGTTGGATGCAGACCTTTCGGATAAAGTGAATCTGCTTGTATACAGCGGTGGTTGTAAAGAGTGGCAGAATAATAAGTTAAGCAACCGTAACAATCAGATATGGCAGGTTAAGGATGACGGGCTGGTATGTCTGGAAAAAAATATGGGCAGTAAAGCCATGACAGATCCTGCTACTTTGACAGAGTTTATTAAGTGGTGTAAAAAGAATTATCCGGCTGACAGAAATGCTCTTATCTTTTGGGATCACGGCGGCGGTTCCGTAAGTGGTTTCGGATATGATGAGAAGTTTGCTGCCAGTGGTTCCATGAATCTGGGTGAAATAGATAAGGCTCTTAGTGCAGGCGGTGTAAAGTTTGATTTCGTCGGATTTGACGCATGTCTTATGGCTACAACAGAAACTGCGCTGATGCTTACAAAGCATGCGGACTATCTGATTGCAAGTGAGGAAACAGAACCCGGAATCGGTTGGTACTATACGGACTGGCTGACAGCGCTTTCCGGCAACACTTCCATGTCCACTTTACAGGTGGGCAAGATGATTATTGATGATTTTGTGGATACCTGTGCTAAAAGATGTCCCGGACAGTCTACTACATTGTCCATTATAGATTTAGCAGAGGCAGAAGCTACCATTCCCAAGGTGCTTGCTGATTTCTCCACGGATACATATGAATTGATTAAGAATGAAGAGTTTGCCCAGGTGTCCAATGCGAGAAGTGATGCGAGAGAATTTGGGGCGTCTAATAAGATTGACCAGGTAGACCTGGTGCATCTGGCAAAGAACATGCAGACTGAAGAAGGCGATGCTATGGCGGATGCATTGTTAAGTGCCGTAAAATATAACCGTACTTCTTCCAATATGACGAATTCCTATGGCTTGTCCATCTATTTCCCTTTCCGCAAGGCATCCATGGTAGACAGTGCGGTAGGTACCTATGAGCAAATCGGTATGGACGAAGAGTATGCACGTTGTATCCAGGCTTTTGCAAGTATGGAAGTCAGCGGACAGGCTGTGAGCGGCGGGACTACATCCCCTTTGCCTTCTTTATTTGAGATGCTGGGAACAGCTACCGGTGGCGGCTCCGGCAGTAGCGGAGACTTAATAGGACAGATGCTGGGCAGCTTCCTGAGTGGTGAAGTGGGAAGTATTATGGGATTGTCCGCAGATAATATCGGGTTCTTGAGTGGCAGAGCTATGAGTGAAGAGGATACGGCAGCTTATTTGTCAGACCATACATTTGACAGCAGTTTATTAAAGTGGAAAGACACCTCCAAAGGACAGGTAATCAGTCTGCCGGAAGAACAGTGGGAACTGGTGCAGACATTGCATGCCAATCTTTTTTATGATGATGGTGAAGGCTATATAGATTTAGGGCTGGATACCGTTTATGATTTTGATGAGCAGGGCAATCTGCTGGCACCCCGTGTCATGACATGGATTGCAATTAATCAGCAGCCGGTAGCTTATTATCATGAATCTACAGTGGATGACGGAGTTAATTACAGTATTGCCGGACGCATTCCTGTTTTGTATAACGGAGACCGGGCGGAGCTTGTAGTGGAATTTACGAATGAGATACCTAAGGGCCGTATTGTAGGTGTACGCCTGGTTTATAAGAACGGTGAAACTACGACGGTTGCCAAAACCATGGATACTGTCACTGAAGGCGATGTGATTGATTTTGTCTGTGATTATTATAGTTATGATGGTGAATATCAGGACAGTTATATGTTGGGCGAACAGCTTGTAGTACAGGATGAACTGATTATCAGTGATGTCTATATAGATGCAGACGCAGCAGAGTATACTTATATATTCACAGATATTTATAATCAGAAATATTGGACCACACCCGTAAAATAGAGAGCACGGGTGAATGAAGCAGCCATAACTTAATGATATTGATTCGAGGCACTTCCTCAGGGAGGTGCCTTTTTTGTATATATTATACCAGGTTGTGGGAATAATATATATTGGTTAAAGAAATTGATATCGAATCACAAAGTTTCAAAAAACGCTTGACGTAGTATGCAAAACCATATATTCTATAAAAGACAAAACAAAAGGAGAACAGATATGAAACAATTAATCATTGTGGCTGAATCCGGCTCGGATATTACAAGGGAGACTGCCCTCGAACAGGGGATTCATCTGGTACCTATGCACGTGACCATGGGACAGGAATCTTATGATGACGGTTTCTTTGCCACAGATAAAATATATGAATATTATGACGAGACAGGGGACTTGCCCAAGACCAGCGGATGTACCCCGGAGGATTTTATCAAGGCATTTGATGAGATACATGGGAAATATCCCGATGCACATATTTTATATCTGGCATACTCTGCAGTGACCACCTGTTCCTACCAGAGCGCAGCATTGGCAGCCCGGGATAGGGATTATATTACATTAATGGATACAGGTCATGTTTCTGCCGGACAGGGTGCTATTGTACTGGCTATGGCTGAGGTGCTCCGCAAGCATCCGGAGATTAGCATAGAAGAAGCAGTGGAAAAAGCATCGGATTTGATAAAACGCGCCAGAATGTGTTTTGTTCCGGATAATCTGGAATATTTGCGTGCAGGGGGAAGAGTAAGCAATGTAGCATTCCTGGGAAGCCGTATTTTGAACATTCATCCCTGTATTGAGATATTGGATGGTAAGCTGGTCGCTACCAGAAAATACCGTGGTAAAATGTCTAAAGTTGCTGTGTCCCTGCTTAAGGATTATGCAGAAGCTTATGGACTTAAGAAGGATTATCTGCGTTTGGTTTATACGAAAGGATTGTCCGAAGAAGTAATGGAATGTGTAAAGAATGCTGCGGCAGAATGCGGATTCCAAAAACTGGAGTGGGCACCTGCAGGAGGAGTAATCACCACCCATGCGGGTCCGGGAGCATTCGGAATTGCAGGTTTTACACTAGAGTAAATGTAAACATGTGATTGCTGACGGACTATGTTTGTGGTATACTTATGTCGGTTAGTACTGTATATATCGTGAGGATAGTGTCACATGCGTACGTATAAGAGCAAAATATGCTGTTTTCTGGCATTAATAATGTTGCTGTCAGGAATGTGCTTTGAAACAATCAAAGTACATTCCTGTTTTGAGTGCGTATATGAGGCAGGGAGTTCCCTGTTAAAGACACAAGCTACCAGACAGGATGTGCAGAAGCCCGAAATCATGGAAACAGCGGTTGCCCGTAGTCTGCCGGTAATGCGCCAGAGACCGGGCAATACTGTGCAGGTCAGAAGAGACTGGCGGATATCCGTAACATTGCTTGTTGCAATGGCGGCATATATAGCTGTTTTAAAATTCTATTCGACTGAAACTGCCATGGTATCCAAGGATACATTGCAGCATAAGGTTGTCGTAAATTATATCCACAAAACAGACGGTAAAAAATGAATATAACCTTACATAGATATGTTATGTGAAAAGAAAGCCTATGACCCCATAGGTTTATTTGAGTTTGCAAAAAAGGAAGGTTATAGAAAATGAATATCGGATCATATTTGATTATTGGATTTATGTGTATTGTGGGAGCAGGCTCCACTCTTTGTATAGTGGTTTCCATGTTTGCTATTTTAGCTAATAAAATTTATCGTAAAATCAGATACGGAGCATCACTTTACGACTAAAAACTGAATAGGGAATAAGTAAGAGCCCTGCCCGATATATCATTAAAAATGATATGGGACCGGGCTCTTACTGTATGGATTCAGCGGAAAATCGAAATAATCTTGAAAACTTTTGGCATTATGCATATAATGATTTTGTTATGAAAGGAAGAGCTGAAAGAGTTCTCGGAATGGAGATTAGCATGAAGGTTGTTTTAGAACAATTAACTAAGATTTTTCCACCCCGTAATAAAAAAACAGGGACGGAGGTAATTGCAGTAAATCAATTCAGTATGGAGATACCGGATGGAAAGCTGATAGGGCTTTTAGGGCCTTCAGGATGTGGCAAAAGTACGGTTTTGAATTTGCTCTGCGGATTGCAGAAACCCACATCAGGTAAGATATATTTTGGTGATGATGAGGTCACCGGACTGCCTGCGGAAAGCAGGGGGGTAGGCATGGTTTTTCAAAATTATGCGTTATATCCTCATCTTACCGTAAAACAGAATATTATTTTCCCTTTGCAGAATCTGAAAGGAGAGCATCGTCCGACAAGGGAAGAGATGGATGCTAAGGCAAAAGAAGTGGCTGAAATGGTACAGATTGATGCTTTGATGGACCGTAAACCCAGTGAATTGTCCGGGGGTCAGCAGCAACGTGTAGCCATTGCACGTGCACTTGTAAAGATGCCCAGGATTCTGCTGATGGACGAGCCTTTGTCCAATCTGGATGCCAGACTGCGTCTGCAGACCAGAGAGGAGATTAAGAGAATACAGAATGAGACAGGTATTACCACCATTTTCGTGACCCATGATCAGGAAGAGGCTATGAGTATATCGGATATGATTCTGGTAATGAAGGAAGGGGTATTACATCAGGCCGGAAAACCACAGGAGGTTTATGACAATCCCAAGAATCTCTTTGTGGCCACCTTTTTAGGAACCCCGCCCATTAATGTATTTGCCGGTGAAATCAAGGCAGGTTGTTTATACATAGGTGATGAAAACGTAATGGAAACTCCGGGAGTTACCGATAGGGAAGTGTATGTGGGAGTTCGCCCCGAAGGCTTTGTACTGGATGCCCGGGGAGCCTTTTCATGTAAACTGAAAGGTGTGGAAGTCATGGGACGTGATATCAGTGTGATTTCTACTCACGATAACAGTCTGAATCCCACTGTCCGTTCCATTATCAGTGCAGAAAATGCAGTGGATACTGCCCGGGAAGAAGTCAGATTTACTTTAAAGCCTCATAAGGTGTATTTGTTCCAAAAGGATACGGAAGAGAGAATCTATTTGGATTAATATAGGAGAAGACAGCATGGAAAAGAAAGATTGGAAAGCTTGGCTCTATTTATTGCCGGCTGTTTTATTTCTGGGTTTCTTTATGATATATCCCCTGATAGATGTATTTGTATATTCCTTTGAAGAAGGGTATAATTCTGCATCACAGACATCCTACGGAGTGGGTATATATAATTATTCGTATGTACTGAGGGATTCATACTTTTTGCAGGCAGTTAAAAACACCTTTATTCTGGTGAATTTACGGTGCCTATTTCCACGGGGCTGGCTCTTTTGATTTCCGTTGGTTTAACATCGATTACTAAATTGAGAAATCTGTACCAGACCGTATTTTTCCTGCCCTATGTAACGAATACACTGGCGGTAGGTCTGGTTTTCATGATTTTGTTTAAGAAAACTCCTTACACAGATGGTCTTGCGAATCTGGTGCTGAAGTTTTTTGGTATATCTGCAGTGGATTTTATTGACGGACCTTATTGGGCCAAGATGTTTGTGCTTTGTTTTTATACCATATGGGTGGTTCTTCCCTTTAAAATATTGATTCTGACCAGTGCGCTGGCTTCCGTTAACCAGCAGTATTATAATGCGGCTAAAGTGGATGGGACATCGGGTTTTAGAATATTTACACGCATTACCGTACCCATGATATCACCCACATTGTTCTATTTGATAATTACCGGATTTATCGGTGCATTTAAAGCTTACAGCGACGCAGTAGCTCTCTTTGGTACGAATCTGAATTCTGCGGAGATGAATACCATTGTAGGTTATGTATATGACATGTTGTACGGGAACAGCGGAGGATACCCTTCCTATGCGTCAGCGGCGGCAATTATTCTGTTTACCATAGTGCTAACAATTACCTGTATTAATTTACTGGTAAGTAAAAAGCATGTGCACTATTAAGCAGCCGGAAAGGATGATAGATTATGGGACAGACAACGGATTATGACAAAATAGAAAAAACAGCCGCATTCCGTGACAGGATTGTAAAGGGAATTATATATGCCCTGCTGACGGTTTGGGCAGTGATGGTATTGTTTCCTTTTTACTGGATGGTGCTTACTTCCCTTAAAAGCTATGGAGCATATAATGGAGAATACATTCCCAAGTTATATACATTGGCACCTACACTGCAGAATTATGCAGATGCCTTTACCACGGTGCCTCTTGGAGATTACTTATTAAATACAGTGATTTTTACATTAATAACCACAGTGCTGATGCTGGTGGTAACAGTGCTTGCTGCATTTGCCTTTGCAAGGCTTGATTTCCCAAGTAAGGAATTGTTGTTTACATTATTTTTATCACTGATGATGATTCCCAACGAACTTGTAATCATTACTAATTTTGTGACAATTACTAATCTGGATATGCGAAACACCTTTGCAGGTTTGATTCTGCCTTCCGTAACTTCGGTATTTTACATATACCTTTTAAGGGAGAATTTTGCCCAGATTCCGGACCAGCTCTACTATGCGGCTAAGGTGGACGGTACATCCGATTTTAAATATTTGTGGAAGGTAATGATACCTATTAGTAAACCTACTTTGATAACCATTACGATTTTAAAAGTAATCGAATGTTGGAACTCTTATGTGTGGCCCCGGTTGATTACGGATGATGAAGCATATTTCCTTGTATCCAACGGTATTCAGGAGATTAGGGAGAATGGTTTCGGCCGTGAAAATATTCCTGCCATGATGGCAGCGGTGGTGGTGATTTCGCTACCTTTAATCATTGTATTTCTTATATTCCGTACCAAAATAATGGAGGGGGTTTCCAGAGGAGGTACCAAGGGATGATAAATAGATTTATTAAAATGACAGTGTCCGTGCTGATATTGGCACTGTGCCTGACTTTTCTTACCGGATGCCATGGAGCAGTGGAGAGAAAAAGCTTTAAGATACCGGCTACCTTTGATACATCCAAGGAATATGAAATCGTATTCTGGGCCAAGAATGATACCAACATAAAGCAGACCAGAGTGTATGAAAAAGCCATCGAGGAGTTTCAGAAATTATATCCCAACATTAAGGTAAATCTGCGTTTATACACGGATTACGGCAGGATATATAATGATGTAATTACGAATATCGCTACTGATACCACGCCCAATGTGTGTATTACTTATCCGGACCATATAGCCACATATATGACGGGTAATAACAGTGTGGTGCCCTTGAATGATTTGTTTGAGGATGCAAAGTATGGTCTGGGAGGCAGTGAACTTCTTTTTGACGGACCATCAAAGGAGGAAATCATTCCTAAATTCCTGGATGAGTGTATGTTGGGAGAATATTATTATGCCCTGCCTTATATGCGTTCCACGGAATGCTGTTATGTAAATAAGGACTATGTGGAGGCTTTGGGGTATACATTGCCGGAAGTATTGACATGGGATTTTGTATGGGAAGTATCGGATGCGGCTACCCAAAAAGACGCAGAAGGTAATTATCTGATAAACGGGCAGAAGGTAATGATTCCGTTTATCTACAAATCAACGGATAATATGATGATTCAGATGCTTAAGCAGAAAGAGTCCGGATATTCTACGCCTACAGGAAGGATTGAGATTTTTAACGAAGATACGAAAGAGATTCTGTACACCATAGCGGATCATGTGAAAACAGGTGCTTTTTCCACTTTTAAAATATCAGGTTATCCTGCTAATTTCCTAAATGCAGGTCAGTGTATATTTGCTGTGGATTCTACTGCAGGAGCTACCTGGATGGGAAGTCATGCACCTCTTTCTGATATCAGTGAGGACCAATATGTGGAATTTGAAACGGCAGTTCTGCCCATTCCCCAGTATGATACTGCTAATCCGGTGATGATATCCCAGGGACCTTCCGTTTGTATCTTTAACAAAGAGGATTCCCAGGAGGTGCTTGCATCCTGGCTCTTTACCCAATATCTGCTTACTAATGAGGTACAGATAGGATATGCTAAGACTGAAGGATATGTGCCTGTTACCTCCATGGCCCAAAACAGTGATGAATATAAGGATTATCTGGAAGCTGCGGGTTCAGACGACGAGGAACATTATGATGTAAAAATTCAGGCAACGGAGTTACTTTTGGATAATACAGATAATACATTTGTGACTCCTGTATTTAACGGTTCGGCTTCTCTTAGAGACGCTGCAGGACAGATGATAGAGAATGTGGCAAAGTCAGTGAGGAGAAAACAGGAAGTCAATGAAGAGTATATGGAAAAACTCTACGATGATATGATTTCTTTATACAGACTGAATACGGAGAGCAGTCAGAATCCGGGAGCAGGTAAGGTAAAACTTGGTCCCCTTCCCGCCACGGCAAAGTATCTGCTTGCTTCCATAGGAGTCGCTTGGATACTGATATTAACTTATGTGACAGTAAGTTTTATAAAAGAAAAAAAGAATAAAAAGTAATTTGCCGTTGATTTATCCGGATTTTTATGTATAATATGTTTTGTATTTTTAGTAATACGAGAGGAGAAGAAAAATGAAGAAATTATTAGCGATTATGTTAACCGCAGTACTTTCCGTAGCAATGGTCGGTTGTGGAAATGATGCTGCAAACAACGAGCAGACCGGTGATAGCCAGGTATCTCAGGAGAGTACTGTTTCTCAGGAAACAGAAAGTTCTTCCCAGGAAGTAGAGAGCTCTACTCAGGAAGAGGCAGAAGAAACTGTTAAGGTTATGAGCCATGAAGAGTTCGTAGCTGCAGCTATTGATGATCCTGTTGTGGTTGAAACCTATGTACAGGCAAAGCAGTCATGGTGGGAGGATAAGGCAACCATCTATACCCAGGCAGAAGACGGAGCATATTTTATTTATGAAATGCCCTGCTCTCAGGAAGACTATGCAAAGCTGACCCAAGGTACCAAGATCCGCGTAAGCGGTTATAAAGCAGAGTGGTCCGGTGAAGTGGAAATTATCGAAGCTTCTTATGAGATTCTGGAAGGTAACTACATTGCAGAAGCAGTGGATGCAACTGCTTGGCTGGGGACCGATGAACTGGCTGCACATCAGAACGAGCTGGTTGCTTTCAAGGGTATGACCATTGAAGCTTCCAAGGATGCAGAAGGTAATGATGTGGCATTCTTATATAACTGGGACGGTTCCGGTCAGGATGGCAGTGATTTATATTTCAATGCTTCCGTGAACGGCCAGACCTATACTTTTACCGTAGAGTCTTATCTGTGTGACAAAACCACTGATGTGTATGCAGCAGTTAAGGCACTGGAGGTTGGTGATGTGGTTGATATGGAAGGTTTCCTGTATTGGTATAACGGTGCAAATCCTCATATCACATCTGTAGCTAAAGTGCAGTAATTTGATAATATTGGGCGGCGAAGTTCTTATTAATAAGGATTTCGCCGTTTTTGTTTGGAACAGTATAACCGGCAGAATAATAGGTTATATTGAATAATATGAAAAATTGCGTGACTTTTTCGAAAAAAATATTATACTTAAAGTAGATATTTTGTTTGAGAATTATTTATGTAGATACCACAAAGATGGAGGATATGTGCATGAGAGATTTGATGCAGTTGGTGCAGATATGTAAAGGCAGGAATATTTACATCCAGACCCATAATTTCCCGGACCCTGATGCTATTGCATCTGCTTTTGGTTTGCAACGCCTTTTACAGAAATTTGACGTTGACTCCACTCTATGTTACGCGGGCCGGATAGATAAGCTTAGTGCATATAAAATGCTGGATGTCTTTGGCATTAAGATGTACTCTTACGAAGAACTTTCTACCCGGATGCGACAGGATGATGCAATTATCTGTGTGGACAGTCAGAAGAACGGTGGAAATATCACCGATTTTATAGGAGATGAAATCGCATGCATAGACCATCATCCTACTTTTGTGGAAGTAAAGTATGAGTATTCGGATATATATATTACGGGAGCATGTGCTTCAATTATAGCCGATTACTACAGAGAACTGGATATCGTACCGGATAAGGATGTGGCAACGGCACTGATGTATGGACTCAGAATGGATACCTTGCAGTTCTCCAGAGGGGTAACGCCATTGGATATTAAAATGTTTGGTTATCTGTTTCCTTACAGTGACCCTGATGTACTGGCTCAGCTTGAGAGAAATAATCTGGAATTAAAGGATTTACAGGCATATGGTGCAGCTATAGACAGTATTACCATTTTTAATAAAGTGGGATTCGTATCTATTCCGTTTTCCTGCCCGGACGGATTAATCGGAGCTTTATCCGATTTTGTACTGGCACTGGAAGAAGTGTTAGTGGCAATAGTTCTTTGTAAACGTGAAGACGGTATTAAATTTTCAGTGCGTTCGGAGATACCCGGTGTACATGCAGGTCATCTGACCAGAGCAGCATTAGCCGGATATGGTGACGGTGGCGGACATCAGGCAATGGCCGGCGGTCTGGTGAGAAATGAACAGCTGGATTCTTTAGGACAGTTTGTAGATGACTTTTTCAGAGAGCGTTTTCTTGAGGAATTAGATAAATTAGATAAGTAAGAGAAGATAAAAGAGTCCGTACATTAGAAATAATGTACGGACCTTTTGCTTGGAAAAATATTCAATTAGTCCTCTATCAGTCGTAAACCGGCAGTGTCGGTAACCGGAAGAGAGAAAGCAATTGCTTTTGCCTTGGTATGCACCCCGGCATTATGCATAATAGCCTGCATAATTGGGTTTTTCTGCTCTGTTTTTGTTACGATATAAATGATTTCTTTTTCGGCAGCCAGTGTTACTCCCATGAATTTCTCGGCAACTTCCTGACCGGTTCCTTTAGCATGGATAACAGTTCCGCCGTACGCACCGGCGCCTCTTGCTGCATCCATTATCATGTCGGTATAGCCCTGCTCGGCAATAACGATAATCAGCTCATGTGTTGTATTCTGCAAGGTGGATTCCTCCTCTTTCTGATAATTATCCTTTTCTAATAAAAATTGTAATGTTTTTATACCGCCGACGCTACTCAGAGGAATGGTGAAAGCAATACCTCCGCCGGGAGCGTCAATCTTAAGTTTCTTTTCCAGTTGCTTTTTAGTGGTTAACCAATCATTGGTGTCTACAACGGACATGGCCACTGCTTTTTCTGTGGATTCCAGACCAAGATAATCTAAAATGTCATTTGCAGCAGTACCAAAGCCCAAAGACAGGAACATTACATTCAAATTATTTTCACGATAGAGTTCCAAATATTTATTAATTACTTTTCTGTCTACAATCGTAGTCATTAAGAATAGATTTCCCATACAAACCTCATTTCTGTTAATAAATTATTACAGCTCGATGATTTCCATATCGCCCAAAGCATCCGGTACGGTAGGAATTTCCAAAAGGGCGGATTCTTTGTGGAGTTTGTTTTCCTTGATTTTGAATATCAGACCCATCACCTGTATGGTAATAAGAGGTGTCATGGCAACCATGGCCACAATACCAAAGGCATCTGTAATAATATTTCCTCCAAGAGCCTCACAAGCTCCCATGGCAAATGGAAGCAGGAAAGTAGCGGTCATAGGACCGGAAGCCACACCACCGGAGTCGAATGCAATAGCAGTAAATATCTTAGAAACAAAAAATGTCAAAATAAGTGCAATAGCATATCCGGGAATCAGGAACCAGAGAATGGATATACCTGTGAGTACTCGTATCATGGCAAGACCAACAGATACGGATACACCGATGGATAAGCTAAGTCCCATTGCCTTTGCGGATATGGCACCGGAGGTCATTTCCTCAACCTGTCTTGTTAATACAAATACAGCGGGTTCTGCTAATACAATAAAGTAACCGATTATCATGCCGATGGGGACAATAATCCAGGCGTAGGGTAACTGTGCTATGGTCTGTCCCAGATAGTTTCCGGCAGGCATAAATCCTACATTTACGCCTGTAAGGAAGAGCACAAGTCCCATGTATGTATAAATCAGACCAATACCGATTTTGATTAATGCTTTTTTGTTGATATCTCTTGATATCAGCTGGAATACACCAAAGAAAAACACAATGGGAAGTATGGACAGAGCCATTTCTTCCAGATAGGTGGGCAGTTCGTGTGAGAATAATCTCCATAAATCTACTGTATTATCTATGATGGGAATGGACGCGGATACCTGTTCCGTGGATTCCGGGTGGAATATCATGCCGAGAATCAGAACTGCCAGAATGGGCCCGATGGAACACATGGATACCAGACCGAAACTGTCATCCTCTGCATGGCGGTCACTTCGGATAGCAGCAATACCGATACCAAAGGACATAATAAAGGGAACGGTCATGGGACCTGTGGTTACACCACCGGAGTCAAAGGCTATAGCCAGAAAATCCCCGGGTACGAAAATGGTTAGTACAAATATAATGAAATAAAATATTACCAACAGATGAGAAAGGGCGATTCCAAAGAGCATACGCAGAAGTGCAAACACCAAAAAGCATCCTACCCCTAAAGCCACTGCAAGAATAAGTACCAGATTAGGTACTGCGGGCACCTGCTGTGCCAGCACTTGTAAGTCCGGTTCGGATATGGTGATTACAAATCCCATGATGAAGCTGATTAATACCATAACCAAAAGCTTCCTGGACTTCGTCATAATAGTACCCACACGTTCGCCGATGGGGTTCATGGATAATTCTACCCCTACATTAAATAAAAGCATTCCTGCAATCAACAGTACGGCGCCCACCAGGAATGTCAATAAAATACTGGGGGGAATAGGTGTGATGGTAAAACACAATAACAGCACGATTGCTAAAATAGGAAATACCGCCTTTAAAGTTTCTGAGAATTTTTCTTGGAATTTAGAACGGAATAAAAACAAGATAATCAATCGCCTTTCTTTATTAATAACGATTACAAGTATATCATAGATTAAAGCAAAGATTTAGTAAAGATTTAATTAAATTTGGTCATATTTTCAGATGTGATATCAGAGATATTTTGTTATAATTAATCTGCTGTAAAAGGTAAAGGTAGAATAAACAGGAGTATTGATGATGAAAAAGATTCTGGCGCAGACTTTTAAGGTGGTAATTATGGTGCTGGCCCTTGTAATGATATACTATGAACTTTATGTTGATGAAATGCCGGATATGTCCAGAGTGGCGAAGTACATATCAATTCTTTTAGTGTATATTATGTGGCTTTTGGGTAAACAACGCAGATACAAAGCAGTGGATGCAATGTGGGTAGGCAAGGAGTTTAAACCGGTGATCGGAGAGGCATTTAGTGACAATAAAGCAAAACATATGAAACTCTTATACGCAGTTGCTGATCTTTCGCACAAAAAATATAAAAAAGCCTTGAAACAGTTGGAAAGATTAATTCCCCATTGCGCCAATTATCAGGATACTTCGGCTGTACTGAATTATAAGGCATTAGCCCATTATCATTTAGGGCATAGGGATGATGAAGTAAGAACATATCAGGAATTATTACGTGGTGACCATCGTAATGCCTATGCATGGTCTAATCTGGGGATGGTGTATATTAAGGAGAAGTCCTACGCACTTGCAGAGGAAGCATTTGAGAATGCCATAGCTTATGATGATAATAATCCCTTTACCTATATTAATATTATGTATTACTGCCTCTGTAAAGGAGAGTACGCAGGTATGATTAAGTTTGCCCACAAATGTATTGAATTGAAACCGAAATCAAAGGATGGCTACTATTACGCAACAATCGGACATGCATTTTTGTCCCATAAAGAGGAAGCTGAAAAGTATTTGAAGCTATATAAAGAAACGGGCGGCGACGGCAAAAGCCTGGAAAAGCAGTTAGAAAAGTTCCTGAAGTAGAAGCGTAATTTGTCCCCAATTATGCATATAAGAAAATCACTTGTGGACATAATGCGGGAAATGTAATATACTGGAAAAGGTTTGCAAAAATGGTGATTTGATAAGTTGGTGAATCACATAGAAAGGATATAGAGTATCACTATGAATATTAAGAGATTATTTGAACCGATGGACATGACGGAAGGATCACCCTGGAAAAATATAGTAATGTTTTCCATCCCCATGTTAATTGGTAATATAGCGCAGCAGCTTTATAATACGGTAGACAGTATTGTGGTAGGACATTATGTGGGGGATAATGCGCTTGCGGCAGTTGGAAGTGCAGGTCCGCTTATGAATCTGTTATTGGTTCTGTTTGTAGGTATATCCACAGGTGTGGGTATTATGGTGGCACAATTTTTTGGCGCTAAATCAAGAGAAGATTTGTCCAATACCATCGGAACCAGTATTACATTGAATGCGCTGGCTTCGTTATTAATTATGGTGGCGGCACCGCCATTTATTAAGCCTATGCTTAAACTTTTAAATACACCGGAATCTTTACTGGAGTCCTGTACGACCTATCTGATTATTATGATGATTGGTATTGCGGGAATGTCCTATTATAATATTTTAAGCGGTATTTTACGTGGTATGGGAGATTCTTTCTCAGGATTGGTTTACTTATTGATTGCTACCGTATTGAATATTGTGCTGGACCTTTTGTTTGTGGCTGTTTTCCAGATGGGTGTACCCGGAGTGGCATTGGCAACCGTAATTGCCCAGGGTATTTCTTCTTCACTTTGTCTGCATAAATTATTACATATGACTGATGTATTTGATTTAGGAAAGAAGCAGCTCAAGATTAGAAAAGATTATGTGGGACAGATTGTTAAGTTGGGACTGCCCTCCGGTTTTACCCAGGCAATTTTCTCTTCGGCCATGATTATTGTTCAGTCACTTACCAATCAGTTTGGCGAAATGTTTATTGCAGCGAATGTAATCGTAATGCGTGTGGACGGTTTTGCCATGATGCCGAACTTCTCCTTTGGTATGGCTATGACTACCTTTGCGGGACAGAATGTAGGGGCTAGAAAGATTGACAGAGTCATTCAGGGAGCAAAGCAGGGAACAGGAATTGCCGTGGCTTGTTCTGCCACCATTACCGGTATTATTCTGCTTCTCGGCAAGCTGTTGATGAAGATTTTTACGGATACGGCAGAGTTGGTGGATATGAGCTATTATCTCATGTGTATCCTGGCAGTGGGATATATTGCTATGGCGGTTACCCAGAGCTTGTCCGGAGTTATGCGTGGAGCAGGAGATACGCTGACACCTATGTGGATTTCCTTATTAACTACGGTATTGATTCGTGTACCGGTTGCATATGGTATTTCTTACCTGACCAGAACGGCAGAGCTTCCTTTCGGACGTTATGAATGTATCCAGATTTCTCTTTTGATTTCCTGGGTAATGGGTGCTTTGTTAACTGTTTTCTTCTATAAGCTTGGAAAGTGGAAAAAAGTAGCGTTGGCGTTTGATGAAGATAGTATAGGATAATGGTAATAAAGAATTATAGAATAAATAAAAGCGGAGGCGTTGGTGTTTAACGCCTCCGTTTAGTATTTATTGGTTATTTTTGTCAATTGAATCAAGTAATTTCTGATAGGGAGCCAACATGCCTTCGTTCATTTTGTTGCCCATTTTGGCTTTTATTTTAGGCGAGGAGATCAGTGCGCCTACCAGATACATTTTGAATATGAGTCCCTTATTTTTTTGAGGGAAATCATAATGTCCGTTGGCCTTGTAGAAACGGTGGTCGGCTTTCATCATGCCCTGCATCTGATAAATAAGGTCACGGAAGATTTTCATGCCTCCGATACCGTAAAAATTCTGAGGGCCTACATTTTTGTGCTCTAAGGCATATTCAAGGGTGGTAGCCAGGCGGTCGATTGACGAATCCGGATCGGTTTCGTCACTTGCTACACCGGTAAAAATATTTTCTCCTACCTGGGCCCGTGCTTCCAAAATGGTCTGAAGGTTATTCTCTACGGAATAAGGACCGCATGCCAGATAACCTACCGGCATACCCACAGTTACGGTACGGTGACCGTTGCAGAACTGGCGGTCATCATACATTTTAAAGCGTGTGCCCATAGAGTGGTCCGTAACAGTAAAGGCATAGATAATAGCGGATGCTTTCTGAATGTTTTCGCGTAAAAAGGTATCGAAATCATCTTTATATATACATGTTCCGTCCGTAGCACAGTTAAAACAACCAAGGCAGCCTCCTGCAAAAGGATAATCGCTTATGTTTACAATACGGCTTGGATAGGACAGAACTGCCTGAAAGCGGGCAATCATTTCTTTCAGTCGTATGTTTTCCGGTGGACAATCCGTAACGATGACAATGTCCCCGTCTTGGGTCTTGGAGACGGATTCAGGTACGGTAATAGGGATGTGGGACAGTGCCATGGGATGATAACGGAAGGGTTCATAGTAGTCCTGTTCCATGGACCAGTTTAAGTATTCCCAGAAGTCCCGGGCCTGTTTCTGTCCTTTGGCTGTTAATAAATCATCCATGTCAGCTGAGAGACCCCGGATAAACTTAAGTCCCATATCCTGGCAGTTTTCCAGAATATACTGATGTGCCGTTACATCATAAAAGTGTTTGGATGTAGTGATTTGTGTGGCAAATTTGCCGGATACATCCACCTGATTCTTTTTCATTAATTCTATGAAGCGATGTAATTGATAAGGTGCGATAAAGGTATATACCGGATAAGCAAAAAGTAAAAGCTCAGCATTTTTTAAGGAATCAGCCGCTTGGGAAAAATCAGTTTCCAATGCCCTGATACGTTGCCCCGCGTGAAGTATTTCAAAGTGGTGCTTCGGATACATGCGCATGAGATAATTCACGGTTTGAAGAGTGATACTGTAGTTGCCCTTGGGGCTGCCGTTGATGACCAGTATATTCATGACGAAACCTCCTGAGTAGAATCTGTTTATAAATATAGCATAGGGGACATAAAATTGTTTGTCAAGGATGGGAGGGTCATATATGCAGATGAATAAAATCTGCCTGTCGAATATGTAGGAATGTGGAAGAATGTGTAGAGTCAGAAGTGAAGATATGTTATAATTAAATCCGGAATATAGTACGGAATCAACGGGGGAGGCTTTAGTGACAGAAACTCCTCTGAAGGCATATAAAATGAAGTGATCTCAGTATGCCTGCGTGGATTCAAGTGACGGATAAAGGCCAAAAGAGAAAGACTAGAGAGGTATAAGAAATGAATGAAAAAAAACTGGGATTCGGATTAATGAGACTGCCTATGACAGAAGGGCCGCAGGGAAGCTGCATTGATATAGAAAAAGTAAAGGAAATGGTAGATGCGTTTCTTGAAAACGGTTTTACCTATTTTGATACAGCATGGATGTACTGCGGATTTAAAAGTGAGGACGCTGCAAAGGAGGCTCTGGTGGACCGTCATCCCCGTGACAGCTTTACGCTTGCTGATAAACTTCATGCAGAATTTATCCGTACCAAAGAGGATAGGGACTATATTTTGCAGGAACAGATGAGAAAAACGGGAGTGGATTTTTTTGATTATTACCTGATTCATGATGTAGGAGCTCATCATTATGAAATTTATAAAGAATTGGAATGCTTTGAGTGGCTCAGGGGACTGAAGGAGTCAGGCAAGGCAAAGAAAATCGGCTTTTCCTTTCATGATAGTGCTGAACTTTTGGACAAGGTTCTTACAGAGCAACCGGGAATGGATTTTGTGCAGCTACAGATGAACTATCTTGATTGGGAAAATGAAGGTGTACAGTCCCGGAAGTGCTATGAGGTGGCTGTAAAGCACGGACTGCCCGTGTTTGTGATGGAGCCTGTAAAGGGCGGTACCTTAGCAAATGTACCACCGGAAGCGGAGGAAATGTTTAAGGCGCATAGACCTGATATGTCGGTGGCATCCTGGGCTATCCGGTTTGTGGCAGGTTTGGATAATGTCAAGGTGGTACTCAGCGGTATGAGTACCATGGAACAGTTAAGAGATAATATGGGCTTTATGTCTGACTTTGAGCCCTTAAGTGACAGTGAGCAGGAAATTGTAAAACAGGTTACGGATATTATTAACAGTAATATTGCTGTGCCTTGTACTGGCTGCGCGTATTGTGTGGATGGCTGTCCCATGAATATTCCTATACCTAAATATTTTTCCCTGTATAACGCGGATATGCAGGAAGATAAAAGCAAGGACTGGACCCCTCAGTGGGGATATTACAATAATCTGAAAAAAGATTTTGGAAGTGCCGCCTCCTGCGTGGGTTGTGGTCAATGTGAGAGGGTATGTCCCCAGCATTTACCCATCATCAGGCATTTACAGGAGGTTGCAGATCATTTTGAATAGGGCAGGTCGCCTGCGGCAGGGTTGTCTATAAGCTTTCCGTTTTCCGTGAAGCGGGATCCGTGACAGGGACAATCCCAGCTGTGCTCGGCAGGATTCCATTTCAGTGCGCAACCCAGATGAGGGCAGCGCCTGATAGTTGGAGTCAGTAGATTTATGGTTGCATGTAATGCATTTGCTGCGATTTGCGGTTGCAGGACGGAACGGGAGGGAGAAAAAAGTTCTTCATAAGGATTTTTTTCTCCTATTATTTTGTCACGAAGCAGTGTGGCTGCCACCATGGCATTGGTCATTCCCCATTTTTGGAAGCCTGTAGCCACGTAAAGATTGCGGGTTCGGCTACTGTAGTTTCCGATGTAGGGAAGAGCGTCGGGGGGCATACAGTCCTGGGCTGCATAACGGTAGCGGCAGATGCTTCCGGGGTAATGTTGGTCTGCAAATTCACGGAGTACGGACCAGTTGCCGCCTTTTTGACCTGTGCGGTGAGCGCCGCCTCCTAAAAGCAGTAGGTTGCCTTCATTACGGAAGGAGAGTCCCGCAGAATCTTCATCCGCATACATTCCGCCAACCTGCAACTGTGTGGGAGTATCAGGGTTTTCCAGAGCAAGTACATAAGAGCGGTGCTGATAAAGTTTTAGAAAGTACATGCCATGTCTGTTAATAAAAGGGAAATGAGTTGCAATGATAATATGTGAAGCTTTAATTTTGCCATGATCTGTGTAGCCAATATTATTATCTATGGATTTCACGGCAGTGTGCTCGTATATATTCAAATTCCTGGAGATGCTGTTTATAAACATTAAAGGATGGAATTGTGCCTGTTTAGGAAACATTATGCTGCCGGTTACAGACAGGGGAAGGGGGAGCTCTTTAACGTAAGCAGCATTAAAGCCCAGCGTTTGCAGGGTATTCCACTCTTTTTCCAATTTGTGCCCGGTATTGGTGGCATATACATAGTTGTCACACACGGAAAAATGACATTCGTTTTCCGTACATAACTTTTTGTAGATATTAAGTGCATTTTGCTGCGCATCCAGATACATACGGGTTTTTTCAGAACCGTGCTTTTTGTTAAGTTTATGATAAATCAGGCCATGCTGTGACGTGATTTTAGCAGTGGTATAGCCGGTTGTGCCTGAGCAGATGTGACTTGCTTCTGTTAAAATATATGGAACACCTGCCTGCTGAAGCATATAAGCACAGAGTAGACCGGTGATGCCTCCGCCTATAACCAGTACCTCTGTTGAGACGTCTGAATTTAGCACGGGAAATGAATTTAAACATACGGTTTTGTTCCAGATAGACTTCATAAAGTACCTCGCCTTGTATAAAAAGATAATATTTTGCGATTTTGTTGAGTAATTTTGTAAAAATATATACATTTATTCAATAGTATCTCTTTTATTTTTTAAAAAATGCGAGTATAATTAAAAATGATATTTACAAACTAAGATAAGAGTGGTAAGGGCATGAGTGAAGTAGTACAGATAACAAAAAATAATGATTTTTCAAAGGGGCCTATATGGAAGTGCATAGTGGTGCAGGCAATTCCTCTTACATTGGCACAAATTGTGCAGCTTTTGTACAATGTAGTAGACCGTATTTACATAGGGCATCTGCCGGGAGCGGACAGTATGGCCCTGACCGGTATAGGATTGACATTTCCTGTTGTTACACTTATTATGGCGTTTGCTTCGTTATTTGGTATGGGAGGTACACCCCTATTTTCCATAGCCAGGGGGGCTAAGGAAGATGAGGAAGCTGAGTATATTATGGGTAATGTATTTACGTTACTCCTGATTACATCCTGTATTTTATTTACGTTCTGCTTTATTTTCCGTAAACCGATTTTGTATCTTTTCGGTGCAAGTGATGAATCTTTTGTATATGCGGATGAATATCTGAGGGTGTATTTATTTGGTCTCGTATTTTCCATGATAGTTACAGGTATGAACGGATTTATTAATGCGCAGGGATTCCCCGGTGTGGGAATGTTTACCACGGTTATCGGTGCAGCACTAAATATGATTCTGGATCCTATTTTTATTTTTGGTATGCATATGGGAGTGACAGGTGCCGCAGTTGCAACAGTAATCAGTCAGATGGTATCTGCAATTTGGGTTATCATGTTTTTGACCGGTAAGAAACCTATGCTTAAGCTGAAACGTAGTTGTATGTGGCTACAGGGAAAAAGGGTAAGAGATATTTCCCAATTGGGACTTTCCGGATTTATCATGCATGGAACTAACTGTGTGGTTCAGGTTATCTGTAATGTAAATCTTCAGGTATTCGGCGGGGATTTATATGTAGGTATTATGACTGTGCTGAATTCAGTCAAGGAAATTCTGGGTGTTCCCGTAGGAGGTATTTCCAGCGGAGCACAACCCGTACTTGGTTTTACTTACGGTGCAAAAGAGTTTAAGCGTCTGAAAGAAGGTATGCGTTTTGCAATAATCGTGGGAATTGCATACGCAGTTTTTGCATGGATTCTTGTTATGACTCTGCCGGAGTTTTTCTTTAAGATATTTTCGGATGATGCAGATATTTTGTCTGCTGGACCTAAGGTTTTACATATTTATTTCTTTGGATTTATATTTATGGCGTTCCAATATGCAGGACAGTCCATTTTTCAAGCATTGGGATTTGCCAAGAGGGCCATATTCTTTTCCATGTTCAGAAAAGTTATTATTGTGATACCGCTTATACTGATTTTGCCCCAAACGGGCCTGGGTGTGTATGGTGTTTTCCTTGCAGAGCCCATATCCAATGCAATTGGCGGAATACTTTGTTTTACTACCATGTGGCTGACAGTTTACCGTAAATTATAACGAGGATACTTATGCGAAAACTCTTATGACACGCAAACGTTTAAGGAACGTTGATTTAAGTATAAAAAAAGGGTTGTTTTTGTCGGAATTGCACAAAAAAAGTTTTGCAATGATGAAATAATTTGACTAAATAACGAAAAAGTAATAGAATAGTTATGGTGGAGTTCTAAGGTTCTTGTACTATGAAAGAGAAAGGAATCTTTTTCAGAAACGAGGTGTGGGATGTCAGTTGATAAGTCAGAATTAGAAAGCAGAATATTCGATGGTTTTGCAGATACTTCCAGACGTAGGTATGTATGTATGTGCAATATGAAGACCATGGTAGTTCGTTGGTCTAAAAATGCAGTGGAAGATTTTGAATTGTCGAATGAGTATTGCGTGTACGGCGGCGATGAATGGATAGGGCGTATACATCCGGACGACAAGGAGTTGTATATGTCAGAACTTCAGGCTGTATTTCAGGGTGAAAAGACGCGGCATGATGCGGATTTCCGAATTAAGAACCGCGAAGGCGAATATGTAGTATGTACCTGTCGAGGGAATGTTGTACCCGGTAATGGTGAAGTGCCGGATTTGTTTATTGCATCCATTGAGAATCATAGTATCATGGATAATATTGATGCTACTACAAATTTATATAATATTTTTGAATTCTGGCAAAAGATGCGTGTCCTTAAGGGGAATAATCGCAGGACATTTGTACTTTTGGTTTGTATAAATAATTTTTCGGAGATAAATGATACGTACGGTTACTTTTTTGGTAACAAAATATTGAAAGAAACCGCTGAGCGTATCCGACAGGTTGTTGGGGATAAGGGAACTGTTTATCGTATGGATGGTGTACAGTTTGCCTGTTGCCTGGAAGGTTGTTCCAAGAGCGATTTGGAAGAGATTTATAAGCAGTTAAAACATGAAGTAAGACATAATATTTTTGTGAATGGTTTGCGGATGGCGGTTACCATTTCCGGTGGCGCAGTAGCATTTAATACGAATTATGATGAGTATTCGATTTTGACCAGTGCCAGATATGCTTTGGTTCAGTCCAAACATAAATATCACGGTGAATTGATTTTCTTTGATAGTGCACTTTTAAGTGATAATAAACAGAATCTGATTATCCTTACGGCTATCAGGGACAGTATTCAGGAACAGTTCAAAGGATTTTATCTTTGCTTCCAGCCTATCGTGGATTCGGCCAGTGAAAAGGTGATTGGTGCAGAAGCACTCCTTCGGTGGAAGAATTCCATATTCGGAGAGGTTTCGCCGGGCCAGTTTATTCCCTGGATTGAAAATGATCCTACATTCTGGGATTTAGGTAACTGGATTCTGAAACAGGCTATGACGGAAGCGCTTGATTTGGTTAAGGCAAATCCGGATTTTGTGTTAAATGTAAATGTTGCATATCCCCAGCTTGCACAGCTGAAGTTTACGGATATGGTAAAGGATATTCTGGCAGAAACAGGGTTCCCTGCTAAAAATTTATGTCTTGAATTAACAGAAAGATGTAAGCAGCTGGAGATTGATTTCCTACGGGGTATGGTAATGAGCCTTAAGAATTTGGGAATCAGAATTGCTATTGATGATTTTGGTACCGGTTTCTCCTCGTTAAGTCTTTTGAGTGAACTTCCTGTGGATACCTTAAAGATTGACAGAGGTTTTGTTAGGGATATTCAGGATAACCATGCCAATCAGGCTATTGTGGATGCGGTCACGGGATGTGCAAATAAGCTTTCCATTAATGTATGTCTGGAAGGTTTGGAAGATCGTCAGATGATTGATTTTGTGAAGCAGTACTCTGTGTACAGTTACCAGGGCTTTTATTTCTCCAAACCCATCTGCATGGATGATTTTAAAGAAAAATATTGTTAAAAACAGCACCCGTTTCCTTGTGGTTTACAGGAGGAAGCGAGTGCTTTTAATTTTGTTATTTATTTTTTCATCGTTGCACGCTTACGCATGGTAGGATCCAGAATTTTCTTGCGGATACGCAGATTTTCGGGAGTGATTTCCAAAAGTTCATCCGTATCTATAAAATCAAGGGCCTGTTCCAGGGACAGAATCTTAGGCGGAGTCAGACGCAGAGCTTCATCCGCACTGGAAGAACGGGTATTAGTCAGCTGTTTCTTTTTGCATACATTGATTTCGATATCTTCGCTTCTTCCGGTTTGACCGACTACCATTCCTGCATATACTTTTTCGCCGGGGCCGATAAAGAGGGTGCCGCGTTCCTGAGCATTAAACAAACCGTAAGTAATGGATTCGCCGGCTTCAAAAGCGATAAGAGAGCCCAGCTTACGGTATTGAATATCACCTTTATAAGGCGCATAGCCATCAAAAATAGTATTTAAAATACCGTTTCCTTTGGTATCTGTCATAAATTCACCACGATAACCGATAAGTCCTCTTGATGGGATGGAAAATTCCAAACGTGTATAGGTGCCGCCGGAGATGGTGCCCATATTTCGCAGTTCACCCTTGCGTTGGCCCAGTTTTTCGATAACAGAGCCTGCAAAATCATTGGGGACATCGATATATGCCAATTCCATGGGTTCCGTGCGATGACCGTTTTCGTCTTCGTGGTACAATACCATTGCCTTGCTTACTGCAAATTCATAACCTTCGCGTCGCATGTTTTCAATGAGAACGGAAAGGTGTAACTCGCCTCTTCCGGATACTTTAAAGCAGTCTGCACTGTCTGTTTCTTCCACACGCAGGGACACATCAGTATTCAGTTCCCTAAACAGTCTGTCACGTAAATGGCGGCTTGTTACAAATTTACCTTCTTTGCCTGCAAGAGGAGAGTCGTTTACCATAAAATTCATGGCGATAGTGGGCTCACTTATTTTCTGAAAAGGAATGGGTGATATGCTTTCGGGAGAACAAAGCGTGTCACCGATTTTAATATCACTGATACCTGAGAATGCTACTATGGAACCGATGGAAGATTCCTTTACTTCAATTTTATTTAAACCGTCGAATTCATAGAGCTTACTTACCTTGACCTTAATTTGCTTGTCCGGCTCGTGATGGTTACAGATAATAACGTCCTGATTAATGCGGATGGTTCCGTTGTCTACCTTGCCTACGCCGATACGGCCGATGTATTCGTTATAATCAATAGTACTGATAAGCACCTGTGTTCCGGCATCGGGATCACCCTCGGGAGCAGGGATGTAGTCAAGTATGGTTTCAAACAGAGGTTCCATATTATTGCCAAGGTCATCAGCATCCAGGGATGCAATGCCGGATTTGGCAGAGGCAAAGATAAAGGGACAATCCAGTTGGGCATCATCGGCGTCCAATTCCAGAAAAAGTTCCAGTACTTCGTCCACAACCTCATGGGGTCTTGCCTCTGGTCTGTCTATTTTATTGATGCAGACGATAACGGGAAGCTTCAGCTCCAAAGCTTTGCGTAAAACAAATTTAGTCTGCGGCATGGCACCTTCAAAGGCATCAACCACCAGAATGACACCATTTACCATTTTTAGTACACGTTCCACTTCACCGCCGAAGTCAGCATGGCCGGGAGTATCGATGATATTAATCTTTGTGTCTTTATACATAACTGCAGTGTTTTTTGCCAGAATGGTAATGCCGCGTTCCCGTTCCAGGTCATTGGAATCCATTACACGTTCTGCGACTTCCTGATTGGCGCGGAATACACCGCTTTGCTTTAAAAGTTCATCTACAAGAGTAGTCTTGCCATGGTCAACATGGGCTATGATTGCTATATTTCTTACGTCATTTCTTTTCTGGATCATAGAATTGCCTTTCTTAGAGCTTGTTTATGCTTTATATGGTTAAAAATCAACAAACCGTTAAAGTATATCACTATTTGTAAAAGGGTGCAAGTCATATTCTTCCATTATTCTAAAGATGTTTTGTGGTAAATATGTACGAAAAATAGTTAAGAAATAGTAAAAAAGTAACATAAGATATAAAAATATTAATTTTGAATTGAAAATATTCTATTTTTGTTTTATTGTGTATATTGTTCATGGCAGAGAATGGATTTTAATATAAATTGGCGCTATATGCGGTGGCTTTTTGTTTTATTTTTGCTCAGGATGGAGTATACATATATTGCATTACATTTGAATTGCGAAAAAATTCTTATGTTGTAAGAAGGGAGAACTTATATGTCAGATAAGGTAATTGAAAACAATCAGGTAACAGTAACAGGGGAAATTGTCAGTGGTTTTTCATTCAGTCACGAAATCTTTGGTGAAGGTTTCTATATGGTTGATGTAAGCGTAAAACGTCTCAGTGAGATTTATGATATAATTCCCGTTATGGTTTCCGAACGTCTGGTAGACGTTAAACAGAACTATGAAGGATCTTTGATTTGCGTAAACGGTCAGTTCCGCTCATACAACCGTCATGAGGAACGCAGAAACAAGCTGGTATTATCTGTTTTTGCAAGAGAGTTTACATTCATTGATGAGCTTGAGGATAGTCCTAAATCCAATCAGATTTATCTGGACGGATATATTTGTAAGGAGCCTATCTATCGTAAGACCCCTCTGGGCAGAGAGATTGCGGACATTTTGCTTGCGGTAAACAGACCTTACGGTAAATCTGACTACATACCCTGTATATGTTGGGGAAGAAATGCCAGATATACCAAGAATTTCACAGTGGGAGAGCGATGTGTGGTATGGGGACGTATCCAGAGCCGTGAGTATTTAAAACGTCTGGACGAAGAAAATGTAGAAAAGAGAGTTGCTTTTGAAGTATCCGTTTGTAAGCTGGAGATTATGGAGCCGGCAGAGGAAGAACTGGTATAACAGAATTCTGATAGAGCAGATATTGTATTTTCATAGTTGACAGTAATATTTTATAGTGATATTATACGTAATAAAGATAGAGGTTGCGTTTTTCATCAGTACTTTTTCGGATGTGACAGGCACAGAGGAAGAAAGGGGAAAGGGGACGACGCCGAAAGAGGAGATTTCCTGCAGTCGAGTCTTGGGCATACGGTAAACAGCCGTATGACTGTCATCTAGTGTTTAGATGGTGCGCTATCGCTGAAGATATCACAGGTATATCATTCGCCGGCGCAGTTTATGCCGGCGATTTTTATTTTGATTTTTTCGTCTTCGAAAGCGCAAATAATTTCCAAGGAGGATAAATCCTCCCCTCGCCGGAGGGGCTCGGATTTTTCTTCGAAAAATTAAAGGAGGATATGGATATGGCGATTTTTAAAGGTGTAGGTACTGCAATTGTTACCCCCATGCATGCAAATGGAGAGGTAAACTATGAAAAGTTCAAAGAATTGATTGAGTTCCAGATTGAAGGCGGTGTAGACTGTATCGTTGTCTGCGGTACCACCGGTGAGGCTTCTACATTGACACATGAGGAGCATCTGGATGTGATTAAGTATTGTGTGGAAGTGGTTAATAAAAGAGTGCCTGTTGTGGCAGGAACCGGTTCCAATTGTACAGAAACAGCGATTTATCTGTCTAAGGAAGCAGAGAAATACGGTGTGGATGGTGTGCTTCTGGTAAGCCCTTATTACAACAAGGCGACACAAAACGGATTATATGCACATTTTAAAGCAGTTGCAGAGTCCATCAGTGTACCTGTGATTCTGTATAATGTACCCAGCCGTACGGGATGTAACATCCTTCCCGAGACAGCAGTAAGGCTTTGCAAAGATGTGGAAAATATCGTGGCAATCAAGGAAGCCAGCGGTAATATCAGCCAGATAGCAGAACTGGCAGCAATGGCAGACGGTTGCGTGGATATTTATTCCGGTAATGATGATCAGATCGTTCCTATTTTATCCTTGGGTGGTATCGGTGTTATTTCCGTTCTTTCCAATGTAGCTCCCAAGCAGACACATGATATGGTTATGGAATATCTGAATGGTAATGTAACTGCTAGCTGCAAGATGCAGCTGGATGCGCTTGCATTGTGCAAGGCACTTTTCTGTGAGGTGAATCCAATCCCTGTAAAGGCAGCTCTTAATCTCATGGGTATGGAGGCAGGTACTTTGAGAATGCCGCTGACGGATATGGAGCCTGCAAATGTAGCAAAGCTTGAGAAAGCAATGAAGGAGTATGGTATTTTATAAAATCCTGTATTAGCAGCTTTAGCTGAAAGGAGTATATGATGATAAAGATTATTATGCATGGTTGCAACGGTAAGATGGGGCATATAATTTCTCAGATTGCGGCAGAGGACAACGAGGTAGAAATCGTTGCGGGAATAGATGCTTATGATGACGGTCATAATACATATCCTGTTTTTAAAAGTATTGAAAAATGTGATGTGCAGGCGGACTGTCTGATTGATTTTTCCATTGCATCCGCAGTTGATAAGATGGTAGAGTATTGTGTGGAGCATCAGCTTCCCTGTGTACTTTGTACCACAGGACTCAGTCAGGAACAGATGGACAAGGTGAAAGCAGCTTCTGCTAAGGTGGCGATTCTGAAATCTGCAAATATGTCCCTGGGAATTAATCTTTTGCTGAAGATGTTAAAGGAAGCGGCAGGTGTGCTTGCTCCTGCAGGCTACGATATAGAAGTGGTTGAAAAGCATCACAGACTGAAGGTGGATGCTCCCAGCGGTACGGCACTTGCATTGGCTGATTCCATTAATGAAGAGTTTGACGGTGCGTATGAATACGTGTATGACAGAAGCACCAGAAGAGAGAAGCGTCCTGATAAAGAAATCGGTATCAGTGCGGTACGTGGCGGTACCATTGTGGGAGAACATGATGTTATTTTTGCCGGAACGGATGAGGTAATTACTTTTTCACACTCTGCTTATTCCAAAGGTGTATTCGCCAAGGGGGCTGTTCAGGCAGCGAAGTATCTGGCCGGTAAAAAGCCCGGTATGTATGACATGAGTAATGTAATCGATGCACAAATGTAGCAAAAGGGGGCTTTTAAGCTCCCTTTTTTAAAAAAAGAGTAAAACGGCCGAGAAGATTTCCTTTGACATATTCGAGGAATAGTGATTGCCGGAATGGAGTTTAGTATGGAGTTCAGACCCTGTATAGATATACATAATGGAAAAGTAAAGCAAATCGTAGGCGGAAGTCTCCGGGATGAAGGCGATACAGCCAGTGAAAACTTTGTGTCCGGGCAGGATGCTGCATTTTATGCGGATTTATATCGTCGGTCAGGATTAAAGGGCGGACATATTATTTTGTTAAATGGCGCCGATAGTCCCTACTATGAAGCAACCAGAGAACAGGCATTGGAAGCATTGAAAGCATATCCGGGGGGGCTCCAGATAGGAGGCGGTATACATGATGGAAATGCGTCGGAGTATATCCGTGCCGGTGCATCCCATGTGATTGTTACGTCCTATGTATTTAAAGACGGCAGAATCCGATATGATCGTTTGGAGATACTTCGGCAGGCTGTGGGAAGAGAACATATTGTGTTGGATATGAGCTGTAAAAAAATCGGTGATGATTATGTGGTGGTAACAGACAGATGGCAAAACCTTACCGAAGAGAAGGTGACACCGGAGCTTTTGGATAAACTGTTTGAGTATTGTGATGAATTTCTGATTCATGCCGTAGATGTGGAAGGAAAGGCAAACGGTATAGAAAGGGAATTGGTCCGTATGCTTGGAGAATGGGGGAAATGTCCTGTTACGTATGCAGGCGGTGTACACTCCATGGAAGATTTAGACATCATCAGGCAGACGGGAAGAAATTGTCTTAATGTGACTATTGGAAGTGCACTGGATTTGTTTGGTGGCAATATGAAATGGGAGGATGTACTGGCAGCCTGTAAAGAGGAAGAACAGTAGTTAATTTGAATTGAATCATAAAAATAAAAATGCTGCTCATGAGAGCAGCATTTTCTCCTTTAATCCCTTATGACGATATTGCAAATTCTAAATAAAACTATATAAAGAACAGGTACATCGTGTTAGTGATATCTGGAAATTAGAGCTTGGTTACGTTTACAGCCTGAGGTCCCTTTTCGCCGTTAACTACTTCGAATTCAACAGCTGCGCCTTCTTCAAGGGTCTTGAAACCTTCCATGTTCAATCCGGAATAATGTACAAATACATCATTGCCTGCTTCATCAGAGATGAAACCGTAACCTTTTTGGTTGTTAAACCATTTTACTGTACCTTTGTTCATTGCTGATACCTCCAAAAAATATCGTGTTATAAGACGAAATATTGTGTATTTCTTATAACAAATCAAGAATAACACAATTTTCGGAAAAAGTAAATAGTTGTCGGAAAAATATACTTCTTGATTTATTATAAGTTATATGGTAGATTATTCACGTGTCTGTCATGACAGTTGTATTTGCAGTGAATTTGACAGAGTGTAAGCTAAGTCATTACATGTGTGAGGTGGAATATGAAAAAAATTAAATTCTGGTTGAACGAGATATTTATTGACGGTCTCAGCGGTATGGCATTGGGACTTTTTTCGACGTTGATTATCGGTACTATTATTTGTCAGATCGGTTCCTTAATCGGAGGTGCTGTAGGTACCTATATGACAGCAATCGGTAATGTAGCAAAGACAGTAACCGGTGCGGGTATCGGTGTAGGGTTAGCCTGTAAGTTTAAGGAAGGTCCGTTATTAACTGTTTCTGCAGCGGTGACGGGTATGATTGGTGCATTTCCGACCATTACGTCTTTGGAGGCGTATAGTATCGGTAAGCCGGGAGAACCTCTCGGTGCTTTTATTGCTGCGTTAGTTGCTGTTAAATTTGGCAGACTGGTGGCAGGTAAGACCAAGGTGGATATCATTGTAACCCCTTTTCTGTCAATTATCACCGGCGCATTGGCCGGTGTTATCGTAGGACCGCCCATCACAACTTTCATGGCGTGGCTGGGTAGCCTGGTAAATATTAATGTAGAGCAGCATCCCATAGTGGGAGGTATCATAGTATCCGTTTTGATGGGAATGATTCTGACACTGCCCATCAGTTCCGCTGCAATCGGTGTATCCATGAGTCTCAGCGGACTTGCTGCAGGTGCAGCTACCATCGGCTGTTGTTGTAATATGGTGGGCTTTGCAGTAGCAAGCTACCGGGAGAACAAAATGGGCGGATTGTTCGCGCAGGGAGTGGGTACTTCCATGCTTCAGGTGCCCAATATAGTGAAAAAACCCATTATATGGTTGCCGGCTATTATATCCAGTGCCATATTAGGACCTGTGGCATCTGCATTGCTGGGAATGACCAGTACCCCGGTTGGTTCCGGCATGGGCTCAGCAGGCTTCGTGGGACAGTTTGCTGCTTATGAAAGCATGACGGAAGGTGGTATGGGCGGCGCAGTAGCCCTTCTCCTGATTTTGGTTATGCATTTTGTTTTACCGGCTTTTTTGGCACTGGTGGTTTCTGAATTTATGAGGAAAAAGGGATTGATTAAAGATGGAGATATGTCCTTAAATATGTAAAAAACTACCAAAAAACACTCATACGGCAATAAAGTTCATAATATTTCGTTGATGATTATAGTCACCTGTGGTAAAATGTAGACGTTTATCGGAGGTGACTATTTTATGCCAAATAATAAACATAAAAGAAAAGAGAATCATGTAATCATTGTAACAAGTGATGCAGTGGATGCCAATGTAAAACAAATCAGGATTAAACCCTGGGTGCTTAAGACAGGTATTTTTGTGCTTTGTCTTTTGTTAGGAACCATGCTGGGATATATTATTTTTGAACAGCAGATTTGGAGTGGAGTGGCCCAGAAGTACACGGCACAAAGTGAAGAAATGCAGGTATTAAAGGACCGTAATGCGGAATTGTCCGATGAAGTGGAACAGTTAAACACACAGATTCATGCTATGAATGAAAAGATAGCGGTTCTGAGTACTACTGTGAATCAAAAGACGGAAATTGAGAATCAGTTGTCGGCAGCTTTGGCACAGCATAGTAATCCTACTGAATTTCCGTTAAACAGTTCTGCTGTGATGGAAGAGAATGCAGATGGTACGCCCAGTTGTATATTCAGTGCAACATCAGGTTCCATGGTCATAGCAACGGCCAATGGTACTGTTATGGCAGTAAATGATGAGGCGGAGTACGGACATAATGTATGGATTGATCACGGAAACGGTTATATAACAGTTTATCGTAATCAGGGTGAACCGATGGTGCAACAGGGGCAGGTGGTATCGAGAGGGGCTGTTTTATTCCTGATAGGAGATAAGAATCAGAAGTTTTGTTATCAAATGCTAAAAGACGGTACGCACATTAATCCTGTAGAGATGTTAAAGATAAACGGATAATAAGGGTGTTTAATGGTAGGAGGTAGCATATTGGCTAAGAAAGAAGTAAATGTAAAGATTAGTACGATTATAGGAAAAGATGCAGAGTGTATGGGAGACTTTACCGCCAGTGATTCTTTACGTGTGGATGGAACCATTCACGGCAAACTTACTGTGGAAGGTGCAGTTATCATCGGTTCAACAGGATTGATAGAAGGAAATATATCTGCTAAATCCGTTGTGGTTGGCGGCAGGGTAATCGGAAATATCCAGGCCCCCGAGCGTGTGGAGTTAATCGGTACAGCCCAGGTATACGGAGATATTTCCACCGGTGTACTGGTGATTGATGAGAAAGCTGTTTTCCAGGGAAGATGTGATATGAACAGAGAAATTCCTTCGGAGAAGGGCCAGCCCGGATTAAAGGCTGCATTGTCAGGCAGAAAAACTGCAAAAGCGGCTATAGTGCAGGCATTAAAGGCTGATGAAGAAGAGCAGCAGGCAAATCAAAGCGAAACTGCAGTGGCGGCATCTGCTGATGAAAAAACGGAAACAGTTGAAGCATAGTAAAAGGACGTCGATTGACGTCCTTTTAAATATTCGGGATTCTATTTGTTCATGCGGGCGAATACAAGATCGTATCCGTCATTGCCATAATTCAGGGAACGGTTTACACGGCTGATAGTGGCTGTGGATGCACCTGTTTTTTCGGCTATTTCCAAATATGTTTTGCGCTCTTTCAGCATTGCGGCAACTTCAAAACGCTGGGAAAGAGACAGCAACTCGTTTACGGTACATAAATCCTC
>JAFXEW010000027.1 GCA_017513625.1 Lachnospiraceae bacterium | reverse complement strand
TGTTTCAATATGGGGACAACCACGTTTGTATAAATAACTTAAAGGTACACGATCCAAAAGCCATGTGTACAGAATGGGGATAGCCATAAATTGTGGGTACAAAATAAACTTCTACGTGTCCACTTTATAGGGTATATTTTACTTTCTGAAAAGGGCAAATAGGATGAAACATCTGTAATTTGCCCCGGTTTAATTCTTTATGCGGGGCAAAATGTAACAATATCCTCATATATACCCAAAAGTACTCCGTAATCTTGGCTTTCAGGCGCCTTTTAATACGAAAACGGGGTATAAAGAAGAGCTTTTATGCTATATGCCCATTTCCGTATTTGGCTCATATTTTTAAAGGTTTTGGAGGGAAAGAAGAGCGGAAATTTCTGAAAACAACAGTGGGATCGGTTTTGCGGGGATAACATGCCGTACATTGAAGTTATCAGGCAGATGCGGGCTGCAGAAAGGTACATAGGGTTCTTTGTGTTTATAAAAGGACCGGCTTATTTCATGGGATTAAAATCTGGGGGGAATGAAGTGAATATATTTTATTCCTTTGAGGGATATATTTGTTTTATATTATGTGGGATTGTGATAAAATATTGCATTATATGCAGAAAAGAGAAAGAGTATGAAATTATCAAACGAACAGCTGAAAACCATATATTACGGAGCACTTTATTTTGGGGAGACAGAGGATGGCTATCTGCAGTCTTTCCAGTATACACCTGAGCAGCAGGCATATTTTAAGGAGGCCTTTGAGTTTTGGTATGAAAGGTGCGTGGCTTCCAATGCGAAGACTTTGGAGTTTACCACGGATGCAACGTCCTTTTCCTTTGCGTATCGAATCGCCTGGATGGGATCGCCGGATTCCTTTGAACTGGAGGTGGACGGACTTATCAGCCGGATTTTTTATGTAAAGGATTTGGAGCAGGAAGGAGTGCTTTCCTTTGAATTGCCCGAGGGCAATAAGCAGGTGCGGGTGTATCTGCCTGCTGACGCAACGGCTTATATCCGTGACTTTGAGATAAATGGAGAGTATGCGCCGGTGAAAAAGGGAGAAAAGGTACTGTGGATGGGAGACTCCATTACACAGGGCTACGGACCCTTACGTTCCGCCCATACTTACGTGAGTGTGGCCAACAGGCTTTTAAACTATGATATCCTGAACCAGGGAATCGGGGGCTATATATATGACAAGAGAGTCCTGACGGAGATGGAAGGATACCGTCCGGATAAAATCATTATTTCCATGGGTACCAATCAGTACGGCACGGAGACCATGGACGGTATCGTAGAATATTATCAGCGTCTGGCAGAGGTTTACGGAGATACACCGGTACTTTGTATTACTCCTATCTGGAGAGGGGATTCAGAGGAAGGGCTTACTGTCCTTGGTGAGTTTTGCCGTAAGTTAAAGGAAATCTGCACAGCTTATGACAATATTACCGTGGTGGAAGGCTTCGGTCTGGTGCCTCATTTGCCGGAATACTTTTTGGATGGTCTGCATCCTAATTGTCTGGGCTGCGAGGTATACGGATGGAATCTGGTGGAAGAGATAAGACGGATAGGATTTTAATGCCGGAAGTTTGTTGGAATCATCAGAGGAGGCAGTGAAAAGACCGTTTCCGCAGATGATGGTTACGGAAAGAGGAAGGAATTCGAAATGGACAAGCTGATTTATTTGATTTACCCCATAATGATAATAATTCTTTTTGCGGGAGCAAAAGTATGTAAGAGAAAAGAATGGAATGAGGAGTTTATGTCCCTGTCCCAGACCAAGGCGTTGCAGGGCTTTTTTGCCATCTGCATCATGCTCCATCATGCAGGGCAAAAGACCTGCGCTTCCTGGAAGCCGGCGCCCTTTATCGTGCATGGATTGGATTTCTTTGTACCCATCGGATACTTTTTCGTGGGAGTCTTTTTGTTTTGTTCCGGATACGGACTTTACAAGAGTTTTACCCAAAAAGAGGATTATCTTCGGGGATTTGGGAAAAGGCGCGTTCTGCCACTTGTACTTGCCTTTTATTCCACGGCAATTATCTTTTTTATAGTACGCCTGATTATGGGAGAAAGAATGAATCCTGGTAAAATTTTCTGTTACCTGAGTGGTGCCATGCTTTGTAATCCCAATGCGTGGTTTGTGATTGCCCTTCCCATTTTTTATCTGTTTTTCTATCTGGCGTTCCGCTTTATCAAAAAGACGGATGCAGCACTGGCAGTTACCTGTTTCATGGTTTTTGTATACACGGTGATTGGTACTTTTATTGATCACAATGATTATTGGATGCAGGGCGAGTGGTGGTACAATTCCGTTCATCTTTTTTCCATCGGTATGCTTTTTGCCCGGTTTGAAAAGCCGCTCATGGCACATTTAAAGAAGTATTATGCAGTTTACCTGATTCTGATGATAGTGGGTCTGGCCGTGCTGTATCCCTTTTCTGAATATGCCCAGACGGCATTTTCCTATTACGGGCAAAATTGGGGCGCTCCGGACAAGGTACCCCGCAGATGGGTGTGTCTGATTTCCCAGGCAGGCGCTGCCTGTGCCTTTGTATTTCTGGTATTTCTGCTGAATATGAAGATACGCATAGGTAACCGGATACTGAAGTTTATGGGTACCATTACCATGGAATTCTACCTGATTCACGGCCTTTTTGTAGAGCTGTTTGGATATTCCTTCCTGGATTTAAGGGCTACCATGGGCTATGTGAGAGGGTATTATATCAGGAATGTGGCATTATATTTAGTCGTAGTTACAATATTGTCCGTGCCTGCGGCATGTTTGCTGCAAAAGCTGCATAAGAAAATATTGGGTTAATATACAGGAGTAAATAAATGAAACTGATTTTTTCTTACATAAGGAGACATAAGAAATCCTTTTTCACAGCGCTTTTGTTTCTGGGGATAGAGACATTGGCGGATTTGCTGCAGCCTACTTTTATGGCATATATTGTGGATAACGGTGTGCAGCAAAAGGATGTGGGACAGATATTGGGTTACGGACTTATCATGCTCTTTATTGCTGCTATGGGTGCCCTGGGAGCGGTGACCAGAAATATCTACGCCACCAGGACCTCACAGCAAATCAGTATGGAGATGCGTAGTGACATCTATGATAAGGTGCTGGGGCTTTCTTTTGAAAATATTGACCGCCTGGCACCGGCGTCCATCATTACCAGAATCACAAATGATGTGACCCAGATACAGAATTTTATTAACGGTATCATGCGTATCATGCTGAAGGCTCCCATTACCTGTATCGGTGCCATTGCACTGATTATCTGGCAGACGCCCCAGCAGATTCCCATGATGATCGTGATTCTCTGCATTTCTTTCTGTCTTATCGGTGCAAATATGTGGATTGGCTATGCGAAATTCGGAAGGTTGCAGAAGTGTCTGGACAGACTTAACACGGTGTCCAGGGAATTTCTGTCCTCCATCCGCGTGGTAAAGGCCTTCGGCGGACAGGAGCAGGAGGCAGAGAAATTCGGGGAGGCGGCAGGTGCTTTTGCCCGGGCCGGCGTCTCTGCTACCAGGGTATCTGCGGTGTTTTCACCATTGATTAACCTGACTGTAAACGCGGGAATTGTGGTTCTTTTGTGGCTCTCCCAAAATCAGGACAGCGGCGAAATCGGACGTTTGATGGCATCTGTAAACTATATGACCCAGGTGCTTTTTTCTTTAGGTATGGTATCTAATATATTAAATACTGCAGTGCGTGCCGTTGCTTCTTCGGGCCGTGTGGAAGAAGTGCTTCGAGAAGTGCCTGCACAACAGGACGGAGAGCAGATCGGCGATGCTGTCACCGGACAGGAAGAGGGAAAGCAGGGGCATATGGGAGCAGAGGTACGTTTTGAGGATGTAACCTTTTCCTATGCAGGTGCTGCTGAGCCGGCGGTTACGGGCATATCCTTTCAGGCACTCCCCGGAGAGACCCTGGGCATTATCGGCCCCACCGGATGCGGCAAAACTACGCTTGTGAACCTGATTCCGCGATTTTATGATGTGCAGCAGGGACGGATACTGGTGGACGGCATGGATGTAAAGGATCGGAATATGGCTAGCCTGCGGCAAAAAATCGGTGTGGCACCCCAGAAGGCACTTTTATTTACGGGAACCATTGCAGAAAATCTCCGCTGGGGATGTGAAGATGCCTCTTTAGAGGAGTTGCGCAGAGCTGCAAAAATTGCCTGTGCAGATGACTTTGTTACGGGATTTCCGGATGGATATGAAACCATGCTGGGCCAGGGGGGCGTGAATCTCTCCGGCGGACAAAAACAGCGTTTGTCCCTGGCCAGAGCCCTTCTGAAAAAGCCGGAAGTACTGATTTTAGATGATTGTACCAGTGCATTGGACGCTGTTACGGAAGCGGCTGTATTGGAGGGCCTGCGGGAAAATGCCGCAGATATGACGGTGCTGATTATCAGTCAGCGTATTTCTACCGTTATGCGGGCAGACCGCATTCTTTGTCTGGAAGACGGGCAGATAAGGGGCTTTGGCACCCATCAGGAATTAATGGAGCATTGCGGTGTTTATCAGGCGATTTATGCTTCTCAGATAGGGGGTGAGCAGGTTGGCTAAGGAATTCACACCACCGCCGGGAGGATTTGGGCGGATGAACCGCGGGATGCCGGTGGTAAAACCCAAGAACATGAAAAACACCCTGCTTCGCCTGTTGGAGCTTACAAAAGGACAGCGCAGGGGGCTGGGATGGATTATGCTTTTATCCGTATGTACCAGCTTTTCTGCAGTATTGTCTCCCTATATTATCGGGCAGATTGTAAACAGGGTAGAAACAGGTGACATAATTACCCGGCTGATACTGCTGTTGGTAGCGATTTATCTGTCAGACTGGCTGGTGCGTTTTTTGCAGCACTTTTTTATGGCATCCATCGGACAGAGGATGATTCTGCATATCAGAAACACCCTGTTTACTAAAATGAAGGAACTGCCTTTGGCCTTTTTTGATACCAGGCGGCACGGAGAATTAATGAGCCGCCTGACCAATGATATAGACAATATCAGCTCTACCATTTCGGATTCGTTGTCCCAGCTTATGACTTATTTCTGCACTATAATCGGTGTGCTGGTCATTATGCTTCGGCTGAGTCCGGGACTGACCTGTGTGGCCTTTGTGTCCGTGGGTCTGATTTTCCTGCTTACCAAAACCGTAACCACCCATACCAGAAAGTATTTTGCAGCCCAGCAGGCTGCTTTGGGAGTCTTAAACGGTCAGGTGGAGGAGAGTATTTCCGGACTATCCATGGTAAAGGCGTTTGGCCGGGAGGAGCGCCTTAGGAGCCGTTTTCATGAAAACAATGCCAAGCTGTGTGAGGTGGCTACCAAGGCACAGATCTGGTCAGGCTATCTCATGCCCATTATGAATGTCATCAACAATCTGAACTATGTAATGATTGCGGTAATAAGCGGTGTGATGGCGGCAAAGGGACTCATCGGTGTGGGACTGATTTCCAGCTTTTTGCTGTATTCCAAGCAGTTTTCCCGTCCTTTTGTGGATATTGCCAATATTTATAATAATTTCCAAACTGCAGTGGCAGGTGCGGAACGTGTATTTGAGATTTTAGATGAAGCCACGGAGCCGGAGGATGTGCCCGGTGCATTGGAGCTTAAAGAGCCCCGCGGAGAAGTGGTTTTTGAACATGTGGTATTCGGCTACGACCCGGAAAAACCTGTACTCAGGGATGTGAGCATAAAGATTGAGGCCGGAATGAAGGTGGCGGTAGTCGGCTCTACCGGTGCGGGTAAGACCACATTTATTAATCTGCTTACCAGATTTTATGATGTAAATGATGGCAGAATACTGCTGGATGGCAGGGATTTGCGGGAATATAAGATGGCAGACCTAAGGGATGCTTTTGGAGTGGTGCTGCAGGATACATCCCTGTTTGGCACCAGTATCCGGGATAATCTGTGCTACGGCAGGGAGGAAGCCACGGAGGAGCAAATGATAAAGGCAGCCAAAACGGCGGGCGCGGACGGATTCATCCGTCGTCTGCCCCAGGGATATGATACGGTCCTGCAGCAGGGCGGCGCCCAGCTCAGTCAGGGCGAACGTCAGCTTTTGACCATAGCCAGGGCGGTGCTTACCGATGCCCCCATTTTGATACTGGATGAGGCCACCAGTTCCGTGGATACGGTTACGGAACAGAGAATCCGCAGGGCTATGCTGGAGATTACAAAGGGCAGAACCTCCATTATTATTGCCCACCGTCTGTCAACCATTAGGGATTCGGACCTGATTCTTTTAATGGAGGCCGGACAAATCGTGGAAAAAGGTAACCATGAACAATTGATGGCATTGAATGGCCGGTATGCGGCCATGTACAGGACACAGACAGGATAAGATAAACTTATGAGGATTGGAATAAAAAGAGGATTGGGACTGATTGTCCTGATATGCAGTATATGCGGATGCGGGGAAAGCAGGCCGGTATCGGAAATAATACCTGAAACGGCTTTTATGGACTATATAGAACCCTCACAGGCAGAAGAGACGGAAGAAACAGGAGAGGACAGGGTGTTTCTGCAGGAGAGTGTTGCTGTTGATTATTTTGCCGAAGGATTTGACGGAAGTATACCGGAAGGGACGGAAAACCACGGAAAGGTCTGTACAGTGGCGACGGAAGAAAAGGACCTGCTGGTGGTAATAGATGCAGGACATCAAGCTAGGGGCAACAGTGAGAGAGAACCGGTGGGTCCCGGAGCAACTACCATGAAAAAGAAGGTGTCATCCGGTACTTACGGAAAGACCAGTGGTTTATATGAATATGAGTTAAATCTGGAAGTGTCCCTGAAGTTGCAACAGGAGCTGGAACGACGTGGTTACGAAGTAATTATGGTGAGAAGTACTCATGATGTGAATATCAGCAACAGTGAGAGGGCGAAGATTGCCAATGAAGCGGATGCGGATGCCTTTGTTCGTATTCATGCCAATGGTTCTGAAAATACATCCATAAGTGGTGCTATGACGATTTGTCAAACCGCCCAAAACCCCTATAACGGTAATTTGTATAGAGAGAGCAGGGCCTTGGCGTCCTGTATATTAGAAGAGATTGTGATATCCACTAAATGTAACAAAAGAAAGGTTTGGGAAACGGATACCATGAGTGGTATTAACTGGTGTCAGGTGCCGGTGACTATTGTGGAGATGGGATATATGACCAATCCCAGAGAAGATGCTCTTTTGGCTACAGAGGAGTATCAAAATCTTATGGTAGAAGGAATTGCAAATGGTATAGACTGTTACTTTACAGAAAAAAGTGACTAGGCATAGTTACGGAAGTGTGATATAACAAAAGTGCATTTGTACCGGAATGCAAGGAGAATACTATGAAAAAGATAGCACTTATTAACGATATATCAGGTTTTGGCAGATGTTCCCTTACAGCAGCCATTCCTGTGGTTTCCGTGATGGGAATACAGGCTTGTCCGCTTCCTACGGCGGTTCTGTCTGCACAGACGGACTTCGGAGAGTATTTTTGTCATGATCTGACAGATAAGATGAATCACATAACGGACGGCTGGAAACAGATGGATGAGCACTTTGACGGCATTCATTCCGGCTACCTGGCCGATGCGGCCCAGATAGGCAATGTACAGTACTTTTTGGAGCAGTTCAGGTCAGAGGATACCATATATCTGGCTGACCCTGTGATGGGGGATCATGGCAGGACTTATGACATGTTCAGTGAAGAATTCCTGAAAGGAATGAAGCAGCTTACCCGGCAGGCTGATGTGATTACACCGAACCTGACGGAACTATGTATGCTGGCGGATGTGGATTATCAGGAGATGATTACCCACAGACAGGATGAGGACTATTTGCAGTGTATTAAGGGAATCTGCCGCAGACTCCTGGCAGGAGCTCATAGAAAGCAGACAGTGATTGTTACGGGAATTATACGCAATCATGGAGAAAAAGTCTTTGTAGGCAATCTGGCAGTGACGGAAACAGAAGATTTCCACATTGAGCATCCCTATACGGGAGTAGGTTTTTCAGGTACGGGCGATTTATTTGCGGCGGTTATTTGCGGCTCTTTGGTAAAAGGACTTTCTGTCCGTGCCTCCATGGAAAAAGCTACTTATTTTTTGCGTGAAGCAATAGAAGAAGCTTCTGCCGCAGGCCTGGATCCTTGCCACGGAGTTTACTTTGAGAAATATTTATCCAGGCTTTTGTAGGAGAAAAGCCGAAAACAGGCAAAATGAAGACAGTTTTTCTTAGAGAAAAAATGAACGTAAAACAGCCGATACATTCCGGAATCCGGAGGTATCGGCTGTTTCACATATTGGGGGTTTATAGAGAGATTATTTCTTAATCAATCTCACGATGAAAATTAACAGGCAGGAGCCTACCACGCCACTGATGATATTTCCGATGAATCCACCGATGGAAATACCCAGCAGGTTGAAAATAAAGCCACCTATAACGCCTCCAACCAGACCCAGAATGATGTTAACCAACAGACCGTGTCCGCTCTTCATGATATAACCGGCAAGCCAACCGCAAACGGCACCGATTACCAATGAAATTATAATACCCATCTTAATTTACCTCCCGTAAAACTTGTATGCCATATAGGACATTAGTACTATATTTAATATATACCAAAAATTGCATTCTGTAAACAAAAAAACGACAAATTTCTGAAAATTTATCTCTGAAATGTTTTCTGTGCCATAAAAACGTGCTATAATGTACAATGTGAAGGAATATTTAAAATCTGAAAGCGAAGGAGCAGTACCCTTTGGAGAAGCAAAATAAAAGGCGGGAAGTAATGCGTACGCCTATGTTAAAAAGATATCTCATTAAGTTTGTGTTCCGGTTGGTTATCTTTGTACCGATTGCCTTTTTTTACATTAAGGACAAGGCATTGATGTATGAGGTTATGACGGATGCCCTGGTGTGGAAACTCGCACCCATACATGTATTGTGGCTGGTGTTTATGGTGATGATGCTGAAGCATATATTTCCTACGGAAACCTTGTCCATGGCACTGCGTAAAACCATTAAAAAGAAGTACGATGAACAGGATAATTATTCGGACAGGGATTTGCTTCATTTTATACAGGACCAGAACCAGAGAGCATTGGTGGTGATGCTGATATGGCTTAGCTTTAATGCCGTATTCGGTATACTCTATCTTATGAACATTATCGGCGATGTGGATTTGTTGATGCTTACAGTGCTTTACTTTTTGTGTGATTATATCTGTATTTTGTTCTTCTGTCCTTTTCAGACCTTTATCATGAAGAACAGATGCTGTGTGAATTGCAGAATATATGACTGGGGACATTTTATGATGTTTACTCCCATGCTGTTTATCAGGAATTTTTTCAGTTGGAGTCTTTTTTTTACTTCCTGTGTGGTGCTTTTGAAATGGGAGATTATTTATATCAGACATCCGGAGCGGTTCTGGAGCGGCTCTAACAGGAATCTTCAGTGTGCAAACTGTAAGGACAGGACCTGTCAGTTTAAAAAGTCGGTAAAAGCTGCTAAGGATGCATATATTAAATCGGAGGAGAAATGATGAAAAGAAAAGTAGTGGGAATAGCAGTATTGTTGTTGCCCGTTATGCTGTTGGCTGCTTGCGGGGAAGTATCCGGACCGGATGCAGACACCGGAAGCAGGGAAGAGACGCAGCAGGTAAGCACGGTGGAAAGCACGGAGCCTTCCGAGGCTGTAAAAGAGTCGGAAGTACCGGTAGTCAAGGAGGAGCCCCAGGAGGCTTTTAAGGTGGACTTCACAGAAGGACGTCCCTCCAATTATGAGGTGGCTGACGGCTGGTGCAACGGCAGTATGTTTAATGTAACCTGGCGTAAGACGAATGTAACCTTTAAGGACGGCAGGATGCAGCTGGTGATTGATAAAGATGTAACTCCTGCAAACGGTGTGCCTTATTCGGGCGGTGAGTTTCGCAGCCGGAAGTTTTACGGTTACGGGCGATATGAGGTCAGCATGAAGGCCATAAAGAATGACGGCGTGGTAGCTTCTTTCTTTACATATACCGGACCTTCCGACAACAATCCCTGGGACGAAATCGACATTGAAATCCTGGGCAAGGACCCTACCAAAGTACAGTTTAATTACTTTACAAACGGTAAAGGGGAGCATGAGTATGTGTATGAGTTGGGCTATGATGCATCCCAGGAGTTTCATACCTATGCATTTGAATGGTACAAGGATAAAATCATATGGTTTGTAGACGGTACGGAGGTACATCGCGCTACGGAGAGTATTCCCGTAACCAGAGGTAAAATCATGATGAATGCATGGTGCGGCACCGGCGTGGACGGATGGTTAAAGGCATTTGACGATGCCAATGTACCGCTGACTGCAGAGTATCAGTGGTTTAGCTTTACTCCTTTTGAATAGACCTGATAATATACCGTACTGCTTGTAGGAGGTGGCGGGATGTTAAAGATTTTCAGAAAAAGAGAAGAAGATAATAAATCCGTTATGGAAATAATTGATAAGTATGAAGGTGCGGGAGACCCGGTCACCAAGACTCTTACCTTTGTAAAAGAATTCCTTGGGCCCTATAACGGTCGGGAGGATATGACCTACAGGTTTGAGCACACTCTGCGTACGGCCCGCTGGGGACTGAAGATTGCAGAGGGTGAAGGCTGGGATCCGGAGCCTTTGGTAATGGCGTGCCTCCTTCATGACGTGGGTTATCCCAAGTGTACAGATTTTAAGGATTTTAAGGTACACCCTTCTATCAGTGCGGAAATCACCAGGAAATTTTTGGAAAAAATAAATTATGATTCTGAACAGATCACAAAAATCTGCAGGGCCATATCCATTCATGACAGGTGGAACGATGTGCCGGCAGATGCCACACCTTTTGAACTCAGTGTGCGGGATGCGGATGATTTGGATCGTTTCGGTATCATGCGTACCAGTCTGCTGGCCGGAGAAGACATAACAAAGCATACGGCAGCGGAATTAGGAGAAATCTGTCAGGAGAGACTGGCAACCTTGGAAGAACACAAGAACCGTCTGTGCGGAACGCCCACCGCTGAAAAGTTCTGGGCAGAGTCACTGGAATGCAGAAGGCAGTTCTATGAGAATCTGATAAAACACACAGAGCGGACTTTTGAATTACAGAAGTGGATGCAGGAAAGAGCATAGAGAATGAGGCGTCGCCTTCCGACGTACCCTACAGCTAAGCCACATCCCCGGGAAAACGCAATGTCAAATGTGGTGTTTCTAACGGAAGGCACCTTTCCAATCCCTTATTGTTTGCGTCTTTTCCAGGAAGTACACCTGCCCGTCTTTGTTCGCAGGGGATGTACACGGAACATTGTTTTGGAAGCAAATGCGAGAATTTCTTAATGTGCTGGGCTTTGGAATCGGGTTCCTGTTTTTATGGTCTTGAACAAAATAAGCGCCCTGTCCGCGGTAGACGGAAGATAGAGGTTTAACTCTAGATTCCGTTCGGCCGCG
>JAFXEW010000026.1 GCA_017513625.1 Lachnospiraceae bacterium | reverse complement strand
GTTATCTTTCTGTGTAAAAATCGAATAGGCTGCCACAGCCTTGTTTTCATCAAATAATGGAATCAATGATACCAGCATAAAATCCCTCTTTCCGCATAAAGCAATTAGTCTCTTATTCTCTGTAAATTCTATCACACTTCCTTAAATTTTTCCATATTTTTGTGTCAAAAGTCACATTTTTGCCAATATTAACACCCGGAGTGCCGATTTATGCTGAGTCAGGAACCTTCCACACCTACTTTTTTCGATGCACAAGGCTTCTGCCATATAATTCATCATATTGCTCATACATCTTTTGCACACTGTTTTCCAGCAAAAAATAATGCAATACATAGGGCACCAGAAGCACAAATACCGCCAGCATCAAAAGAAGCAGCGATGGCTGAAAATTCATAAATATAAGCCCGAAGGTCCCGAATGCAAACAGCGCAAAGGTAAGCATTACTAACAGATGCACATGCCTTTCATGCATAAAAAACTGAAGTTGGACCAGATGCTCCTTACGTATTTCCTCGTAATCATAATCACCTTTTTCATCTGCCAGAATATCATCAATTGTTTTCATATAAGCAAGAATTCTCTTCTTCATTTGTACACTCCTTTTCTGCCGCCGGCACCCTGTTTTACTGTCCGTGACCATATAAATTCACTTATATCCATCATAACATACCCTTCAGATACATGCATCTTTTTTCAAAGATTTTCTGCGGAGGATATTAGTATTTCTTAATGTTCTGTTCGTTTTGCAGCAATCCGCAGGCAGGATACCAACGGAAGGATGAGCTGAAGCATGGCCACCTTCCGGTATACGAAATCGTCCTATCTCCCCCTAATGCAAAACTCCCCCTGTACCATACACAGGGGGAGTTCATCCATTCTTTATTTACTTAAAGTAAGCCACACCGGACTCAAAGATTTTCATATCCTGCTCGCCGTAGATGTTCATGGCTACCGCAATATCACGTCTCTCGGAGTGAGCCATCTTACCGAAGCAACGACCGTCGGGAGAGGTAATACCTTCAATGGAGCAGTAAGAGCCGTTAATATTGTACTCTTCGTCCATGGATACATTACCGTACATATCTGCATACTGGGTTGCTACCTGGCCGTTTGCAAACAGCTTATCCAGCCACTCCTTGGGAGCTACGAAACGTCCCTCACCGTGGGAAGCGGGATTGCAGTAGGTTGCGCCCAGCTCTGCACCCTGTAACCAGGGAGACTTGTTGGAAACTACCTTGGTGTATACCATCTTGGAGATATGTCTGTTGATGGTATTGAAAGTCAGGGTAGGAGAATTTTCATTCTGTCCCAGGATTTCACCATTAGGCACCAGTCCCAGCTTAATCAGCGCCTGGAAACCGTTACAGATACCCAATGCCAGACCGTCACGCTCATTTAAGAGCTTCATAACAGCTTCCTTCATCTTCGCGTTCTGGAATGCGGTTGCAAAGAACTTCGCACTACCATCGGGCTCATCACCTGCGGAGAAACCGCCGGGGAACATAATAATCTGTGCCTGGCCGATTGCCTTTTCAAAAGCATCCACGGAATCACGGATATCTTCTGCAGTCAGGTTCTTAAATACCTTGGTGATTACATTTGCACCTGCACGCTCAAATGCCTTAGTACTGTCGTATTCACAGTTGGTTCCGGGGAATACGGGTATAAATACGGTGGGTTTAGCCACCTTGTTCTTGCATACAT
>JAFXEW010000025.1 GCA_017513625.1 Lachnospiraceae bacterium | reverse complement strand
CTCCTGAGTCACAATGATACTCTTGGCCTGCTGCCGCTCGATATACAAAATATCACGGATATCAATTTTTTTCTTCAGATTCTCATCCGTAATAATCAGACCGTAATCCTCCTGCGGTTCTTCTTTCTTATCCAGCTGACTCATTACTCTTTTCATGGTGCTTTCCATCTTTTTGATATCATAGGGTTTTACCAGATATCCTACAGCCTCAACCGCAAATGCTTCCTCCGCAAACTCTCTGTGTCCGGTGACGAACACTGTAATGATGTGGGGATGATTCTTGGCAACCCAGGTAGCTATTTCAATACCCGTTTCATCTCCCAAATCAATATCCAGAAACAATATATCCAACGTCTTGGTCTCCAGATAATTTCTGAGCTGCTTCCCGCTCTGGAACCCGTGATATTCCAGGTCATAATTATTTTTCTCTGCAATTTCTTTTACAAACAGACTGTTTACCTTAATCTGGTATACTTCGTCATCGCAAAATCCCACTTGATAAGACATTCTTTCTTCCCTTTCACATAATACTTCTTTTGACCCGTATATTATACACTATTTTTCCTTTTTTTGTAATAAAAAATAGAACAGTAGGTACATATTCCTATATGATACCTACTGCTCTGTGATTACTTCTTTTTGCTTTCTGCTTTCTTCTGGTTTCTTACTGCCAAAGCTGACACACTAAGTAAAAAAATTGCTGCTAATGCTGCTGTCTCCATATTTAATCCTCCTTTTATATCATACCAAAAACTCTCTGTTTCTGGTTTTTATACATTTCAACATATCTCTTTAACAGATCCGATATGTCTTTATAAATTACTACTAATACAAATCCTACTACTACACCGCTCAAATACACCAAATTCTTGGAATCCAAAAATTCATATGCTGAATATACGCTGATAACCCAGAATATCGGTCTGAAAATGATAGCACTGAAACCATATATAAATAACATTGCTTTCTTCATCTTTGTACAAGCTATTGCCTTTAATTCTCTCGGCTTAATCAGACCGGTAAAAAACATTAGGATGCTCTTATCCATCAGATTATCCACATCTATTAAAGCCGTAGCCACCCAATAACCGTCCAGCTTTACAAAAGGAATTAGGTTAAATACCACAAAACCAATATTTGCAAAAAAGTAGAATAAAAGAATCGGCGCATAAATATTGTTTGCCGCCAGTGCAAAGAACACCAGACAACCGATTAATCCCATGGCATAGTTTGTTGCTATACCTGACACCGCTACACCAAAGCTTTTCTTTTTATTCTTAAACATGTAAATATCACTTACATCACAGAAAAAGCAGGGCATAAGGAAGAATAGCATCAATCCCATGGAGCTAACTTTTCCGCCGTTTCTGTTACAACATATTGCATGTCCGAATTCGTGCAGCATTGTTGTCAAAACCATCAGCACATAAAATATCACGTAATCATACCATGCCATATGCAAACATTCCACTGCTGTATTTAGTACCAACTCCGGATTTTTAAATATAAGGTAAAATGCTGCTACGGTCAAAGCCAATATCAACAATGCACCTCTGAAAGAAAAGAGATTTTGTATAAATCTCGGCACCTTTGACAGGAACTCAGAAGGATTAATTTCACAAATTTTAATCTTTGTAATATCTTTTTTTTCTTCAATTACCTGATTTTCATCCAAAAAGCCCCATTCCTGAAACTTCTCGTCCATAATCTTCTGTTCTTCCTGATTCAGTTGTTCTATATCTTCAAAATTAAATTCATCTTTCGGGCATTCGATACATTGAAGCAAATACTTGGTTTCCCTCGCTCCCATTTTTACATATCTCCTGGAAGCCAAATTCTTAATTGTATACTGCTTTGTATCAATACACTCTATTTCCAAATGTCTATATTTCATTTACTCTCCTTCAGCCATTTGTTGTGGTGCATATCTGATGCACCACAACAAATATAGCCAATACATTAGGTCAAAACAATAACGCCTAAACCGATTGCAACACCTGTTGCAACACCTGCTGCAAACCATCCGTCGCAAAACTCTTCTGCAACTTCTAACTCTTCAAATTTTGCTTCTTCTTTGATTTCATTCTTCTTATTAAACATATCCTTTTCTCCTTGAATAATAGTTAGGTAGCTATAGCAACAATACCGGCAACAACGCCTACACCAATACCTACACCAGTCAGGAAATCTTGTACATTACCAAACTCTTCAGCCTTTTCCATTTCTTCAAATGCTACATTTTCTTCCTGTACTAACTGATCCTTATTCTCCATTTCAACTTCCTCCTTCTCGCCTTATTAGGTAAAGATAACAACACCAACACCGATAGCGATACCGGTTGCAACACCTGCTGCAAACCATCCGTCACCAAATTCTTCAGCAACTTCTAACTCTTCGTACTTTGTATTCTCTTCTTTGATCTCGTTTTTCTTATTAAACATTTCTTTATTCTCCTTAATTAAAAAATATTAGGTGGCTATAGCAACAATACCGGCAACAACACCAACACCGATGCCTACACCGGTCAGAAAATCTTTTACATTACCAAACTCTTCAGCGTTTTCCATTTCCTCAAATGCCACATTTTCTGCTACTTCGTTTTCTACATTCATATTTTCTGCCATTGTCTTGCACCTCCTTTCCATCATCTGTTTTGTATTTAGTATCACTAGGTAATAATAGCAATAGAAGTGATTGCGACACCTACTCCTACTCCAATCAGAAAATCCTGCACACCAAACTCTTCAGCCTTTTCCATTTCATCGAACTTCATGTTCTTATTCTGGATTTGCTCGTTCTGATTCTTCTTAGAATTCTTCTTGTTCATCCTTCTTCCTCCTTTCCCCAATATCATATAAAAAATATTAGAATATTACCTGAAACACTAACAACAATACAGTGGTTACGGAAATCAACATAACACTTACGCTTCCAAAACTAAACTCCTGTACTTCTTCCATTTCTTCAAATGCCAGATTGCAATTCTTTGACTCTTTCACTGTATGTACTCCTTTCCCTTAACTCATTACACAAGCATTCTATTAAAAGTTAATAACAGCTTTTCCAATATAGTATCTATTTGTTCCTTTTGAATAATATATGGCAGAAAAATCACCATACAGGATGTAAGATTTTCCAGATAGCTCCACTCAGCAATCACTCCGTACTTCTTTAACAGATTGACTACCTTCAGCAGCTCATTAAATCTCATTTTCCTACTCATATCCTTGTCCAACAAATCAATGGCAAACATCATTCCCCTGCCGCGCAAATCAAATATCCTGGGAAACTGTTCCATGAATTCGTTCCTGATTCTGCCAGCAAAATAGTCGCTCATTTCCTGTGCGTGTACCAACAGTTCACCGTTATTCTTTTGCAGCTCCTCAATAGTCGCTTTTGTTGCCGCACAACACAATGCATTACCATTCTGTGTAGAAAGATGAAAGATGAATTCATCATGTATACGGAACTGCTCTGCTATTTTAGAGGCAACTGCCACTGCACCGATGGGCAATATACCGTTGTTCATTGCCTTGGACATGGTAATAATATCCGGTTTCATATCATAGTGCTGGTAACAGAACATCTTACCTGTTCTGCCAAAGCCGGTCGCCACCTCATCAAAAACTGTGATTGTGTCATACTCTTTGGCAAATTCCATAATTCTACGTAAAAACCACTCCGGCAAAGGTATTACACCTGCAGATCCCAGAATAGGTTCCACTATGATGCCGGCAAGACTGTCTCCGAAAGCAGCCAGTTCCTGCTCCAATTTATCTTTCATGGCAGCCTCACACTTATCCGATACCTGCCCGCTTCTGCAACAGGTACAAAACGGCAAAGACAACTCCCGAATGCCATCCAAAAGGGGACCGTAGCCCTCACGTTCCTGACCGTCATAATCACTGCAGGACATGGATCCGTAATAACTGCCGTGATAGGAATTTTGCAACACGGCAATGGTTCTTTTGTGTCCGTTTCCCTTTAATGCCGCATATTTACGTATCAGCTTAATGGAGAGCTCCACTGCCTCCGAACCGGTACATGTATATACTATTTTCTCTATATCATCATGGTGCAGACTCAGTAGCATCTCGGATAATTCCTCTGCTTCCTCCGTACCAAATTCACATGCATTTACATATTGTACTTTCTGCAGTTGTCCGGCTAACTGTTCCATAATGTGCTGATTGGAATATCCAAGAGGCACATTCCACAAACCACTATTGGCGTCTATATATTCTTTACCTCTGGTATCATACAGATAGATACCTTCCGTCCGTCTTATTTTGATCCTTTCATCATCCGGCCTACACAAAGGATACCAGGTTCCCTTACTCATTTTCCTCTTCCTTTTCTAATACAAGCAATTTTACTTTTGCATTGGTCAAATCTACTGTATAAGAGTTATGTAAACGGAAATCTATTCCTTCCAACAATCTTTCTACCAATCCGTCAGTAATAATCCTCTTATCCGAACTGGCAATATATCTCTTATCCACACCATCTTCCATTGTTTCCACATACATGTTTACAATGCCCCGGCCGGGCACCACATTATTAAACTCCTGCATAAACAGCACATACGGGTATTTCTTATTTGTCTCCGTGTAAATGTGTGAAATAAACTCATTCTGTAAGGATTGATCGATACGATAGTCAAACATAAATCTTCCGCCGGGCTTCAGCCACTTGTATACCTTTTGGAAAAGGCACCTGGTCTGCTCTTCGTCATCTGCCAGCAAGCAGATTGTAGTGGACGGGATCGTAATCAGGTCATATTTTTCATCCGTATCATATTCAAAGATATTCGCCTGATAAATATTCATCCGGCTCTTTATTTTTTCAGGCAAGCGGGCCGTTTGCTCATGAAATCTTTCTATCATAGATTCTGAAATTTCCACTCCATCCACTTCAAACCCCTTCTTTGCCATGGGAATCATATAATTACCGCCATCACCACAAGCGATTTCCAATACCCTTTTACCTGTACACAAACCGTTTTCAATGTAATAGTTCAGTTCTCTGAATGTATCCTGCATATTGGCATAGATAGTAGAAAAAATCCCCTCATAAATACCAAGTTCAGTTACATTTCCAATATTAAGCTCTTTAATATCTTTATAAACTCCGAAAAAATGACTCACGCGATGATTCCTGCCTTTCTCAACTGCTCATACCCTTCTCTTACAACAGCTCCGGCCTGTTCTTCATTCAACTCATACTTAATCGCAGCCTGCTGCACGATAGTTTGGATATCCTCTTCCAATGCCCAAGCTTCCATCAAAAAAACGTACTTTCTGTCCACCTTGACCAGATTGCCGTTACGCATGTGTAACACATAATAGTTGCCATCCTTTTTAAACACATAGACGTTACGTGTTCCGTACACTGCTTTTTTGCAGGATTCATACTCCATGCATCTAATATTGGATGAAATTTCAACCATCCGGTCTCCTTCAAATACTTTACTGAACCTTCCCAAAAAGTTGACAATTCTCTTTTTCATCAGATATTCGCCTACAAAGGGATATTTATGTATGAATTCACAATATGTCTCTCTGCTCATTCCTTCCGGCAGACATGCACATTTAGAACATACGGCACTCATATCACAATCCACGCACTTACTTTGTATCATAGTCTTGTCATACAATTTGTTGGCCTCCAGCAATTGCATGGAAGGCTCCTCCTGCCATGCCAGAAGTGTCTTTTCAGATGTGATGCAGGGCTTTACCACATCCTTTTCAACCCTGTATCTCGTAAGCTTCTTCAGGCTGCACTGGTTAGCCAAGCGGCACTCATCAACCAGTCGTCTGGAAATAGTGTCCATCTTGCCGTCTGCTTTGAATGCTTCCAGTTCTTCTGCAAGCAGGTTTAAATCCTGCTCATTCTCTATTTTCAGATAGTAGTCATATACGGGATCAAGCTTTCCGCTCTCTTTCCACTTCGCATATTGACTGTAAGAGCATACCATCTTTTTAAAGGATAATCCTGTACTGTCAAACCGTACTTCATCCTCCTTAACGGTATGTAAATGGTTAAAGTGCTCCTTATCCTGTATTTCTATATCATTTTCCGCATCTCCATTCACCAGAAATGCTCCGTTCAAATCCAAGTATCTGCTTACATCGTCCACTACAACCGCTGCTTCCAACTCCACATGTTTTGCAAGCGTATTGGACAGATCGGCGGGATAAACGCCTGTTATATATGCATCATAGCCATTTTTCATGGCCGCATAATATCCCTGCAGGTTCTCTTCCTGCTCCTCGACCAAGACGGGGATTTGAGCTACTACTTCCAGTTCTATACTGTTAATGGTTTCCAGTACATCATAGCTCTGCAACATGTATACCATAGTTTCACCGCCCAAGTAACACAGGGCATTTTTCAAATTTGAATTCACCAGATACACTGTTTTGCCGTATTCCTCAGCCAGTACTGCTGCTAACTTTCTTACCAGTTTCTGGTTTTTGCAATGATAGGAAAAGACAATATCTTCTTCCGGTTCCATGGAAATGGTATCCAGCAACTCTTCAAAACTGTTTTCCTGATTGTAAAACGGTGTATTAACCATAATATCTTCAGAAATCTCAGAACATACTTCATTATTCTTTAAAACAAATAATCCATTCTCATATCCAATGTTTACATACAGTACTTCCCTTAACATAACTATCCCTTTCTAGCAAATCGTCCAGCCGCCGTCTATTATCATATTTTGTCCCGTCATCATAGCTGCTTTTTCCGAATTCAAAAACAGTATTGCGGCGCTTATGTCTTCCGGAACTGCATATTTCTTTAACGGTATCTTGGCCAAGTACTCTTTCTTTGCCCTTGCACCTTCCAACATATCCTTATTTTTTTCTGATAAAATCATAGTGGGTGATACAACATTTACCCTGATTCCGTATCGGGCCCACTCCAGTGCCAACTCCTTAGCGAGATGAATCATTCCTGCTTTGCTGGCACAATACGCAGCCCTGTCAATATTGGCAACAACACCGTGCTGGGATGCAACCCCCAATATACTGCCGCCGCCGTTTAATATCATATTGTTCGCAACCATTCTGGCCATGAAGAAAAATCCCTTCAGATTAATCTCCATTACCCGGTCCCAAATATCCTCTGTCACTTCCAGTGCCGGTGCCAGTATATTGATTCCCGCCAGGTAAATCAGGGAATCAATAACCAGTCCGTTCTCGTCTATATATACTTCCAAATTGTGAATATGCTCCTTGCTGCGAACATCCAGTTCCTGTAAATGCAGCTTCGCTTCCCCTGCATATTCCCTGTATTTTTCTACCAAACCGCCATATGCGGCCGGTACCTCGGTTAAAATCACATCTTCGTATTGTTCAATTAACTCCGGTACCAGCACATCTCCGATGCTGCTGTCAGCACCTACCACAATCAGCGTTCTTTTATTTTCCAAGCAATTTCTTGAATGACATTTTCTTGAGTCCATAGCTTACAACTCCGCGTCTGTAAAATTTTGCACAAATAGCTGCTACAACTATCACTTCTACCAACTGGATTGCTAGATTGATTCCTACTTCCTTCCATGTCAGTGCAATCAGGTCACTGGTTACAAATGTAACAATGGGCGAGAAGAAAGGTGCTTTTGCAATAATCTGTGCCCAGGTTCCGTCCATTCCGTTCATAATTGCCAGACTTAAGAAATATGCGATCATGATAACGATGGTAACGGGGAACATCAACTGGGTAGAATCCTGTGCATTGTCTGCATAAGAGGACAACGCCGCAAATGCAAATGCGTACATCATAAATCCAAAGATAATGGATGCTGCCAGGAATACATATACCTGAGGCTGTAAAGCACCTAATGCTGCAAAAATCGGATTAGCCGGAAGCTCCAACAACACATCAAGAATCAGATAGTATCCAACCCAGATAGCAATTTCCATAATAATTGCCAGCAGATAACCTACAATCTTGCCTGCCAGAAGATCTAAGGGCTTTACATAGCAAAGTAAGGTTTCAATAATTCGTCCGCTCTTTTCCTCAACAATGGAGTTTGCAATATTAGCTCCGTAAACGAGTATCATTAAAAACAGTATCAGAATAATCACAAACTGAAGCATAAATGTGGCATCCTTTGCCGTCATCACCGTAGCTGCCTGACCGGCTGCCGATGCTGAACTTCCAAATAACGCACCCATGATCTTATCTGACTGAGTGGATAAAAGTACTCCCACGATACCCATAATAAATATTAAAGCATACCAATTTGATGTAATTACCTGTTTAAAGGTAAACCATATAACTTTTCCTATTTTATTATTCATTATCAGCCAACTCCTTTATAAAGATTTCCTGTAAGGTTGTTTTTCTGCTACGGATTTCACAAATCTCAATACCTGCATCCAGTATTTTTTTGTAAAGGGACTGTATCTCCGCCGTATTGTTGAACTTAATATCAAAGCTCGTGCCCTCTGCCTTTTCCAGGAACAGTCCGTTTTCAACCACCAATGCAGTAATGTCTGCATTAGTCACCACATTCATCACATCTTCTCTGGAATACTTGTCAATCAGACCCTTCACAGTATTGTTCTCTACCACATTACCCTTATTGAGCATTACGATGCGGTCACACATTTCTTCCACATCTTCCATTCTGTGACTACTGAACAAAATCGTGGCACCTTCCTTACGGAGATTCAATACAGTATTTTTAAACAGCTCGATATTGACCGGGTCCAATCCGCTGAAGGGCTCGTCCAGAATTACTATCTGAGGCTTGTGAAGAATTGCACTGATTAACTGAATTTTCTGCTTGTTACCCTTGGAGAGGGTTTTTACCTTCTTGTTCAGATATCCGGGAATCTTAAACACTTCCAGCAATCTCTTGATTTCATCCATAGCTTTCTTTTTATCCATACCGTTGAGCATGGCAAAATATAAAAGCTGATCTTTGACTACGGCGTTTACATAAAGACCTCTTTCCTCCGGCAAATATCCGATGGATACGTCCGCCTTTCTGATGTCTTTGCCGTCAAATGTAATTGTCCCGCTGTCCGGTTCGATGATTCCCATAATGCTTTTGATGGTGGTGGTCTTACCGGCACCGTTTCTTCCTAATATTCCAAGTATCTTTCCATTTTCTGCTTCTAAGGAAATACTGTTTAATGCCGTGAAATCACCATATGTTTTGGTTAAGTTCTCAATTTTCAGGCCCATATTCAACACTCCTTTTTTTTACTAATCTGTTTGTAAGCTCATTTTATGGTAAAAACAGGCACAAAAAAAGGAATCCCTGCCATAATGCAAGGAATCCTTTTCTTTTGCATATCTCAAATGCAAATAATTATGATAATCTGTCAAATAATAGTTCCCGTATGCTTTGGACTGCATTCCGCCTAACCTGCATAGGGCAGTTCTTCAAAGTACTCATACTCCGATATGCCGTCAATAAGATGAATCCAGGAATTCTCCTCATCCATCGTATAATGGATAACGCCTTCCCTGCCTCCTGATACTTCTTTAAAAAGAACCTCATCAATGTTGTTGGTTCCGGTTATCCGAATCTCCGTGCCCGGCTCCAAGGTCACAGACTCACCGTTTATCATAACGGGAAGCTGCTTCTTTACCTTAATATTGGCAGCAGAGTCAATGATGTACATCTCCTTTTCAGGCATCAGCTGTCCCATCTCATCAATGATATATGTAAGCTTGGCCCCATAGGTACCCAACACATTCAAAGATAACACCATGCCGACATGGGAGTCAGACCAATGCTCTCCGCTTATATATGCTCCCGGCACTCCCCCGCGCTTCACTATCTGACCGTCTGTGACTTCATAGCTGAAGGTCACATAATCATCAGACATATAATCAAAACTCAAAAGAACAAAGCTTCTGCTGTCTTTCTTTAATAAATAAGCAGACTCAAGCCAGTCAAACTCTCCGAGCTCCACTGCCACATCTCCGCTGACCAGGGAATATTCTGACATATCCCACTCCGTGGTCCCTGACTGAATCGTCATAAAATCAGATGTGCCCACCGCTTCCGACATATCCGCGTCTGGAGTAATGGCAGCAATCATTTCGTCATAGATACACAGATATTCTTCCTTCATATATCTGCCAAAGATTGCATAGGGCAAAAGCACCTCCGGTGCCCCCATTGCATAAGGGCCTATCTCATAGGGGGTATACATCACCCTGATACCTGTTGCATCCAGACACCAGTTCCAGTCATTTCCCTTCAAGCCTTCCGTCACCGTGGTCTCATAGTCTTCAAACAGCTGATCACCGTAAACAGCATTTAATTCCTTGGCAATGTAGACAGCTGCTTCCGTTTCAAATCCCATCCTGTCCGCTAAAATATCATCCGGCCCTAACAGCGCACCCGTAGCAACCTCGTAGGTGGTTCCGCTGTTAAAGTACATGCCGTGCGCCCCTCCCGTATATTCGTATTGGGACGTTTTGAAACTAAGTATCTTTTCGTCAAAACGGGTGATCATGGCATTGTCATCAAAAAAGTAAGTATAAAACGTATCAGGACCATTCTCTTTCTGCTCCTGATAAACTGCTCTCACATCCTTTACCAGTTCTTTAACCCGGTCATTATACTGCATCTCCGGAAACTGCTCATCCAAAGCAGCCTGTAATGCCTCCGTTCCTTCACCCGCAACAACAATTCTTCCGTAACTGTACTCTAACAGCAACGTGCCGTCCTCTCCATCATACCATTCTCCGGACTGTGGAATCACTGTTATCTCAGGCATTCCTCCCTGTACCTGTACATTTTCCTCCGTCTCTTCCTCTGCTTCAAAACCGCTCTCCATACTTTCTGAAAGAGAACCTTCTGTATCCGTGGTCTCTTCTGTTTCTGCCGTAGCGTTAGATGCAGTTTCACTTTCTTCTCTCTGCTGACTGTCTGCTACCGGAACATCAAGGGTCCCACAGCCTGCCAAACAAAGACATAACATTAACAACGCCGTACACTTTCCTGTCTTTTTCATAATTCTCCTCCTTTGCTTCCTATGGCAGTCTTAATGACCTGCCATCCCTCCCCATACATTAAGTGTACACATAGCTATCTTTTTTGTCAAATGCATCAGTCTTCGTACAATTCACCATCAACGATTCTTACAATCCGGCCGGCAGACTTCGCTACCTGTGAATCATGGGTAATCATTACGATGGTATGACCCATATCGTTTAATTCCCTGAATAATCTGAGTACATCCTTTCCACTGCTTTGGTCCAGCGCTCCCGTAGGTTCATCTGCAAGCAAAATGGACGGACGCCCCACCAATGCCCTGGCAATGGACACCCTTTGTTTTTGTCCGCCGGACAATTCGCCGGGCTTATGACTGATTCTGTTGGTCAGTCCCAACAGTTCAATGGTATTCATACAGGCTGCTTCCGCCTCTCCATATGTCATACCCCTTGCCAATAAAGGCATTACAATATTCTGAAGAATGTTATAGGTAGGAATCAATTGATAGTTTTGAAAAATAAAACCTATCTTTTTGTTTCGTATCTCCGTTAATCCATCCTGTGGTGTTTCATGCACGGCCAAACCGTCCAGATAATATTCTCCCGAATCCATCTCATCCATACAACCCACAATATTCATCAGGGTGGTTTTTCCCGAACCCGAGGGACCCAGAATGGCTACATATTCTCCCTTTTCCACGGTAAAATTTATATTTTTGAGAATGGGAAGTTTTTCCTCTCCCAACATATATCCTTTATTTATTCCTGTCATTCGAATCATTGGCTATGCTCCTTTCTTCCCCTATTCCTGATTTAACGCTACTACGGGAATCAGACGTGAAGCCCTATAGGCAGGCTGTAAACCAAACAATGTACCCGTAACTACGCCAAACAACAGGGACAACAGGGCACCGGATACTGTCAGCTCCACCCGTACGGAAAAAAGCTCCACTAAAGGTGTCACCGCCAATGCCAGCAATACCCCAATGACCGCACCGATAAAACTGATGCAGGAAGCTTCCATCAGAAACTCAATCAGAATATCCTTTCTGGAACATCCCACCGCCTTTAAAATACCGATTTCATTGGTACGTTCCTTGACGGACAGGAATAAAACATTCATGATACCGATACCGCCTACAATAAATACAATTACAGACATGGATACCAACAGCCAGGTAAGTGTTTCGTTAGAAGCCGACGCAGCCTCCATCTTGGTTCCTGCATCTGAGATATTAAAGGTTACTCCTTCGTAGCTGTCAGCAAGTACCGTTTCCACATCCGCCATTACCCGGTCAACGCTGTTTACATCTGCTGCAATAACTGTAACGGTAGGGCTGATAGAAGGACCTGTAACGTATTTAATACCTGTTTCATAAGGCACAAATACAGCAGTATCAGGACTGATACCGGATGCTACGGTACCCATTTCGGCCAATACCCCCGTTACTACATAAGGTCTGCCGTCGATATATACACTACCGTCATAAGCCGCATAAGCACTGCCAAAAATCTCTCTGGCTACGCTCATGCCCAGTACGCATACTTTTTCTTTGCTTTCATCCTGTTCATCGGTCAAAAAATTACCGATAGTCATTTTCAGATTGCTGATACCGGCGTAATTGCTCCGTACACCTGCCACAGTATAGGAAGTGGCGCTTTCCAGCTCTCCTCCTTCCAACGATGCCTTGGAGGAATAGGAAATGGTAGTGTCAGTGATTCCCGCCACAAACAATTCCAGCTCCTCGCAGTCTGCTGTAGTCAGAATCACCTCATCTCCGGAACTGCGTCCTCCAAAGGGATTAGATTTTTGCTGTCCGTTACTTCCGCCACCGGGAAAAGTGCCTCCACTAAATCCGCCGACATTACCGGGAACTCCGCCGCTGAAACCGCCTGCACTGCCTCCGGGAAATCCTGTTGAACCATTTCCTCTGCCACTGTTTCCCCGTGACGAACCTTGCCCGCCAAAAGGATTACCCATAGCCCCGCTCATAAAGCTGTCCATGTCAAAGCTACCCTGTCCGCCATAGGATATATCAATAGCGCCTGCATTCAAATTCTTGAACTGCTCTGCCACTTCCGCACGGCCGCCCATACCGATAGCCAATACCAGCATAATGGTGGCAGAACCCACTACAATACCGATGGAGGTAAGAATAACCTTAAATTTATTTTGGGAGAGATTCAGATAAACCAATCGAAATATTTCAGATATTCTCATACTACCTCTCATTCTGCCCTTGGGCCACTATCTTATTTTCTATTAGTACAATTTCACCCTCATTCAGGCCTTCCAACACTTCAACATTTCTGCCGTCACTAAATCCTACGGTAATCTTTCTTTTGGAAACATTACCATCCGGAGATTTTACTTTTACATACGAGTTGTCGCCTTCTGTGATTACTGCACGTTTATTTACATACAGTACATCCTTTACCTCTTCGGAAATAAAAGTCACCTCTCCCGTCATACCCTGAAATAATCCTGACATGTCGCCACGGAGAGTAGCCGTCACTTCATACACCACGTTCCCCTTTGAATCCGTGGTAGCATCAGAAATCTCAGTTACTTCAGCTTCAAATATTTCCTCTGGATAAGCAATCAAGTCCACTCTTGCCTTGGACCCCACAGCTATACCGCTCATATCTTCTTCCGCTACAGTTACTGTCATCGTTACATCATCATTATTATACAAGGTGATTAACATTTGATTGGTGCTCAGGGAATCTCCCTCCTGCAGTCCAACTTCTGTTATCACACCGTTGTATCCGGCAAGAATCTGTGTACCGTTTATATGAGAACTGTATTCCTCCCATTTTTCCTTTGCCCGTGCATAGACCTCTTCCTGTTCACTTACTTCCTCTTCCAGATAAGCCAGTGAAATGTCCCGGGTTTCTGCCGCCGTTTCATCAGCCAGCTCACGCAAGGCTTTTGTTTTCTTTGCGGATAATATCCCCTGCTCCTGTTGGCGCTTGGCCTTACTTAAATTTTTCCGGGCAGTGTCCAGATTATCCTTGGCCTGCTCCACCTTCTCTTCTAACTGGCTGACCTTATTGGCCATGGATTCCACTGTATTATAGTCGCTCTTGGCCTGATTAAAATATTCCACATACAGATATGTGTCCTGATACTTATCCGTATGGTCCCTGGACCAAACACTGCCATTATATACGGTTAATGCACCTTCATACAAACCGCGCGCTTCAGTCAGCGCTGCCTCCTGAAGTGTCAGGTTATTTTCAGCTGAGGCGAGACTCTTTTCTGCATCTGCCACCGCATCAGTATAACTACTGATGGTAGACTGATATTCCGTGGCACTGTAACTTCCATATGCCTTACTGGTCTCATAGGTATATTCCGCAGTCTGTTTAGAGAGTTTCCGGTCCGCATATACTGCTTCCAGGTCGGACTTGGCCAGATCTACATTGGACTGTAGCTCTTTTTCCAGCTCCAGCACGCTCTCCTCCTCCAATTCATAGAGCACGTCACCTATTCTAACCTGCTGTCCGGAAGACACTACTACCCGTGAAACCACAAGGCTGGAATCCTCGCCACTATTTACAAAGGTATTTCCGCCCAATATGTTAAACATCTGGGAAAATCCATTAAAGGAACCTCCGCCGGGCATACTGCTTCCGCCCATTGCACCACCGCCGGACATAGGGCCTCCCATTCCGGCTGACATGCTATTGCTGCCGGACTGGGAAGAATTACCCAGATTTCCTGTATCTACCCGCTGCAAAGCACTCATATCCAGTTCAAAAAGCTGCTGGGTAACACCAATATCCACGCTGCCGCTTTCCGTAATTCCCACTGCCAGAGACCCAAAACTGACAGGTGTCTCTTTGTATACTATTTCAACACTCTGATTGTTCCGTGTAACAGTTATTGCAATTACTGCTACCGCTAATAAAATACCCACAATCAAAAGAAGAAGCATTCTCCTGCTGCACTTCCATCCGGAAAAAAGATTTTTTACTCTACCCGTCATTGACTGTTCCTCCTTCCCGGACCTCTGCTTCCGCTTCCTTCATTTCCTCCCGGTCTGCCGCTCATATCAGGCATACCTCCACCCGGCATGTTTCCAATATCAGGCATACCTCCGCCCGGCATATTTCCCATATCAGGCATTTCCATACCTCCGGGGAATTCCATATCACCAAAATCCATATTACCATTCATAAAATTCTCCGGTGAAAATCCGCTGTTACCATCTTGCGTAGCGCTTCCCTTATCCTGCTGCTTTTCCACATCCTCCAGCGAACTGACTACACTGGCAATATATATCACGTCACCCTTTTCCAAACCGGAAAGAATTTCCACGTAGACACCGTTTCTAAGTCCTGTTTCCACCTGCTTTCTGGCATTTTTATCCTGACGGATATATACATAGGACTTACCGTTTTCCTCTACAACTGCATTACGGGATACATATAACACATCATCCTTTTTCTCTTTCGCAAAGGTAATGTCCGCCGTCATTCCGCCGTACAGAAGTGTAGTCTCACCTTCTACTCCGATTAGTACAGGATAGCTTACCGTATTACTGTTACGGGAAGTTGCTGTAGTATCAATCTCTAAAATGGTTCCGCCAAACTCCTTCTCTCCGTAGGCTGAAAAGAGAATATCCACCTTGTCGCCCACTTTCAAATCCACTACATCCTCCTGGGTAACATCCACTGATATGGTCATGGCATCCATCGTGGCATAAGACAATATCGTCCCCTTGTTTACCAGCTCATCTCCGGCCTCATAAACCATTTCTGTCACAATTCCTGATTCCTCTGCGTATAATATACCTTTTTCTCCCACAAAGGTTTCAAAGGCATTTATCTGCTCACTGATTTCCTGCTCTTTGCTCTGCGCCTCTTCCAAAGTGCTCTTCAAACTCTCCAGTTCCGCATCATACAAAATAGCTGCATTTTCGCCTTCCAGCAATGCGGTCTGATAGTTTTCTTCTGCAGTCAGATTATTTATTTCCCTAGCCGCCTTAGCATTAGCCAATTGAGTCTGCAGCTTAGTAATCCGGACTCCGTTATCTGACAAAGACTGCTTTGCACGGTCCAGAGAAGACAGGGCATTATCATATTTTGTCCGTGCACTGTTATACCCCTGTAATACTACGCGATACCATGGTGCATTCTGAGGGTCTGCCTGTTCCAGACTGTTCTTGGCTTCCAAATAGGCCTGCTCTGCCTCATTAAAGTTTTCCTGAGCCGTGTCTACATTATCTTCCAGACTTTCCACCTGATTTTGGCTCTTAGTAATCTGCAGTTGCAGGGAAAGAATTTCATTTTCAATGGTTGCTTTTGTATTAGAATAAGTTTCTTTTGCGTATTCAGCAGCCTTGGTTTTTGCTTTATAATCAGACTGCGCTTCCAATACGGCCAAATCATACTCCGACTGCGCTTCGCTGCGGGCAACTTTAGCATCAGCCAACGCACTGTTTAACAGTTTGCGGACATCCTCAATACTATCCTTGGAAAAGGCAATCAACGAATCTCCTTTTTGTATCCGCTGTCCCGCAGCTACATAAACTCTCTCAATTTCAAGATAACGACTGACAGTTTCCTCTTCGTCCTCTGACTCCTCTGCATCCGTTATGCTTAAATCCAAATCATAGGTAACCGACTGCACCCCGTATTCCAGCTGTCCGCTTTCCGTAATACCCATAACCAGGGTGCCTTTTTCTACCGTCGTTTCTTTAAATATCCACTTTTCTTCCCGTAGCAAGGGGGCCAGAAAAAGAGTATAACAAGCCGCAAGTACCAATAGACATGCCGCTGCTATCAACAGTATGCGTTTCTGCTTTTTAGATAATTTAAACTTCCTTTTCTTACTGCTGACCATCTGTTACACCTCCTTCTCTACGGGATCTGTCTCCCCTCTCCGGGCGTTCTCCGCCCTGGGGACGTTCCATACCTTCAGGAAACATTCCTTCAGGAGGCTGCATACCTTCGGGAAATTCCATACCCTCAGGAGGCTGCATACCTTCAGGAAATCCCGACATGGGATTTTCTTTGTCCGGCCTTTGCTGATTCATACTACCTGACTGATCATCTCCAAAGGTCACCACAACATTCTCATTTGAGGTCAGTCCTTTTAAATTACCGCTTAAGGACACTATTACATCATATGTTACATCCGTATAACTTTCTGCCTGTGAAATAGGGTTAATCTCTGATACAACTCCCTTATATGTTCCCTCTACATACGCAGTGTCGCCCACCTGAATCTCTGCAATCCTGCTTTGATCCACAGATATGGTAACTGTCATCTCTTCCGGATTACTGTATGTAAAGATGGACGTACCTGATGAAATATTTTGGCCCTGCCGTACCATTACGCGTAAAATGTTTCCGTTTTTGGCAGCATATAACCGGCAATCTCCCACTGTAGACTCAAAAAGCTCCAGATTTGCTTTTGCGTCCTCATAGGTGTCCTTCAATAAGTCCAAATCAGCCTCTGCTTTTTCCACTGCCGCTTCGTAATTCTTTTCTGCATATTCACCATTATTTACACTCGTTTCATAAGTAACTTTAGCAGCCAGACTGTCTGCTTCATAACTTTCCTGTGCATCCAGTACCGCCTGCTCCAGCTCCGGCAGCTGCAACTCCAATGTCTGCAGTTCCAGTGCCGCATTAGACAACGCCTCCTCATAAGCAGACTCTGCCTTTTCCAAATCCTTCAGATTTTCTTCCAGTACTTTGTACAGACCGGACAATACGATAACATATTGGTTTGTTTCACCCGGTCTGGTTCCTCCGGTCACCTGAGGCCAGTCAATGCCCCATTCACTCATTCTGCTTTGTAATAATTCCAGATTTTCATCATATATTTTTTGATACTTATCCACCTCAAAATAACTTCTGTACGTGTCATTATCCACATAAGAATGGTATTCCGCAATCTCCTCGCGGGCATCGGCAAGTTCTGTACGGGCATTTTCCAGCTTACCGGTAAGACCATCCAGCGTCTCCTGATAAACCTCCTTGGCATACCGGCTCTGCAACAATGCTGCATCCCTGTCGTATTCTGCATTTATCAGACTCTGCTCATATTCAATGACTCCGGCACGATAGGCCAACTCAGTTTCCAAAAGAACCTGCTCCAGTTCCTCTCTGGCATCCAGAACACTATCTTCCGTCAATTCCAAAATAACCGCTCCCTTCTCCACATCCTGGCCGGAGCTTACATTAACCTTGGAAATTACCAGCGGTGTATTCAGTTCTTCCACTTCAAAGTCCACCTGCGATACACCTATGCTAATCACACCGTAAGCGGTACTGCCACCGGAAAAGGTGCCCGGCTGTCCAAAGTCACGGTTACCAATTCCCGTACCTTTGCCCTTCATGCCTGACAGAAAAAACCATAATCCTCCCAGACCTGCCAGTACCAAAAGCAATATAATACCAATCACTATCCATCTCTTTTTTATCTTTTTACCCTGCTTCATTCTTATGTTTCCTTTCAGCACAATTTCATCCATGCTTCCACTATCCTTATCAGAATAAACCACAAATGTCTCTAAACAATGTTTGAATTGTGAAAAAAATGTGTTTTACCAATCTGTTTCCGTCAACATCCCGCGGACAAAAGCACCCTGTCCGCGGCGGAGGGAAAGAAAAGCCTTAGCTTAAATTTCCGTTCCATCCGCGGACAGGGTGCTATATTTTTATCCCAGCCCATAAAAACGGGGACAATCGCCAATTTCAAAACCACACATTTAGTAATTCCGCATTTGTTTCCCACAATTTGCCAGGTACATCCCCTGCGTACAAAGCCGGGCAGGTGTTCCCTCCGGGAAACTCTCCCACTCCCGGGCCACCGCTTCTGCCTCCTGCATATAAAGCAGGGCGTTTGCAATACTATGCTCTATTTCCTCTTCCGTCACCTGACGTTTTACCTTGCCGGGATTCCCAAGTACCAGAGAATTGTCCGGAATCACTGTATTCTGGGTGACCAGAGTACCTGCGCCAATGATACAATTCCTGCCGATGATACAACCATCCATTAAGATAGCGCCCATTCCCACCAGAGTATTATCACCGATGGTACATCCGTGAATAATGGCACCGTGTCCCATGGTTACGTTGACACCCACATTTACGGAATGACCTGCTGACACATGTACGGTTACATGGTCCTGCACATTACTTCCGTCACCAATCCGTACACTTCCTCTGTCACCACGGACTACTGCATGATGCCACACGCTCACCTTATGTCCCAGGGATACATCCCCTTTTATGACTGCCTCCGGTGCAATAAAGTGACAGGGAGCGGCCGGTCTGTTACCGGTTGCTTTTCTCTCCTGCTGCGTTGCTATGCTTTGCCTGGCGTCCTCCTTCCACTGCAGTCTGTGCAGTTCTCCGACTCTCTGCATCTGGGCAAAGTCCTGCTGGCGGAGTGCTTCGTACAGCACAATGGCCACGGAGTTAGACAGGTTCAGGCTACGTATATCCGGAAGCATGGGAATCCGGATACAAGTTTCTTCATAATCCACCAGAATTTCTTCCGGAATACCGGCACTCTCTTTTCCAAACATAATGAAATCATCGGGACCAAAGATTACATCCGTATAGGAATGCTTGGCCTTGGTGGTGGCCATCCAGATTTTGGCACCGGGATGCTGCTCCTTGAAATCCTCGAAATTTATATAGCGGTGCAAATCCAGCTTGTCCCAGTAATCCATGCCTGCACGTTTGATTTCCTTTTCACCCAGGCGGAAGCCCAAGGGCTCAATCAGATGAAGACCGGTTCCTGTAGCCACACAGGTCCGCCCGATGTTTCCCGTATTTGCCGGTATCTCCGGCTGATGTAAAATTATCTGCATATCAGTTTCTTTTTTCCTCGCGTAATCTGCCTATAAACTGTTCCATCTTGTCCATGGCCAGACGCAGCTTTTCCAGGGAATAAGCATAGGAAATACGTAAAAATCCTTCACCACTGTCACCAAAAGCAGTTCCGGGTACTACCGCCACTTTTTCTTCCTCCAGGAATCTGGTAGCAAACTCATCACTGGTCATACCGAATTCCTTAATGCAGGGGAATACATAGAATGCACCATAGGGTTCAAAGCACTCCAGACCCATCTTACGGAAAGACTCCATCAGGAAACGTCTTCTCTGATTGTAAGAAGTACGCATCTCCTCTACGTCAGCATCACCGTTTTTCAGCGCTTCTACTGCCGCATACTGGCTGGTAGTAGGTGCACACATAATTGCAAACTGATGAATCTTGGTCATCTGCTGAATAATCTCCTGAGGTCCGCAGGCATATCCCAGTCTCCATCCCGTCATAGCATAAGCCTTGGAGAAGCCGTTGATTAATATGGTTCTTTCCTTCATACCGGGCAGACTGGCAATGGACACATGCTCATCCTTATATGTAAGCTCAGAATAAATCTCATCACTCATAACGAATAAATCGTGCTTAATAACCACCTCTGCGATTGCCTCCAGGTCCGCACGCTCCATAATAGCTCCCGTAGGGTTATTAGGGAAGGGCAGGATCAGCAGCTTGGTCTTGTCGGTAATGGCATCCTCCAGCTCCTTAGCGGTCAGACGGAATTCATTCTCCGCCTTCAGGTCAATGATAACGGGAGTAGCATCTGCCAAAATAGCGCAGGGCTCATAAGACACATAACTGGGCTGGGGAATCAACACCTCGTCGCCGGGATTGATCATAGCACGCAGTCCGATATCAATAGCTTCGGAACCACCTACGGTAATAATTACCTCCTTAGCCCAATCATACTCTACATTCACTCTTCTCTTTAAGTAATTACAAATCTCCATTCTCAGTTCTTTCAGACCGGAATTGGAGGTATAGAAGGTCTTACCTTTCTCCAGGGAATAAATACCTTCATCCCTGATGTGCCAGGGAGTATCAAAATCCGGCTCACCTACGCCCAGTGAAATCACGTCATCCATTTCACTGACAATGTCAAAAAACTTACGAATGCCGGAGGGTTTAATGTCTACAACTTTATCTGATAACGGATTTCTCATGGAATGAAAACCTCTCTTTCATCTTCTTTTTGCTGGTCCATAATGGTGCCATGGTCCTTGTATTTCTTTAAAATAAAATGAGTTGCGGTGCTGAGTACGCTGTCCAGGGTAGACAATTTGTCGGACACAAAATTGGATACGTCTCTCAGGGACTTACCTTCCAGGATAACCATCAGGTCATAACCTCCGGAAATCAGATACACACTGCTCACCTCAGAATATTTGTAAATACGCTCTGCAATACTGTCAAAGCCCTCTCCTCTCTGGGGAGTCACACGCACTTCAATCAGGGCGGTAACCTTTTCAATAGAAGTATTTTCCCAGTTCACCAATGTATGATAGCCGCAAATAATGCCTTCTCTCTCCAGTGCGGCCAGTTCATTTACCACATCAATCTCCGCGACGCCCAGCATGGCGGCCAGCTCCTGTAAGTCAATACGACTGTTCTTTTCAATTATCGCTAATAATTCCTCTCTCATCCTACTTCCTTCCTTTCTATAAACTAATACTTACATCCCTGTACTCCGGTGATTTCTGTCCTCCCGGGGTACGCAGGTATGTTCTACAAAGGCACCCTTGAAAAACGTCGTTACTTAGTGAGGTCTGCGGGCCATATTTGATACCCGATGTATCAAATATGGTCTGCACGAACTTAGTAACGTAACGCTTTTTCACGGAGTGAAAACGTGTCCGTGTAGAATATACCTGCGCACCCCGGAAGGACGGAACCACCTTACAGGGATGGAATCATCTGTAGATTTCGTCCGTACGGGGACGATCCATATAACGTACTTCCTCTTCATTGAGAAGGATACGGCCTTTGCCTTCCGTCACCTTACCTACCATGCAGGCCGGTATGCGGGCCGCCTCCAGGGCTGCCACCAGTCCCGGGCCGTCCTCTGTGGTCATGACCATACTTCCTCCTGCCTTCAACTCGTAAGGATTTACGTCACAATATTCACATACCTCCACCGTTTCCTGACGGAGGGGTAACTTTTTCAAATCTATAGTCAGTCCAACGCCTGCAGCCTCTGCTATCTCCCACAGAGCGGCAAATATACCTCCCTCAGAAGCATCATGCATGGCACACACGCCGGACTTCACGGCAGTAGCGGCCTCAGGTATTACGGACAGGTAACGGCCGAATCCTGCCGCTTCCTCCACCAGATACTCCGGATATCGGGTCAAAAGTCCCTCCTTATATCTGTGGGCCAACATGGCAGTTCCTTCCAGTCCGATCCATTTGGTTACCACTATATCCTGCCCCGGTTTGATACCGCTTAAAGTATCTCCCCAAAGCTTTCCATGGGCTGTAACAATTGCCTGGGGTGCGCTGACCGTTTCCGTAATCCGGGTCTGACCTCCCGCAATCTGAATCTGCAGCTCACGTGCCTTTTCTTCAGCCTGTATCATCAGTTTCTTTAACTGAGGCTCTTCAAAATCAGTTGGCAGCAAAAATACCGTCTGTATGGCAGTTATACCTGCCCCTGCCGCTGCCAGGTTGTTAGCAGCTTTTTGTATCAGTTCACCAATGGTCACGGCAGGTGTTGAAAGTTCATCTGCCTCTTTTGACAAAAGATACTCCTCTGCCTGCCCATCACAGGAAAGGCGCGCCTCCTGTACACAGGACGCGTACTTAACAGAACCGGAAGGTGCAAAAATGGCGCAGTCTGCCCCTACACCTGCGCCACTAATGATTTCAGTATTTTTAGATCTGATATTTTTCAGTACGGAACGTTTTAATACGCTCTCTGATACCTTGCCAATTTTCATAGACTGTTCCGGTCCTTATTTCCTTTATATATCACCTATTACAATGTGCTGGCTCGCTGCCTGCTGTGCATTCTGTAAAAGTGCTATTACGTTTTTGACATGGGCAATACTACCGGTTCCGATTGCTGCCATTATCTCATTATATGCATTGGGATCCGGTGTGGATACTCCCACCACTGCACTTCTGGGCGTCATTTTGTACTTGCTGGAATTCACCTGGGTACGGCTGACTTCCTTTCCGTCCTCTGTGACAATCTTCCATAATCTGGCTTTGTAGCCGATATGTGCACTCTCCTCCGCCGCAATATAACCCAAGGGCTTGGATGTGTCTGCAATAATATTGTCCGACGTGGGGTTTATGACCTCCAGAATCTCACTTTCATATCTGACCTTGCGATTCTCGGGTCTGGTTTCTTTACCATATATGTTAAAGGTAATCTTTTTATCCTTAATAATGCCTTCAATGTACACCGGACTTTCAGAAGTATTGATAAATTTAAAATCCTTTCCTGCACTTTCCGCAATGGCTGCATCATTTGCAGGCGGTACATAGGTCACGCTCATGGAGTGGTTATACCGCTCCGTAACCTCCAGTTCTGACAAAAGAACTGCATTATATAATGTGGTGGACACCTGGCAGATACCGCCGCCCAGACTGTCCACTACCTTACCGTTCAGGTAAGAACCTGCCATTTCATAACCGTTTGCGGTAGTAAAAGGCAGAATATGCTCCAGAGTAGAAAACACATCCCCGGGATAAAGTAAAGCACCGTTAATCAAATCGCTGCCGTTTTTCACATTCTTACTTCTGGCCGCGCCTGAGCTTCTAAATGATGTGGTATAAGAACCCAGCACGTCCTGCACCACAGCCAGCTCTTCTTCACTGCCGCGAGGCTGAATACTCCCTATTTTTAACCCAATCTCACAGGGTTTATGGTCCCACTGTGTGGTCAGATAATCATAAACAGTATCTATGGATGCTTCCATGTCCGTGCCATATCCAATCTGTCCGGGAACAATACGGAACTGTTTGTCTGCACGCTCCAACATGTAGTCCACAGCAGGTTTGTCATACTTAATTGCCTTCAGACGGATTACCTCATCAATAGCCTGTATATCAAAATCAAATGCCAGGTCATATATCTTTTGATCATTTTCCAGGTCCTTAATCGCCTTGTACCGCTCAATCACATTGCCCACAGTACCAAGCTGTACCGCTTCGTCCACTATCTCCGTATTTACCCAACGGATACCCAGTTCTCCGGGCGTTACAATGACACGGTTATCCTCTGCTGCAAGCAGAGTAAGCTCTGTGCCGCGCAGCTCATCAATATAAGCTTCTATTCTGTCCCTGGTCTGCTTCACCGTCAGTCCGGATACATCCATATCTTCCACATAGATACCCTCTTTCATCACAGGCTCTCCAGCAGCAGATACCGTCATGCCGGCTACGGCTACATTAACGAAAAATAAAAAAACGTACAATCCACTTTTGCATATCCACGCTCTCATAAATGACTCCTCAAAACAGAGTCATAGCCACAATCATCAAAAGTCGTCCCGTACTTCCTCGCATTGAAAAATTATACCAAATATGCTAAAGTGGGGATAACCATAGCAAATACCAAAAATGCTATGATAATTACAGATATGATTCTCTTAGTTTTTTTGTTGTAAATATTAAACATAATATCTCCTTGTAAACCACCCATAATTCATACCCCGGTCAGTTCAAAACACTAAAATTTCGGACTGACTCTGAAAGGATATTATATATGAAATTTCCTATTTTGGCAAGTTTATTTGTATTCATTCTGATAATCGGACACAATGTCCGCAAGCAACGAAATTCCAATGTTTCCGCCGAAAACAACTTTTGGCAGGAGGAGACCCGTGCCAACAGCGTGCGACGGGTTTCACTGGATGATTTAAATTACATCACCATTCCTTCGGACACCCTGCCCGTACATCTGTTGCAGGAAGACCCTGCGGTAGCCGAATGTGTGGAATTCCTGGGCTCCCTGTCCGGGCAGCGAATCGTCAATCTCACGGGCTACTCAAACACGGAGCTAAAGCTGAAATACGGCACCGCCAATATCACTCTCCTGTCTGAATATGACCAAAACTATACCCTTTTAGTAACTACTCTGCAGAAATGGGCAGATTTATTATACAACGCAGGATACGTGGAGGAAACACTCCAAATACTGGAATTCGCCCTTTCCACCGGCACCGACATTAGTAAAACCTACTACATGCTTGCAGATATTTATCGTTCGAAGGGGCAACAGGCGCGCATCCAAGAACTGATAGAAGCCGCTGAAAATCTGCGTTCCATAAACCGCTCCGTTATCGTCCGTACTCTTGCAAAATCTTATCAATAATCCGGCTGGCCTCACTACGGGTCAGCTTTTCCATATCCCCATCCACCGGCAGGTTATGCCTTGCCATCAGTCTGGCCAGCTGCTCCTTTTGTGCCACGGTAATGGGGGTATCTCTTTTTATATTACAAATCAGTGGTGCGGGGCAGAATAACTGCTCCTTTTCTCCGTAGAATTTCTCCACCAATATCCCATACAAATAAGCCGTAGCCCGGGCGTCATCCAGCGCCCTGTGGGCTCTGTGCGGGATTTCAAAATGATTACAAAGATATTCCAAGGTCTTCTTTTCCAGCTCAGGCAGATACACTCTGGCTATCCGCAGGGTATCCAGGCCCTTCTTTTCAAAGCTCTTCTTTTGGTCCAGTGCCGCTTTTTTTAAAAAAGAATAATCAAAAAGAATGCGATGTCCCACCAGTACATCATCCCCCAGAAACTCCATGAGCTCCGGCAGTACTTCCTCTATATCGGGGGCGCCCCGTAAATCCTCCGGTGTGATTCCCGTCAGGGCAAGCACCCTGTCCTCCGGTGTCCTGTGAGGATTCACGAAGGTATGAAAGCTTGCGGTTTCCACGCCTTCTGTAATCTTTACCGCTCCGATTTCCATAATTCTGTCCGTCTTGGGATTCAGTCCGGTGGTCTCCAAATCAATACTCACAAAGGAATCAATCATCCGTCCGCCCTCTTTTTCCGGCCGCTTTACCGGCCCGGCGCATAACTTTTACGGTGTCTGCTTTTGCCCCGGAGGCATCTGCAGCAGCGCTCTTACTCCGCTTCTTAAAATCCGGACAAAGCTCCTGCAAAAAACACTCCTCACATCTGGGCGTAGGTGCCTTGCAAATGGTACGCCCCAAAGTAATAATGTGAATATTCCAGAGAATCCAGTGGTCCTTGGGCAGTTCCTTCATCAGATCCAATTCCACCTTAACCGGGTCATCTTCCCCGGTTAATCCCAGCTTTTTGGAAATCCTTTTTACATGGGTATCCACCACGATGCTGGGCTCCCCGAATATATTCCCTCGGATTACATTGGCAGTCTTACGACCCACGCCGGCAAGTTCCGTAAGCTCCTCCAAAGAAGAAGGCACCTCCCCGTTATGTTTTTCCAAAAGGGTCCTGCAACAGGCTATGATATTTTTTGCCTTATTATGATAAAAACCGGTGGAATGTATATCCTGCTCCAGCTCCTTTAGGTCCGCCCGGGCAAAATCTTCCACACTACGATACTTTTGAAACAAATCCTTAGTCACGATATTGACCCTTGCGTCCGTGCACTGGGCACTGAGCATGGTGGCAATCAAAAGCTGCCATGCATTCTCATGATTTAAATAACAGCGATGCTCCGTGCCGTACCGGGCATCCAGCGCCGCCAAAATCTCCTGCGTACGTTTTTTCATATTTCTCTTGTCCCCCGAAACAAATGTTCCTAACTGATTATTTCCTTTTCATGAGAAAAAATATTAGCCGGCATCCATTCTGCTCTGATATCTTGTTTCGGGTCATGAAACCAACGTGGTCTGTATGGGTCTATATAAATTTTATACTTATTACCCACCCGTAAATCCGTACGTTTCACATATACGTTGCCGGAGACCGTATAGGCATTACCCTTAAAATGAAAACAATAAACAGGACAATAAGCCATATATGTGCCGTATTTGTTTTCGGTCAAAAGCTCCTTTACCTCAACACATTCCGCTTCTATCATTTCCAGACCTTCTCTTGCTGATAAAATCTTCGTTTGATAATTGTACCTTCCCATAAACGCACCTACAAAGACAAACAAACTCAAAAAAACATAGGGGAAAATCTTTAAACAAATATCCAAAACTTCTTCACTGCCAAAACGCTGGATAAAGCTCGCTGCTATACAGCCTATTCCTACTAATATAAACAAAAACCAAATACTGTCTTGGAATTCTAAAGCACGGGCGACTATCTTCTTTCCCAAAAACACAATCCCCCAAACCACAAAAAGTTGACCCAACAATGCAGGAATAAGCCATTCGTTATCCTCAGTTATTGAACAAATTACCACGAATGTTCCCAAAAACCACACAAGCAGCACTATTCCCAATATCGTTTCTGTAATAGTCTTCATAAGCATCCTCCTTTGTGTATTATTTTATCATTAAATCCCTGTAAAGAAAACAAAAAAAAGGGGGCCAACACCTTCCTCCGGGAAGCATTGGCCCACTTCTTGTCTTATTCTCCTAATAACTTTATAATCTCCTGAAACTCCGGCCTCTCCCGCACCAAATCAAATTCCGGTTCAGTCAACTCCTTGTCCCTCAGAATCACTCTTAAAGGTCTGGAATCCGCTACATCCCTATCTATTCGCTTATAGTTTCTCTCACCCAACAGTAAACTATCTGCTTTTTCTTCCTCAGGGCGGTTGTCATAGGCAATAGCTGCTTCCGCTGCAATCCGTAACTGTTCAAAGGCTTCCTTTTCTCTTCCCAACTGTAGCAAATATTTGGCACCGATACAGTGGTTATCTACATTGCCCCATGTGGCGAATCTGGGATGATTATCCTCCATTAAATTTTCTAAAGCATAATATTTATCTAACACATTGACTGCTTCTTCAGCCGGAAGCAGATGAAGCAGATGATCCATGGCATCCAGAATATGATCATAAGCATTCACCATATATTTTCGAGTATGGGGAAGCCGTTCTTTCTCCTCTAAAGCCCACCAAATGGCACGCTCCCTGCACCACTCCATATTGGGAAGTGATTCATAGATGGAACGGCCAATCGCTTTTCTTCCCATCTCACAATGTTGAAATGCTAACCGTGCTGTGGCCTCCATCCGTATATCCACATCCGGACAATATTTCATAATACGCTCCCCCAGTGCAATGATTTCCCCGTCATACTTCTCCATATTTTCTTTCCAATCAGGAATATCTGCATCATCACTTCCGGACACAAACAGCGCATACATCAAACTGTTTAACAAAATATAATTGTTAGGAAACTCAGCTACACCCTCTCTGGCAATTCGGATACACTCTTCTATATCTCCAACACTTATGGCCTTCTGGAAATCCCGACAATACCGGTCCACGGTCTGTTTTTCCACTATTTCGTCCACTCCCAGCAACTTATCCACAGAAATACTAAAAAAACCTGCAATGGTAGGAACCAGTTCCATATCCGGATAACAAATCCCCTTCTCCCAACGGGATACAGACTGACAGGACACTCCCAGCACTTCAGCAAATTCCTCCTGGGTGATTTCTCTCTCCTTGCGAAGCCTCTTTATAGTTTCGCCTATTTTCAGTTTCATACAATGTCCTCACTCTCTTTTATGGAAGTAGCGCGCTCTGATTGTATTGTATAAAACACAATATAAATTTGCAATATCACGTGCATGGAGTTTTTTTTCACTATATTAGTTACTTTTAACCACCACTGTCCTAGCCTCACCTGTCAGGGGACTACGCTTCTGATAGTCGAACAGCACTAAATACGAACCTTCGTCTTTAACTCCTTTCACTGACAGTAGTGTCACATTTCTATTTGGACTTTCCCATACAGGATAAGTGAAAGACTCCAGATGGGTCATTCTGGACAACTGCCTGGAATCATAAGCCTCATATCCGGGCAAATAAACCCTCTGCTCCTCTTCCTGCATATAAAATGCTTTGAAAATATCTTTATGCACCGCCAAATCCTTGGCAAACTCCGGGCGGCTCTTCAGATTTTCCCGCAAATACATATCATAGGTCAAAAGCTCCCTGTACACGGGCTCATATTGGCTGTCATACTCTTTGGCAAATTCTAAAAGCACCTGATAGCGGTAGCTTCTGGCAGGGCTGTTTTTAAAATACCCCTTCCTTTCATAAAAGGCAGCAAGCTGCTCATACATCTGAAAGGGCGTTTCAAAAGCCTGTTCCAAGAACTTCAGGGTATATACGAACTGGTTGCTGTTGTAATACAGCTCCACCATTTCCTCAATACGTTTCAGACGCAGTATCTCCACATAGGTAAGCCAATTGGTATAAAGCACCTCATAGGGGGGCATATCCTGATAAACCAGACCATACTTTTCCGCTTCTTCCTCCATGGCAGATCCCTTCAGCACCTTCAGAAATCCCAGCTGCAGCTGCTCCGGCTCCATGGCATACACCCTGTTAAAGGACGCCCCGAAGCTCTCATATCCTTCATAGGGAAGACCTGCTATCAGGTCCAGGTGCAAATGCACATTATGTGACCGGCGAAGCCTGCTTACTACATATTCCAGCCGCTCTATATTCATGAATCGGCGGATAGCAGTTAACGTGTTTCCGTTGGCAGTCTGTACACCGATTTCCAGCTGTATCAGTCCCGGTCTCATTCTCTCCAGAAGCGCCAGCTCCTCCTCACCCAGGATATCCGCAGATATTTCAAAATGGAAATTAGTGACACCATTGTCATTTTCTAAAATATGTTGCCATATAGCCATGGCATGTTCCCGATTGCAGTTAAAGGTACGGTCCACAAACTTCACCTGCTTCACACCATGGTCCAAAAAGAACTGTAATTCCTTCTGTACTATGTGGACAGGGCGGAATCGCAGCTTTTTGTCAATGGATGACAGGCAATAACTACACCTGAAGGGACAGCCCCTGCTGCTCTCGTAATATATAATCCTATTTTCAAACAAAGATAAATCACTGTACAGGAAGGGAATCCTACTCATATCCACAGGCTCCCTGTCTCCCGTAGGTCCGCAGTGCAGGTAAAGACCGGGGATTCCCTGAAGGGTTGTATCCGCACCTATGCTGCTTTTACAGGAAGTATAATACTCCATCAGTTCCTTAAAGGTTTCTTCCCCTTCTCCCACCATAATACCTTTGACCCCGGGATACTCTCCCAGTATTCTTTCTCCATCATAGGACACCTCCGGTCCACCCAGCCATATGTCCGTACCCGGTAAAAGCTTAGGCAGTTCCCTCAGCAACTCCTGAATCAGACGCCAATTCCAAATATAGCAGGACAGCCCGATTACCTCAGGCCGCCTGCTATAAATATCTGCTAAAATATCCTGCACACTTTGGTTAATGGTGTATTCCGCCAGTTCAATATGTTCTTTCAATGCTTCCCCGGCATAAGCCCGCAGGCTGTATATGGCCGGATTGGAGTGAATGTATTTGGCATTCACTGCTACCAGTAAAAATTTCATCCTTCAACCTCACTGTAACCGGCAGGGACCATTTCCGATCTCCACGGTGTAAAAATCCGCATCGTAACCTATCTTGTCCCGATAAGCTCTGCCTACCTGTGCAATAAAATCCTCCACCGCATCCTCTTCCACAATGCTTACGGTGCAACCGCCGAAGCCGCCGCCGGTCATGCGGGAGCCGATGACTCCCTTTACCTTCCAGGCTTCTTCTGCCAGGGTATCCATTTCCACTCCCGTGGCTTCATAGTCATCCCGCAGGGATACATGGGACTCATTCATCAGTCGGCCAAACTTATGAAGATCTCCCGCCTGCAGTGCCTCCACCGCCTGAAGCGTTCGCCGGTTCTCCGTAACCGCGTGTCTCGCACGCTTTCTCTCAGTTTCATCACAGATACTGTCTGCATATCGGTTAAAGGCAACCTCATCCAGCTCTCCCAAGGACTTTATATCTACTACCTTCTGTAACTGCGCCAAAGCACTTTCACACTGACTGCGGCGTTCATTATATTTGGAATCCGCAAGCCCCCGCTTTTTATTACTGCAGGTAATGACGATTTTAGCCCCTTGCATCACCACGGGTACATATTGGTACTGCAAAGTAGCCGTATCCAAAAAGATAGCCGCACCTTCCTTACCCATGGCAATGGCAAACTGGTCCATAATACCACAGTTCACTTTATTAAAATGATTTTCCGAATACTGACCGATCAGTGCCAGCTCCACATGATCCACATCAAAACCAAACAAATCACAAAGGATATATCCTGTAAGCACCTCCACGGAAGCAGAAGAAGAAAGCCCTGCACCGTTGGGAATATTGCCAAAAAGTAAAAGGTCCATGCCCGCGGGTATCTTCATCCCCCGCTCTTCAAAGGCCCACAAAACACCCTTGGGATAGTCCGCCCACTGCGACTCCGGTGAAGGCTGTAACTCCTGCAGGGAAGATGTAATCACCCCTGCTTCTTCAAAATTCATGGAATAAAAATGCAACTCATCATCCGCTCTGCGCCTTGCCACACCATAAGTACCCAGTGTCAGCGCACAGGGGAATACATGACCACCGTTATAATCCGTATGGTCCCCTATTAAATTCACCCGTCCCGGCGCAAAATAAACCCGGGCACCCTCCTTATCACCGAATACTTCGGCAAATTTGTTAAGTAGCTGCTGCCTCATGCCGTAAGCCTCCTTGACCTGCATTGTACTGGATTGATTTTATCATATTTCATGGTCGTTTACTATAAAAAATCCTTCTAACCCTATAAAAAATACACACATTATCCTGTCCGCCATCACCCTATATTTACAAAAATTTTGCCAAATCTCCCCCAATAAGCTATACTGTAACGGGAAGGGAGTGAGAATATGTATTTTACTGCTTTGGATTTTATTGAACATCTTATAAAATGGCTCGACGCAATATTTGGATAAACATCCGCACAGCAATAAAGGAGGCCCGGTTTATCAAACCGTGCCTCCTTTAGTATTCATTTGGTTTAAAAAATCTTCTGATCAAAGTCCTTCTGTACCTTTTCCAGGTCTTCGCGGATGGATATCTTCTGGGGACATGCAGCCTCACATTTACCGCACTTAATACAGTTCTTTGCCTGCTTGGATTCTCCTAAGTTTACTTCCCAGTTCCAACGCACCACATCATAGTTCTGATACATATGATAATTGTTCCAGGACTGGAAACAACCGGGGATGTCTACGCCTGCAGGGCAGGGCATACAATAACGGCAACCGGTACAGCCATTCTGCACACGGCTTCTGAGCAAGGCCACGATATCTGCAATTCCCTGCTGCTCTTCTGCGGACAGGGGCACAAAGTTTCGGAATGTGTTCAGATTATCTTCTACCTGTTCCATATTGGACATACCGCTTAAGATGACCTTTACACCGGGCAGACTTCCCACATAACGAAGTGCAAAGGATGCAATGGATGCCTCCGGATTCATGGCTCTGAAACGGGCATTCACATCTTCGGCAAAGCCTGCCAGAGAACCGCCTCTTACGGGCTCCATGATTACTAAAGGAATACCCTTATCCGTAGCCAGCTGATAGCCCTTTAATCCTGCCTGCTCCTCTGTGTCCATGTAATTAAGCTGAATCTGGCAGAAATCCCAATCCCTGTATTCAATCATCTCTTCAAAAGCTTCGTAACTGTCGTGGAAAGAAAATCCCAGGTACTTAATCTTACCTGCTTCTTTAAGGCCTTCCAGTTTTTCTATTACACCCATGTCACGCATTTGGTAGAATCTGTCCTTTCCCATAGCATGAAGCAGATAGAAATCCACATAGTCCGTACGCAGGCGGGATAACTGTTCCTCAAAGATTCTGTCCACATCCTCCAGGGAATGTACTGCCCACACGGGAAGCTTGGTAGCCAGATAATATGACTTGCGGTCGTACTTTTCCAATGCCTTTCCCACGAAAGGCTCACTGTCACCATTATGGTAGGGGTAGGCAGTATCAATGTAATTCACGCCTTCTGCAATGGCTTTGTCCAGCATCTGCTCAGCCAGCTCTTCATTAATGGAACCGTCTGCATTTACGGGGAAACGCATACATCCAAAGCCTAATAATGAGGTTTCGATTCCCAGGTTTTTCATTTCTCTTTTTTCCATGTTTTTACCTTCCTTTTCATTTGTAAATTATTCCTACTTCTTTCTATTCACTTTCCACTGACTCCGGAAACGGTACGGCCGGTACTTCTGTCAGCCTGCCCTCTTCATCGGCAGCCACACCAAAGTACGCACTCAGGTCATTTATTTTGCGGAGAATGCGGGTGTATTCCTCACCCTGCGCAGGTGTGGGTCTGAAATCATTACGCTTGGATATGGAACTTACCGAACAGGGGATGATTCTTGCTTCTCCGTACCGGACATCCCGGCCTTCTTCCAACACAAAGGTTTGTTGGAAGATCATAGTATCCTTGTCCGCAGGATTGCGGTTGGCACCAAAGCAAAAATTTCCCATGCTGTATACAATATACCTGTCCTTATACCGCTCGATTCCCTGCAGCACATGGGGATGGTGCCCCAGCACCATGTCTGCCCCCAGGTCAATACACTGTCTCCCCAGCTCTCTCTGGTCCTCATTTGGCAGGTATTCCCGCTCAATTCCCCAGTGACAGGCGACAATTTTCAGATCCGCACCCTGTTCTTCCAACTGCTGCAAACCCTTTTCCACAAACTTCATAATACCCTTGCCGTAGGCCACCCAGTTCACAGCGATGATACCGATTTTTACACCTTTGGTTTCGTAAATACCCACATTACCGTCATAGGCCCAGACGATATTTTCCTGTTCCAGGGCGGCCACTGTGTCCTTACTGCCCTGCTCCAGATAATCCCTACGGTGATTGTTGGCCATGCCCACTGCCTCCACACTGCCCAATGTAAGTATCCGGGCGTATTCTGGGTCTCCCTTAATGCTGTAAGTATTACCCTCCCGGGTCTCTTCACTGTAAGTCAGGGCACCCTCCAGATTCACAATAGTCATATCATCCTGTTCAAAATAGGGCAATACATTTTCAAAGAAATACCCTTTATCCTCTACGGAATCATACATCTGCCGGAAGGAATAGGCATACTCCTGTGTATGCGCATTACCCAGTGTCACGTCTCCTGCTGCCGAAATGGTAATGGCAATCCCACTGTCTTCTTCCCGGACACTGCTTTCCGGGGCACTATTTTCTTCCGTATCCGTCATATTCTCTTCATCGGAAGCAGTCAGTTCCTCCGGCTCTAACACCACAACAGTGCGCTCCGCCTCTTCCGACCACTGCTCCCAATCCCGTGTATACATATCGTTCATGCCACAGCCACCTGCCGTAAACATCATACATACTACAGGCAGAATCAGGGCCCATCTTACAGGTCCTCTGCTGCCATACTTCCTTTTACTTTCCATAACGAATCTTTCTAGCTAAATAAATCAGTTTATAATACAAAATAAAACCTATGGTAGAACGCTGTTGTAATGCCATGAATTTCTTTTCCTCTGCATTAATGCGCTCTTTGTAATAGGGATTCTCCTGAAACTCCGGAAAAGCCTCCCTCATCTCCTTACCCAGTGCCTTCACAAAGCCGGGCTCCGTTCTTTTCACACCCTGCATATAAGTAAACAGAGTATTCTGATAAAAAAGATTGGTAAAGCGGAATTCTATCTCGTCCCGATATTTCTCTAAAATACCGCTTTCCTTCGCATGCTGCAACATCAGCCGCATACTGTCCAAACGGTTCTCGCACCGCTGTCTGGTAATCACATGTACTGTGGAACCGCCGTGCTGATAATAATAGTAAAGTGCCTCGGGAATATATTCATAATGCTTCGCACGCAGCATCAGCTCCGTGGCTATGGCATTGTCCTCATAGAAGGTTTTTTCCGGAAAACGCAGGGCAGGACTTTCAAAAAGCTCCCTTTTATAAATCTTAACCACCAAAGAACCGGAATCCAGAATCAGACTCTTATACTTATCAGGTGTAAGTACTCCCGTCTGCTCCGGTCTGCTGTTAGCTATCCTGTCCGTCTTGGTAAAACCTTGGGCATTCACCATACAGTAGTCACAGCCCACCATGTCCGCACCGGTGTCCTCAGCCAGGGCAATCATGCGGGTATACATATCCGGGTCTATCCAGTCATCACTGTCCACAAAGCCCACGAATTCTCCCCGGGCCACATCCAATCCGGTATTTTTGGCAGCTCCCTGTTTACCGTTTTCGGGCCGGGCAAGCACTTTTATCCTGTCCGGATATTTTGTTTCATACTCCCTCAGTACCTCTAAGGAATCATCCGTAGAGGCATCATCCACTGCAATAATTTCATAATCGTCAAAGCTCTGATGCACCAGGGAATCCAGACAAAAGGCCAGTTTGCTGTCTGCAGCCATATTGTATACGGGTACAATAATACTTAATTTCATAGGGACTTCCTCCCAATCCTACTTATATCTGCTCATTCTGCCTGTGAATGGAGGCCTCTTCATACTTGTCCAAAAAGTCCGGGCCCAGCCTCACAGACTCTTTGGCAAAGAATATACCGTTAATATCCGTAAGTACACTAATGGCCAGGTCAAAGAATCCTTCTCCCAGGAAATTCAGTATTTCCATGGGGACCAGCTTTTCCAGCACAATCAGCTCAGGGAAAAGCTCCCCGTAGTCCACCCCGTCCCTGGGATGGGGCTTCACCGTTATATTGCCATGGGGTGCATACTCTGCCACCAAATCCCTGAATAACTGCTTACGCACCTCCGGCGCACAAAGGGGTTCCGTGAGAATAATGTAATTTTTTTTATCTCCGCTTAAAGCTTCCAGCTGAGCCTTCAGTTCATGGATATTTTCCACAAACACATCCATAATCTTCTGCTTCTCGGCTTCTGTCAGCCGGTCCGCCAAAGGCTTTCGGGGTACTTCCTTCATCTTGGGCATCCGGTAACGGATGCTTTCCAAATCATTTACTTCCATGTCGATACAGTATTTGCTGTAGCCGTTTTGGATAAACAGCAGGTTCATGGACGCCAGGAAAGCCTTCAGGCCGAAGTGTCCCCTGTTGTCATACCGGGCAGTATCCCAGTGCACGATACAGTTCAAACCATCTTCCATGGCATGGTACCTGATCCGTTTATAATTCAGATAATACCCAATGGGGTCCGAATCGCAATACACGTAAATGTCCTTATATTGTTTGAAATCCACAGGAATATAGGGCTCCTGCAGCTTTGCCAGTTTTTTGGTAAAAATGATGCGGTTGATCAGGTGCTTTACAAAGCCCTGTCCTCCTACCTTATACCGCTCCAGTTCCTCAAAATAGGTATGGGGCTTTTCATCATACTCCACCACCTGCTCAAAAATCCCCTGTTTTTCAATACGCTCCTTGAGATTACTAAAGTCCGATGACATGGTACTGAGCACCAAGGTAGCCTTTCCCTGCTCGGATGCAGGAAGGGCAAACTCCTTTAACAGGGTGACATATGCATGATAATAGGTGTGGCATACATAAATACGTTCTTTATACATGATACCTGTACAAACGGTAAAATACCGGCTCCTTTTTCTTACACTGATGCCTCCGCCAAACGACGTCATTTTATTATACCTTATAATCCTCTTTATGGCAATAAAAGACCAGCCCGCGTAACGCAAAATACACCGTAAAGCCTTATTTTTCTTGACTTTTTATCTATATGGTGTTAAATTTTTATCAGTTGTATATAAATAAGCACAGATGAAGTTTGCAGGATGACTGTGAATGGATGTGACTCTGGAGAATCCCTTGCATTTATGTAAAGGGTGCCGAAGGTGCAAAGTATGCCATGCGCATATCAATCTCTCAGGCAAAAGGACAGAGAATGGATAGATTTCTGCCGTTTTTTGTGAGATTGTTCGCTTGGACAATCTCTTTTTATTTCTCTGCAGTATGCAGATATGTGCTGTTTATGTAGACATATATAGCAAAAGAAAGGATGTAATTCTTATGTGGGAAACAATTAACGACGTATTAGTGACCATCGACGATTTCGTGTGGGGTGTTCCCCTTATGGTGTTGATCATGGCAGGAGGCCTGTTACTGACCTCCAGACTGGGTCTGCTCCAGGTGCGCAGACTTCCTCTGGCACTGAAATGGATGGTTAAAAATGAAGAGGGCGGAACCGGTGAGGTATCTTCCTTCGCAGCATTATGTACTGCTTTATCCGCTACCATCGGTACAGGTAATATCGTAGGTGTGGCAACCGCTATCGCAGCAGGCGGCCCCGGTGCATTATTCTGGATGGTTGTAGCAGCATTCCTTGGTATGGCGACCAAATACGCAGAAGGACTTCTGGCTGTTAAATATCGTGTGGTTGATGAAAATAATCACGCTCTGGGCGGTCCCTTCTACTATATTGAAAAAGGTATGGGCAAGAACTGGAAATGGCTAGCAAAGCTCTTTGCTTTCTTTGGCGTGTGTGCAGGTCTGATGGGTATCGGTACCTTTACTCAGGTAAACGGCATTACCTCTGCGGCTACCAATTTCTTCGATCCTGACAAAAGCTGGACAGTAACCATTCCTTTCATCGGAACCTATTCCTGGGTAGTGGTAATCGCCTCCCTGATTCTGGCAGCGTGTGTTGCACTGATTCTTATCGGTGGCATCAAACGTATCGCCAAGGTCTCCGAGCTGGTAGTTCCCTTTATGGCAATCATCTATGTAGTAATGGGTCTGACATTAATCATTTGCAATATTACTGAAGTACCCGCTGCAATTGCAATAATCGTAAAGGCTGCATTTAATCCTAAGGCTGTACTGGGCGGTGCGGCAGGTTCCATGTTTGTGGCTATGCAGAAAGGTGTGGCAAGAGGTATCTTCTCTAACGAAGCAGGTCTGGGTTCCGCTCCCATCGCTGCTGCCGCTGCACAGACCAAGGAACCTGTTCGTCAGGGTCTGGTATCCATGACAGGTACCTTTATTGATACCATTGTTATCTGTTCCATTACCGGTATTTCTATTGTATTAACAGGTGCTTTCAAAGTAGAGGGTCTGGAAGGTGTTGCAATTACAAACTATGCCTTTGTAGAAGGTCTTCCTCTTCCCGCAGGCTTATCCTCCTTCCTGTTGATGCTGTGCTTAGTCTTCTTTGCATTTACCACCATCTTAGGTTGGGACTACTACTCCGAAAGATGTCTGGAATACCTGATTGGTCATAAGAAGAATTCTCTCTTAGTATACAGATGGTTATACATTCTGGCAGTATTTATCGGTCCTTACATGACCGTATCTGCTGTATGGACCATCGCTGATATTTTCAACGGAATGATGGCATTCCCCAACATGATTGCACTGTTTGCATTAAGTGGAGTAGTTGCTAAGGAAACCAAAGATTTCTTTGCAGCTAAGAAGCATTTGGAGCAGTAAATATATTGAATTAGCAAAAGAGGCCCGTACCTGACACTTTACAGTGCCGGATACGGGCCTTTTTCTTTGCCTGTAATGACTTATCCCTTGCTTACTCCGCCGCATATTCCTCAAACCTGGCAATGCCGTACTCCGCCACTTCCAAATCCTGCTCAGAGGTAGCTCCGCTGAAAGCAAATGCCAGCTTGTATCCGGCACATTCCTTATATGCACCGCCCACGAAGCCCAGTTCGCCCATGATTTTCTCCCTGGACGGATCACCACTGTGGGCACGGGAAGCTATGACTTCTCCCGCCTTGGACCAGGCGATTGCCACCAGATTCCAGCCCTCCTTCAGGTTATAAGGAGTTTCCACCACCTTCATCTCACCGATCCAATCAACACTGCTCCCGGCATCCAAATAGCAGGCCACTCCCACGCCCTGTATTTTCATCTCAAGTGCTTTTCGCTCCATGTCGTCCAATACACGGACCAATATGTTTCTTGCTGTATTTTTGTCCATATCTATTCCTTTCTCATCCAGAATTGACTTATGTTTTGTCTTTTTATTTCCTTATGGGCGCATTTCATTTACGGCCCTGCTTTCAGTGCATTTTTTCAATACCTATTATCCCGAAACATTTTCTATGCCCTAAAGGGCATATAGGGCATAATCCTTCCGCCATGCCCCGTTTAGCCGTTACAAAGCACCTATTTTTCCCTGCTTTAGCCCCTTATTGGGCAAATACATTAATAATCCATCTGCTTGCCCCGTTTTCTTGATGATGTGGGGCCATATTTGAACAAAACTAATCTATTTGCCCCTCTGCCATCAAAACGCATATCACCCCATACATCCATCATATAATCCAAAGAATCTCAGGACAATCTATCTGATTCACAAAATCCTACTCACCAAATCCTCTATGGCGCCCCGGGACTCGCTACCCTGCTTTATGATATTTGAGCGGGTTCCATCTGCCTGACACATAGTAAACAGAAAACATCACAAATAGCATGAGATTATGCAGAATCATACATGCCCAAGCGGATACCAGTCCATATCCCAGGATATGGGTACAGATAAAGGTTCCAACGATACGGATTCCCCACATACCGATGATGTTGCACACAAAGGGCATCATGGTCTTGCCCATTCCCTGAAGCATACCTTCGATGATGATGGACACCCCGTAGAAGGGCTCAGATACTGCCACCATGCGAAGCACGGTAGCTCCCATGAGAATAACCTGTGCATCTTTGGAAAAGAGTCCCATCATATCCGGCGCAAATACAAAGAGCAGGCCTCCGGACAGAATCATCAACCCCACTTCAATCATAAGTATCCTGCGTCCCAGATCTTTTATCTTTTTCTCGTCCCGGGCACCCAAGGCATTTCCTGCCAGAGTAGCCGCCGCCGTCTGCATTCCGTAACCGGGGATATAAAAGGCTGATTCCACAGTATTAGCTATGGTATGGGCTGCCGTAGACAGTTCTCCCAGAGAGTTAATCATGGCCGCAAAGGCCACATAACCGAGAGAAGTGCCGAATCGTTGCAGCGCATTAGGTCCCGCCACCCGCAAACAGGGCACCAGTACCCGCATATCCGGCCGGAAGGATTGTCCCTTGGGCGTAATCTCCGGATGTTTCCAGACAGCCCCGGTAATGCTGATACCACCCACGGTAAAAGCTATAGCACTGGCTATGGCCGCACCGATGACTCCCAGTCCGGCTCCCGGGATAAATACTTCCCAAGGACCCACTACCACATTTCTGGTAGGATAAATCAGCAGAAAATTCAAAGTAATATTCACAATATTTACACCGATACCCACCTTCATGGGAGTAGCGGTATCACCTGCCGCCCTCAGGACCGTACCCAATATAATACTGGCAGTCCGAGGGAGCATGGATAAATACAGAATAAAAAAGTAACGCGATGCCAAAGACCGGATTCCCTCATCCACTTGCATCCAGGCGGGAATCACACCGCTGAGCCCCAGGGTCAGAAATGTAAATAAAAGTCCTGCAAACACCACGGCAAGCACTGCCTGGGATGATGCCCTCTTCGCCTCCTGAGGTTTGCCTGCTCCCCTGGCCTGAGAAATATATGCCAGGAAACCCACGCCAATGGCAGATACGGTACTTCCTATCAGCCAATTCACGGTAGTGGTAGCCCCCACAGCCGCCGTAGCCTCCGTGCCCAAGGACCCCACCATGGCAGTGTCTATGTACTGAACTGCCGTATGCATGAGCTGTTCCAGCATGGTGGGCCAGGCCAATGCAAAAATGGCACCCGTCATGGTACGGGGCATTTGCTTTTCTTTTCTCACGATTCCTTCCGGCCTCCTACCGTTATTTCACATGCATCCATATCATCATCCCTGATGAGCTCTCCCGCTTCAGGTACTCGGATATACCCTTTGGCAGGGTTTTTGATACTGATAACCGGTGTGGTAATGGTAGCTTCCACCTCCGATTTTTCAAAAGCCAGGTCCGCATCATGCATCTCGCAGTTGATTAATTTCAATCCCTTACAATAGCAAAGAGGCTGTGTCCCATATATGATGCAGTTCTCAAAAGTAACGTTTTCACAATACCATGCCAGGTATTCACCCTTGATGATACTGTTACGCACCACCACATTCTTTGCATGCCAGAAAGCATCCTTGGTATCAAAATTACAGTTCTCAAATACCGAATCTTCTATGTACTGAAAAGAATATTTACCATTAAGCTTTACCCGCTCAAAATCCAGTCTGCGGGCCTGCATCATGAAATATTCACCCTTTGCATCGGAGTCTGCCATACGGATGTCACATGACATCCATCCGTATTCCGGAGAAACAATATCACAGTTTTCTATAGTGACCCTGTGGCATTCGCGCAGTGCCTTTATACCATGCATGGTATTTCGGATGGTGATATCCTCTGAATACCACAGGGCTGCACGACACAGTTCCGTCATTTCACTGTCCTCTATATGCAATACCTTATCATGCCAAAACGGATAGCGCAGATTAAAAAAACAATTCTGTACCATAACGTTCCTTCCTTCTTTGAAGGCACTTTCTCCGTCTGCGGGACCGTCAAAACTACAGCCCTCCACCCTCACGTCACAAACACCGTACAGGGCTCTTTCTTCATCCATTATCTGATTTTCGATTCTTAACATTTCTTTCTCCTCTTTGGTAAAATTATTCTAAAACAACACTGTTCGGTGCCGTGTTAAAGCTTTTTATTTCACTGCCCAAACTTTCCATAAGCTTTACATGCTCCGGATTATCGTATTTGCCGGTAGTATCCAGCATGAGCCAGTCCGGGGCGTCAAAAAAGGCCACCCGGGGTGCTACCCTGCTGTAGAAATCATCGTTCAGACCACCGAAGCCATGATGTCCCATCTGCAGATAGTCCGCTTTTAACTTATCTCCGTAAAGCCCCAGCAGATAGTCACTTTCCGCCACTCCCACATCTGCACAAAAAAGCATGGAGGTGGTCGGTCCCGTCACCTTAAACATCATGGAACCGTCATTCAAATAGTCTCTTGAGTACTGTTTTACATGGTCATTATAGGTATGCAAAATCTCAAACTTAAGTCCCAGAATATCCAGCACATCTCCCGTATATACATACTGCAGTTCTTCCACTCCCAGTTCCCAAAAGTCCAGATAACTGTCCGTACTGTCCCAGGGAGCCACTGCCAGACACTCCTGATGCGTGGCCATATCCACAGTATAAACCCTCTCCAGGGTAATATTCTGCAAATCCGCATATATACTGTTAAAAGCACCTACATGATCCTGATGTGGATGGGTCAATATCCAGGCATTCACCTGCCCGCCCAAAGACATAATAATGCTTCGCACATAGTCCTCATCCTCTGTCCACCCGCCATCTACCACAATCAGTCCCTTCTTAGGGTTATATATGGTATAAAAGCTTGAATTAATGTCCCTGGGACCGTATTGAGTCACTGTCCAAATATCTTTTTCAAAGACTCCCGCCTGTTTCATCAGATAACCGGCTGCCAATACTGCTATCAGTACCACCAGGCCTGCAATCCATGGCCAACGTCTCTTCATTCTGTTCCCTCTCTTTGTAAAATTCACCTTGTCAGCACAAAAAGGAATAAGCTTCCCTTCGCCCTGGTGCGCCCCGTTATCCCGGTGCTCCTAATGATTATGATTTGCTCCGTGGCTGTGATGTTCTCTGTGACCGTGGTACTCCCCATGACCATGATATTCTCTGTGGCCGTGGTGCTCAGAACGTGTCTGATGCTCCTTGTGACCAGGGTGCTCTGCCTGCGCATGGTGTTCCCCGGGATGCTCATGTCTGTACCTGCGCTCATGATATCTGTGAGCTTTCCGGGGTCTGTCCATCTTTAAGGTTTTACCATGGATTCCATAGAGAATGGCCCCCATAATTACCATACCGCCTACCATGTTGCCCAGTGTTACAGGCAGCATATTGTTCAGGAAAAAGCTTCCCCAGTCCAACCCGGAAAGCTGTTCAGCCGTATAACCGTATGTATCTATGGCCTTTTGCACATAGGCCTCGTTTTTCATGGCAAAAATACCTGCGGGTACAAAATACATATCCGCTACACAATGCTCATATCCGCTGACAATAAAAGCCATAATGGGGAAAAAGCAACCCCAGATTTTGCCGGTCACATCCTTGGATGCGTTCATTAGAAGCACTGCCGCGCACACAAACACATTACATATGAGGCCGGAAATAAATGCTGTCATAAAAGGCATGGATACTTTGTCCATAGCCACCTTAATGGTAAAAGCCCCCAACAAGCCACCGGTATAATTCCACTGTCCGCTCATGGACACCAGCCAGGTCAGGAGCACCGCTCCCACCAGATTAGCCGGCAATACCACCGCCAGCACTCTTACCATGCTACGGATACGGTACTGCTTGTGAAGCACGCCCATTATCATGAGACAATCTCCCGTAAAAAGCTCTCCGCCGATAAACACAATCAGCATCAGTCCCACGGGGAAGATACATCCTGCCAAAAGTCTGGCCAGACCCACATTACTGATGTCATGTATGATTACACTGCTGGCTGCCGCCGCATATGCAATAAACATGCCTGCAAAAAAGCCCATCATGGCCAGCTTGCGCTTTTGCATCTTTACCTTATCCATGCTGGCTTCAATATGGTGTTCCACTATTTCCCTGGGAAATTTCATCATTGTAAATGCCTGTTCCATCTAACCTCTCATTCTGTCGGTTCCAAAATCTCCGACTTATCATCTTGTTTATAATAGAATAATGCCCAAAGCAACGGTAACACCGCCACCATGGTAAATATATATCTTACCTGTACCACCGGTCCCAGTAATAAAGTACCGAAATACATAAGGGGTAAAAGCATAATCATCATTTTTTTACGTTCCTTAAATGCCATGGCAAGGAGAAGCACCATGGCAAAAGCCCAAACATATAATGCAGGCTTAAAAAATACGGATAGCACGGGCCAGTTATAAAAACTGTTGCCGCTGACAATCTTTTCCAAGGACTCTTCCAATCCCGGCAACTTGGATACATGAGCAATTCCCTCCGGTATTACATCCGTAGGCACCGCATTATAGGTGTAGATAGCTCCCATACGGGTGTCTGCGCCGTATCCCAGCACTTCACACCATGTGCGGTCATCCGGAAACCAGTAGCCTGCGGTAAGCTCCAAAAAGGCATCCACATACTCCTGGGGATATTTCAGACCGATTTCCATCCAGGCCTTCATCACACCCCCGTAATTCCCTTTCCAGGTGTCATTAAAGCGGAAATTAGCCACGTAATTCTTTACCGTATCTGCCAGGGGGGCATTATAATCATGCCAAATCGGCCAGGGCACATAATAATCAAGCGTCATAAACACATCCTCAGGCATATCTTCTCCGTGTAAATATCCCACACGGGCCATCTGCTGTATGGGCACGCTGAACATTTCTACCTGACTGCCGCGGATAGTGGTGCCCAGTGCCGCCTGGATTCCTTCCAGTGCGCCTTTGCCCCCTGCAATCAGCGCCAGTGAAATCAGCAGGGCGCCAATCCGCTGCTTCTTTTCTGACATTACCACAAAGAACAGGGCAAACACCGCCACCGCATACAGTGCATTATTTCTGAAAAGAATCATCAGTATGCCTTCCAGCACCCACAGTACATCCAGTACCACTCTCTTCTTACCTGTTACAAAATAGCTGCGCTCCACAAAGAGGCACATAAATATTAAAAACAAAGCCGTGAATATAATATCCTTGGTCACACATACCGCCAGCACGGGAATGAAAGGAAAACAACCAAAGAATACGGTCAACACCACTACCGGCCATATTCTCTTTACCAGACGGTATACTAATGTACACACATATCCCATGGAAACCGCCAATACCAACATCTGGAATATACTGTAGCATGCCATGCCTGTTTCCAGACTGCCCACAGCATTCCCTATCTGAAATGCCACCCAAATAAGCAGGGTATGGGCCAGCGGCTGATAACTGTTAAACCAGATAAATCCTCTGGCAGCCTCTCCCGCCTGTCTGTGAAAATCGAAGGTCATAATGGCAGGATAATATGCCAGGAAAACAGGTAGCCAGCATAGCATCAGAATCACACTGACACAAACAAATAAAAGGCCCTTTTTTATTCTGAGACCTGCAGAAGCCTTCCGCTCTTTATATTTTTTAACCAGGAAACCCGTCAAAGAATAAATCAAAGGAAACAGGGCACACATCAGGCAAAGGCTCCTTACCAGGATACCTGCCTTGCCCTTCAGTCCCAAAGCAGTCATATCCATGGCCTCCAACTGATAACCCAATATATAGGACAGGGAAATACCGAAACTCATTATCAGCGCCACATACAGTCCGCCTCTATGGATTTTCTCTTCCTCACGGATGCGTTTCAGCCGCCTCTCCCAGATAAGAAAAACATAGGCAAATACCAGCACGGGTATGAGTCCGTAGCCGAATACACTGCCCTCTTTTAACATAAATAAATAACTTACACCATATGCACCGGCCAATGCCGCCAGGGCAGATATGAGATATCTGATATATATTTCCTTTTTCTCCAACATATGTCTCCCCGCTTCTGTTATTAGTCCAACTAACTATAGAATCTCTTATTTCAATGCAAAATAAACCAGAATAATTATATTATAGAACATAATGCCAGTCAATTCATTTACACTTACAGATGCTCAAAAAAAAGAGGAGACCATCCCTTGGGACAATCTCCTCTCGTACATACTTTACACTTCGAAATCCATACAAACCCGGCTTCTGGTAAAAGGTCTTACCTTCGCATCCGCCACAACTACATGAGCAGGATGAACTGCGTATCCCTTCAGCGCATCTGCATCAGTGAAGGTACTGTCAAGCATCACATCCGCATTGGAAGATGCCATGGGCTCCGTATATACACGGATATCTGTCAGTCCGGGTATCTTGCCCTTCAGTCCTTCCAGACCGGCCTTGATTTCCTCTTTAATCCTAGCCTTCTCCGCATCGGAAAAGTCCTCTTTCAGTTGCCATAAAATCACATGTTTTACCATTTACTTACCCCTTTTTCCCTTTTTTCCTGAAGAAATAAAATCCGGCGCCTGCTCCTGCTGCCAGAACCAGAATCACAATGATAACGATAGGAAGAACATTGCTCTTATTCTCTTCTTCTGCGGGTGCATTCACCTCTTCCTCAGCATCTGCTGTTTCGGAGGATACTTCTTCCTTGCTTTCCTCTACGGACTCCTTGCTCTCTTCCTTTACAGGCTCCTTAGATTCTTCTGCAGGCTTATCCTCTTCTGCCTCGGGAAGCTTAATCTTTTCATAATCCACGAATGCCCAATATGCAGGTTTTACCTTGTAATTATCATCAAAGAGCATGGGGAACTGCTTACTGTTGGTGGTCATACCGCCACCTACACTGGAGGAAGTCTGTAACCAGGAGTATTTATCAATATTACCCCAGAAAGTAAGTCCGGTGATATTGTAACCTTCCTGCTTCAGTTCCAGAATAGCCTGATACAAATTGTAATATCTGAAGCCCAGACGCTCATACTCTGCATTTACCAGCGCAGGAGTCGCATAAGACTTTGCGGCAGATTTAATATCCCACTCCGTCAGCTGTACTTCGTCCACTACTTCCAGATAAGATTTCACTGCTATCTTAAAATTAGTGATACCGGGATTCATATTGTCGTAATGAGCCTGCATACCCATACCATCAATACGGGTTCCCTCAGCTGCTTTTACATCCTTTAACAGCTGTACGATACTCTGTACCTTGTTGAATACGCTGTCATTGTAGTCATTGTAATAAAGCTTTAATTCAGCGGGGGCATATTTATTTGCATACTTAAATGCATTAATAATAAACTCGTTGCTCTGATATACCTTCCACCACATGGAGTTCTCATAGTCTTTACGGTATCCGGAGCTGTCGCTGACGGCTTCGTTTACTACGTCCCATCCATAGAACATATCTTTGTACTTGCTGTCTTCACCTGTAAAGTGTTCTAATACGGTCTTTATGTACCACTCCAGACGCAGGTTCATTTCTTCTGTAGTTGCCAGAGGCTTAGCCATATCGCAGTCCTCATGGAAGAACCATTCGGGAGTCTGGGAATGCCATACCAGTACATGTCCTCTTACCTTCAGTGCATTATCAGGATCCTCTGCATTCCACTTTGCAATGGTATTTAACATAGTCTCCGCACGGCTGTAATCCAAGGTAGGAACCACTACCTTCTTGCCGTTTATCTTTACTTCCTGGGGGTTGGGGCATTTGCCGTTGCTGTAGCCAAACATTGCGTCGGGCTTCATCTCATTGCCCAGAGTAACTGCATTAAAATGCTTACGCAAAATAGCTTCTACACCTTCATCACGGAGTTCAAAAGCAGTTGCTGCGCCGCCTACGATTACATCGCCGCCCATTGCCTGGGAAATGGTATCCTTAAGAATGGGAACATCTTCCAGCTGCATAGGCTCTTTCACAACAGGCTTTAAAGAAACACCGGTTACATGGTATTCACCCTTCACACATTCGCCTGCTCCGTAATTAGTACCCTGCTCCAGAATACGGATTACCAGCTGCTTCATATCGGAACCGAAATCCACGGTAAAAGTACCGGAATACTTGGTCCACTCACCGGGATTCAGCTTTTGGCTGGCTACACCGCGCACTTCACTGGACCAGGACCCCATGTATACGGTCTGGGTACCGATGGTAACATAGGGGGAGAATTCCACCTGTCTCTGATCCATGGGAGCTCCCGCATAGTCATCGGACAATCTTACGTAAAATTCAAATTCGTATTCCGTACCGTCCGTCACTGCCGCCGTAATATCCTGTGCAAAGCAATCATAAGAAGCTCCTCTGCCGGAAATCACACCGTAAGTGGTTACATCACCAAAAATCGGTGTGTCGGATACTGCAGTGGTAATGGATGCGGAACCGCTTGCCGCCGTCCACATGGAAGTATCACTGTCTTCAAAATTACCGTTCTGAATGATATTGGTCCCTGCCGCGCTTACCTCTGCGGAAAACAGATTACCCATAGCACAAAGAAGTACCACGGAACAAACCAACAGCATTCTGCTCATCACATTTGCCTTTTTCATTTGTTTCATCTCTTAACCTTACCTTTCTGCAAACAAAGGATTCCCCACACAGAGAAACCCACTGTTAAGATAAAATATCATATACCACTATTTTATGATAAAAAGAACTTTCCGCCAACTCATTTTTTGCCACATACTGGGTAAATTATGCTATTTTCTGCTCATATGAATACATTGCATTTTAAGCACATTATGCTATGATATGCTTAACAGTAGTTTTCTGCCCTGCCGATACCGTTAAACACGGCAACAAGATTTAAAATATAAGGAGGCATTTATGAATACTTCAGATTCCCCCATCAACCTGTCCCCTGATTACACACGTAAGCTTTTTTCTATCCTTGCGCAGAATGAATCCGGTAAGAATATTGTTTTTTCTCCGGTAAATATATATCTGGCACTGGGTATGCTGGCAGAAGTAACCGCCGGCGGCAGCCGGGCACAGATATTGCAACTGATGAACCCGGACGGAACCGCCGGAGTGCCAGTAGCCGGCGACCAAATGACTACCAATCCCTTCAAAGACCTAAGCGATGCTGACACGGAAGAACTGATGGAACATCTGCGTGAGCAGGCTTCAGAGATATATACGAGATGCTATTGCCAAGAAAAGGAAGCCAAGCTCTCCCTTGCCGCTTCTTTCTGGATCAGAAAACAGTTTTCTTATCGGAGAAACTGTCAAAAACAATTGAAAGAATCTTACCATGCAACCTGTCACAAGGGAGTCATGGGCTCTCCCGAGCTGAATCAGAAGCTGCAAAACTGGTTGGATAAGAATACCGGCGGCCTCTTACGGGAACAGACCTCCAAGGTTACGCTGGATCCTTCCACCGTTCTGGCCCTGGCTACCACCATTTATTTTAAAGCCTCGTGGAATGATCCTTTTTCTGCAGAAAATACTGCTGCAGGAACTTTTTATACCAATGACGGAAAAGAGCTTACCTGCGACTTTATGAACCGCACTTCCTTCTGCAATTATTATTCCGGAAAGGATTTCAACGCTGTAGCGCTTACAATGGGCGGCAGATATGTAATGTGGTTTGTACTGCCCGGGCAGGGACATGCTCCGGAGGAGCTTCTTGCAGATAACCGGCTGACGGAATTTCTTTTATCCGGCGGCGAAACTTTGGAATCAACCCACAAGCGGGTAAATATAACCATTCCCAAGTTTGATATTCTATCTGATATAGACCTGAGCGATTCGCTGCAGAAGCTGGGGATTACCGACGTATTTCAAAGTGAGTTGTCGGATTTCAGTCCCTTGACCGGAACAGATGATTTAAGCCTTTCCCGGGCACAGCATGCGGCCCGACTGACCATTGACGAAGAGGGCTGCGAAGCCGCTGCCTATACATTGCTGGCTGTACGGTGCACCGCCTTTTTCCCGCCCGAACCCCCGGCAGAATTCAAAGCGGACAGACCCTTCCTTTTTGCACTTACTGATTTCGACGGACTGCCTTTATTCATGGGCCTGGTAAATAGACCGTAGACTGTGTTCCACAATATATTATCCCGGCAGAATCTTTTGCTTTTATAATATAAAACACCCCCCGTGAAGAATATTATTTCCTGCGGGAGGTGTTTTACTTTTCCAATGATTCCTTCATGAACGGATTATCTGAAAAGAACTGTGATTACAGATACTTTCTCAATTCCTTACGCAGCTGTTCTTCAATGGAAATCAGTCTGTCACAAAGTGCCTTCGCCTTATCGTCTGCAGCGGGATACTGGTTCATATAACGTGCCAGGGATTTCACACCCATATCACAACCGTCCGTAATCAAATCTGCTACCGTAGCATCACTGTTATCCATAGCCATTTTCATATTGGTTTTCATCCAGGACATGCCCTTTGCCATGGCATTAGGCTCCTTTTCTTCTTCACTATAGCTGCTCAGTTCCTCTTCCAGCTCTGTTTCCAGCTTTTCATGATGACTTTTACTCTCCTGAAGCAATGCCTTCAGCCCCTGATCGCACACTCTGTCCAACACATCATCGATGGAGGAAATACCCATCTTGGTTCCTGCATCACATTCTTTTAATAATTTTACGGTATCTGTACTACGCATATTTTCGCCTCCTTTTTTTATTAGTATCCTGCACAATTTTAAAAATATACCCATGAATCCCTTTTACTTATATTCTGAGATTTTTTGCATATAAATAAAACAAAGATTGAAAACGAGGTGTAAAATTGAATTCCAAATTAAAGACCTTTTTCATATGTGTTGCCATCCCTTTACTGGTGGGCATCATTGCCGGACTTATCACAAGCGGCAGCATGGATACTTACGGTCAGCTGCAGCAGCCTCCCCTTGCACCGCCGGGCCGGATATTTCCTATCGTGTGGACTGTTTTGTACACACTGATGGGTATTGCTTCCTATCTGGTACTGACCTCCGATGCCGACCCTACAGCCAAACAAAATGCTCTGTTTGTCTACGGACTGCAACTGGCGGTTAACTTTATCTGGCCCATTCTGTTCTTTTCACTGGAATGGTATCTGTTCTCCTTTGCATGGATCATCCTGCTCTGGGTACTGATTCTGGTCACCACCGCCAAATTCCTGCAAATATCCACCACAGCGGGACTCCTTATGGTACCCTATCTGTTCTGGGTTATCTTTGCAGCTTACCTGAATCTGGGCGTATATCTGCTTAATTGAGACGCCGCCTTCCGGTGTACCCTACTGCTAAGCCACACCCACGGGAAAATCGTTGTGACATATGTGAGCGTTTCTCGGAAGGCAGCCTTTCCAAGGGGATTTGTGTCTTTTCAGGCAAGAACACCTGCCACGGCTTTGTCCGCAGGGGATGTACACGGAACATTGTGGTAAGTAAATGCGGAATTACTAAATGTGCGGCTTT
>JAFXEW010000024.1 GCA_017513625.1 Lachnospiraceae bacterium | reverse complement strand
GTGCAGGTCAGCAAGTATCGCAGCTCAGGTGTGATTATTGCGGATAACGGAGTGGAATTCCTGATTCTTACCAGCTACAAAGCACTGAAGGGGGCGGATAAAATCGTGGTTTCCTTTTTTAACGGCAAAGAACCGGAAGCAGATTTGAAAAGTTATGACGCAATATCCGGTCTGGCAGTGGTTTCTGTGAAGCACGGAGCATTTGAGCTGGATGAAGAGACATTGGCAAAGGAGATTCCGGTTGCGAAGCTGGGGTCCTCCGCTACAAAGAATTTCGTGGGAACACCTGTGGTTGCCATGGGAAGTCCCACCGGTGTGATCGGAAGTGTCAGCTATGGCATTATTACGGCTAAACATACACAGCAGACCATAGTGGACAGGAACTATACATATTGGACCACAGACATCATGGGAACAGCGGATTCTGCCGGTGTGATATTCAACATGCAGGGACAAATAGTGGGAATCATTACCGACAGTGTCAGCGGCTCCGATTATAAAAATATGGTTATCGTGTACGGTATTACGGAATTGAAAAAAACCATCGAAAAGCTCTCTAATGAAGAGGCGATTCCCTATCTGGGCGTGCATACCGTAAATGTAACCACGCAGGCTCATGAGGAGATGCAGGTACCTTACGGTGCTTATGTAAAAAGAGTGGAAATCGATTCTCCCGCCATGATAACAGGTATACAGGTGGGAGATGTAATTACCTTTATCGGTGATAAGGAAATCAAGAGCCAGAGCAATTATACTGCAGCATTGATGCAGCTGGAGCCGGGCAGAAATACAGAGGTGACCATTATGCGTCATTCTCAGGCCGGATATAAGGAGCTGAAGCTTCATATTGCGGCTGACCAGGCCCAAAATATATCATAAAACCAGGCAACAACGGAAAGGATATAACACATTATGAAATACATCAAAGATTTAAAAGACGGCGATCGCGTATTTGATATTTACCTGTGTAAGCACAAGCAATCTGCCGTTACCAAGAACGGCAAACCTTACGAAACCGTAGTGCTTCAGGATAAAACAGGTACTCTGGATGCCAAGGTATGGGAACCTAACAATCCGGGCATCGGTGATTACGATGCGTTGGATTATATAGAAGTATATGGTGAAGTAACCAATTTCATGGGTGCATTGCAGGTCAGCGTAAAGAGAATCCGGGTGTGTCAGGAGGGGGAATACAATCCCGCGGACTATCTCCCTGTCAGTGACAAGGACAATGACACCATGTATCAGGAACTGCTGGGACTGGTTAAATCCATACAGAATAAGCATTTAAAGGCACTTTTGGAAGCAATCTTTGTGGCGGATGAAGCTTTCGTAAAAGCATTTCGCAAGTCCTCCGCAGCTAAGTCCGTTCATCACAGCTTTATGGGCGGATTGCTGGAGCATACCTTAAGCGTGACCAAGCTTTGCGATTATTATTGTACCGCATATCCTGTTTTAAAAAGAGATTTACTGCTTACTGCGGCAATGTGTCACGATATCGCCAAGGTAAAGGAATTTTCCCCTTTCCCTGAGAATGACTATACCGATGCGGGACAGCTGTTGGGACATATCGTAATGGGTTCTCAGATGGTGGCGGAAAAGGCAGCAGGTATAGAAGGATTCCCCCAAAACCTGTTACTGCAGGTGCAGCATTGTATTTTGGCCCATCATGGTAAATATGAATACGGTTCCCCTAAGATTCCTGCTATTATAGAGGCGGTGGCATTGAACTATGCAGATGATACGGATGCAAAGATGCAGACCTTTAAGGAGATTTTGGACAATAACAGTGAAAATACCGGATGGCTGGGTTATAACAGATTGTTTGAATCTAATTTGATGGCAAGTAAAATAGATTAACCGGCAGAAGGATTTCCGGAACGGAGAGAAGTATGGCTTATCAGAAAAATGATATATTGACGGTGTCCATTGAAGATATGAGCACGGAGGGCGAAGGTATCGGCAAGGTGGACGGATTCACCCTGTTTATAAAGGATGCTGTCATCGGAGATACCGTACAGGCAAAGGTAATAAAGAGTAAGCCCCATTACGCTTACGCCAGATTAGAGAAGGTAATCATACCTTCTCCTTTTCGCGTGGAGCCCGAATGTGCATATCACAGACAATGCGGCGGCTGCCAGATACAGGCACTGAGCTATGAAAAGCAGCTGGAATTTAAACAGACCAAAATCCGCAACAATCTGGTGCGTATCGGAGGGTTCGAAGGGGATTTTGTAGACAGTATCATGGAGCCCATCGTGGGCATGGACCGGCCCTATCACTATCGTAACAAGGCCCAGTATCCCGTGGGACGGGACAAAACCGGTCACATCATTACCGGTTTTTATGCGGGACGGACTCATACCATCATTCCCAACACCAATTGTCTGCTGGGAGCGAAGGAAAACAGCGGGATCCTGGAAACCATTCTGGAATATATGAAGGAAAATAATGTCAGCGCATACGATGAAACCACGGGCAAGGGCCTGGTGCGTCATATCCTGATCCGTACCGGATTTACCGGCGGTCAGATCATGGTATGCCTGGTAATCAATTATACAGATAAGGCTCCCGGCAGAAACCGCCGGAATATGAACCGTATTTGTGTAGAACTGGGAGAAGAGGGCAAAAATGCTCCGGAGGAACAGGCATCCTCTTCCCTGAAAAAGGAATATCTTCCTGCCCAGCAAAAGCTGATAGATAAGTTAAAACAGATTCCGGGTATGACC
>JAFXEW010000023.1 GCA_017513625.1 Lachnospiraceae bacterium | reverse complement strand
TACAGGAGTATGTGGATGGCTACATAGAGATCGTAAACCTCCGTAATGGTGAGATCCTGGTAATAAACGAGGATGGAAAGGATAGATACGACACCAACAAGGCTGCAACGGAGCTGGCACACCAGCACCACGCTCTGTTTCCTGGTGATTACATAGATGGTGATGTGGTACTTTGTAAAGATGAGGAGGTACAATAATGGGAGAAACAGTAAAAAGAACGGTACATTTTACGCTTGGTGAGGGAGCTGGAAAGCTCCTCACCGATATAGCGAGGGAAAAGATCATATACAGCCTTATGCCTAATGAGGGGCTGGCTACTATTCAGGAATCGCTTATAGGCTGCCCAAAGAACATAGCTCTGGATATTATCAAGGGTAAGCTGGTACTGAAAACAGCAGAGGATAATGTTAGCTTTGATGTGGTACAATATCACCCAGATATGAAAGAGCAGCACCCTCCTTTTGATATAGAGGGCTGGGCAGAAAGAACATTGCTTCAGATAAAAGAAATCGCCAGAGAATGGGATCAGGCAATCCTGGAAATGAGGCGTGCGATCATTAAGAATCAAGGCACATTTGATATATCGGTAAGCTACCAAAAACTGGTGCGTTACTTTTATACTGGAGAGGAGGATAATATCATAGATCCAGATGAGAACGAAACGGTATATAACATTAAGAGTGCCGTTACTGGTATTCGTAATTTCCTGGAGGAGTGCTACAAGAAAATGGATGTTATCAAGTGGCTGGCTAATGCCTACCCTGAGGACATACCAGAGGGATTCTTGATGATGCCAGGAGAGGTGAAAGGGCTTAACCTCAGGCTTACTGATATGATGCTCAAAGATAGCGAGGTAGAGCAATACATAGCCAGAGATCTCTATATGGATAACCTGGTTACACGCTTCATTGAGAACGAAAAGAACATAGATAAAGTGATAAGCGAGGGCATACAGCCTGTAGAGATCACCGACAAATATAGTGCTGGATGGTTGGCTCCTAATGGCGATTTTTACGGACTTAACGGAGAGATCGCCAATATGCTACACAACCAGTTAGCCGATGCTCTCTACAAAAAAGGAATCATACCCAGGAAAGATGCCGATGGAGATAGCTATGAGAGAAACCCTGATGGCTGGCTTTGTAAGCATGGCTGGGTAAGGATCCACGGAGATCACTTGCTCTATGATGGGTATATGCAAAGTAATTACGGAATGCCCCTGGTAAAAATCACCGATGCCCAGAGAAAGCAGATCCTGAGATATGGAGCAGAGTGTTACGGTGGATATTTGCGTTTCGGTTGCACATACACCAGATACCCAGTTTCAGCTTTCGCTGCCCTACCTGAGCCACACATAGGAAAACTATTTGATCTTGATTTGTAATTATGAAAATTAAACTTAAATAGAGTAATACGATGGCAGCACCAGTTTTTATTCCAGCAAATGCCAAAACTTGCATAAATCGCATAGTAGGCAACGATATTGAGGATCTGATTAAATCGGCACTCACATATATTCATAGATCCAGAGATTTTTACGAGGAGAGTATCAGAAACGATCTCAAAAGGTGTGGAGCTTCTATAGTTAGTTACCATGCCAGCATAGAGCACGGACTGAAAATTTACTACGATCCAAATAGGGAGATCTCTCTGGATGATCTGGCTACTTTATCAGGTAGCGAAATGTTTAGGAAAT
>JAFXEW010000022.1 GCA_017513625.1 Lachnospiraceae bacterium | reverse complement strand
ATGCCTTGCGGTCAAAACGTGAGGCAGAAGGGTCAGGGGGTGCACTGAAAAGCTCTTCTTTATCGTTGTGAGGGAAGAGGAGTTCCATATATAGATTACCCAGTAAATCTTTTACCTGTTGACTGTCCATGGCAGCATAGAGGGAAGGATTCTGTTCCATATTTTTCAGATTGTCCAGTATGATATCGATACCCTGCATATCGGAATCCGGCTGAGTAGGAGCAGGCAAAGCAGGCAAAACGGCAGGTAGTTGCAATATGGGCTTGGCATCGGGCATATTGTAAATGACATTGCGGCACGTTTTTTCAAAGCATTCCGGGTCGTACTCAGCCAGATAGCGCAGGTCATCCATGGTCAGTGTGCGCTTATGATGTATTTTTAAATAGATATTGATTAATTCCATATCCTTTCCCATAGGCCACTCCTTAGCATTTGCATACACTTTTCTATCTTATTATAACATTATAGCGGAACAGAACACAACTTTTACATTATTTTTGCCATTCATCCGTGCGAACGCGGTACAGTGTTTGACAAAGGGAGATATTATATTATATATTGATAAAAAGATTGGAGGAAAGGGCGATATATTAGGGTGAATCCAATGAACCGTGAGAAAAAAACTTCAGAATCTGAAGCAGAGAAGAGAGAGGTAAACAGGGCACTGTATTCTGTATGTACGCTTGTAAAAGGACTTGTAACAGGTTCGGGAATCGGTGTGCTTGTAGGATTGGTTTGCGGTATATTTGGCCGTCTGCTGATAGAAGCCAATGCCTTCAGAGTAGAGAACCGGTGGATAGTATGGTTACTTCCGTTGGCCGGACTAGTAATTGTATTTCTTTATAAATTTTTTAGGAATACCCATGACACGGGAACCAATATGGTAATATCCTCCATTCATTCATCCACGGATATTCCGCTTAAAATGGCACCCCTCATTTTTGTGTCAACCATACTGACTCATCTGTGCGGCGGTTCGGCGGGACGTGAAGGTGCTGCCATACAGCTGGGAGGCAGTATCTCCAATGCGGTGGGGAAGGTATTTAAGCTAAACGATAACGACCAGCGGATTATTATTATGAGTGGTATCAGTGCGGGATTTGCTGCGCTGTTTGGTACGCCCATGGCAGCGGCGATTTTTGCACTGGAGGTTATCAGCATCGGTATTATGCATTATTCGGCGCTGGTTTCGTGTGTGACAGCAGCCATGATGGCACGGTTTGTAGCACAGAGATTTGGTGTGGAGCCGGAGTTTTTTCCTGTGGCAGAGGTGCCCGCAATGGACCCGGCAGTTTTTTTGAAAATAGTATTCTTTGCAGCATTGGCGGGCGGTGTGAGTATTCTGTTTTGTATCATACTGCATTCCACGGAGCATTTATATAAGAAGCACATTAAAAATCAATATGTGAGGATATTTTTATCCGGTTGCCTGATTCTTCTTTTGACAGGTCTGCTTGGAACGGACGAGTATCTGGGGTCAGGGCGTATGCTTATAGAAGAGATATTTCATACACAGAAAACAGGATATTTCACTTTTTTAATAAAGATGATTTTTACGGCGCTTACACTGGGAGCGGGATATAAGGGCGGGGAAATCATTCCTTCCTTTTGCATCGGGGCGGCATTCGGATGTATGGCGGCTACGGTATTCGGGCTTCCGGTGTCTTTGGTGACCGCTTGCGGCATGGTAGGATTGTTCTGCGGAGTAACAAACTGTCCCATTACTTCACTGCTTATTTCTTTTGAGTTGTTTGGATTTGATGGGATGCCCTATTATCTGGTTACGGTTGCGGTCAGTTATATGCTTTCCGGATACTATGGTTTGTACCGGGCACAGAAAATCATGTATTCTAAGACTGAGACAAATTTTGTAAATAAGGCAGCGCATTAGGCTTTCCTTTTTTAGGTGATATATGATATAATTTCCACGATAAGAAACATAGTGGACACAGGGTCACAAAGGAGAAGAGACCAGGGGATGAAGAAAGCAGGACAATATGATGTCAGATTTATCTGTTATATTGTAGCAGCTTTTATGCTGATTGCAGGAATGTGCCAGAGCAGAATCGAGGCAGATTTCTGTTTTCCCTGTGATCAAAACGGTCGTATGACTTCTTTTCTCTCTGCTTCTGAGCCGCAGGATGTATCCTGTGAGACATCTATAGAATACAAATCAGTTCTTAGTGAACTGGGTATGACAATCTCCGACAGCAGGCGGGAGAGCAGACGCTCCCTTGGCAGGTTACAGGGGATGATGGCAAGTATCGTATCTGTAGTTGTGAGCATATCCGTTCATTCCTATACAACTGAGAACGGTTCATTCAGAGGAAACCGTTTGACAGATGTTCTTTTACAATATCTCCATAATCAGGATGGTAAAAAACGTTTCATATAGTCGGGACACATTTGTGGCCTGTGCAGGATTGCACAGGTCTGTAAGTCGTGTCCTAAAAACCGGGTTGCCGGTCTTTAAGCAGACAAAATAAATATATGGAGGGTTTACACATGAATTCTGATATTTTTGTGGTTTTACTATGCGTTGTTGCAGGTGTTGCAGGTATTTGGTGTTGGTGGTTTGAAACCCATGGAGAGGAAAAATGATTTTATTAAATATACTTTTATTGATAATCGGATTTGCAATGTTAGTAAAGGGAGCTGACTGGTTTGTGGATGGTGCGGCAGGTATTGCAAGCAAACTGAAGATTCCCCAGCTGGTAATCGGTCTTACTATAGTGGCAATGGGTACCAGTGCACCGGAAGCGGCGGTAAGTATTACCGCGTCATTAAAAGGAAATTCCGGTATTGCCATCGGAAATGTAGTGGGAAGTAATATTCTGAACGTTCTTTTGATTTTAGGTATTACGGCACTGATTGTGAATGTGGCAATCCAGAAATCTACATTAATGGTAGAGATACCCTACATGATCGTCATTACATTGGTATTGATGGGCATGGGAATGACCGGTGGTCAGGTCAGCAGACCGGAAGGCGGCATTTTGTGGGTGTTATTCATAGCATACCTTGGCTATATGTTCTATCTGACTAAGAACAAAAAAGATGAAGAGGTAGAGGAAAAACGCAGCGGTTGGAAACTCCTTCTGTTTATGGTAATAGGTATTGTACTGATTGTAATGGGAAGTAACTTTACAGTAGACGGTGCTACGGAAATCGCCAGAGCAATCGGTATCAGTGAAAGATTTATCGGCCTTACCATTGTGGCATTCGGTACCTCCCTGCCTGAACTGGTGACATCCGTGACTGCTGCTAAAAAAGGAAATGCGGATATTGCCATCGGTAATATTGTAGGAAGTAATATATTTAATATTCTGTTTATTTTGGGAACTACAGCGTTGATTACACCGATTCCTTATGAATCGGCATTTCTGATTGATGGTGCGGTGGCTGTAGCAACAGGTATTGTGTTATGGCTTGCCGTATTCAGAAAGCTGGAACTCAGGAGGGGATGGGGTATCATCATGCTGTGCCTGTATGCAGCATATTTTATATATTTATTGCTAATTTAATAGAAGAGACAGAAGGCTGCCGTACTGATGTGCGGCAGTTTTTGATTTTTATAAAATCAGGAACTAGGGCAATAGTACTATTTGCCATAAAAAGCAAGAATAACAGTGGCATTAATATGGGTATATGCGGTATAATTGTAATGATAGTGTATCTGTCGACAAAAGATAAGGTGAAAGGTACTTAAAATATGAAAACCGGATTTGACATGAATGAATATAAGCGTCTGTCCAGACAGATAAATGCAGAAGGATGTGTGCTTCTGAGGAATGCCAGACAGGCACTTCCGTTGGATAAAGGCAGTAAAGTAACGGTATTTGGCCGTAGTCAGTTAAACTATTATAAGAGCGGTACAGGTTCCGGGGGACTGGTGAATACTGCTTATGTAACAGGAATTTTGGATGCACTTTTGAAAAGTGACGATATAGAGGTTAACCAAGAGGTATTGAAGACCTATCAGGAATGGGTGAAGGACCATCCTTTTGATAAAGGAAACGGTTGGGCATCAGAGCCCTGGTGCCAGCTGGAGATGCCCTTACGGGAGAGTATGGTAGAAGAAGCGGCCCGCAGTACGCAGGCGGCAATCATTGTAATCGGCCGACTGGCAGGAGAAGACCGGGATAATGTGGCCATGGCAGGAAGTTACCTTCTGACAAGGGAAGAAGAGGTAATGCTGCAACTGGTTTGTAAGCATTTTGAAAAGACTGTAGTATTGATTAATTCCGGCAATATTATTGATATGAAATGGGTGGATACCTATGAGCCCGCTGCTGTTTTATATGTATGGCAGGGCGGACAGGAAGGCGGCAATGCGGTGCTGGATGTGCTGACAGGTGCGGTAACCCCCTGTGGTAAGTTGTCCGATACCATTGCATACGATATAAGTGATTACCCGGCCCATGGACATTTCGGGGACCCGGACAGGAATTTTTATGCAGAAGATATTTATGTGGGGTATCGCTACTTTGAGACCTTTGCACCGGAAAAAGTGATGTATCCTTTCGGTTACGGTCTGTCCTATACCACATTCGATATTGTGAAGGATGAGTTCTCCTATGAACAGGGCAGGGTAAGTATAAAGGTTAGTGTTACCAACACAGGAAATATAAAAGGTAAAGAAGTAGTGCAGCTTTATTGCAGTGCCCCACAGGGGAGACTGGGTAAGGCAAAGAAGGTGCTTTGTGACTTTGCCAAGACAAAAGAATTACAGCCCGGTGAGACGCAGCAGATAGAGCTTGTGTGTGACGATTATGTATTGGCTTCCTATGATGACAGCGGCATAACCGGTCATGCTTACGCATATGGCATGGAAGAGGGTGTGTATGCTTTTGCTGTGGGTAATTCCATCCGTAATACGGTGGAAGCAGGCAGCTTTGAATTAGTAGAATACAAATTGATTGAGCAACTGGAACAGGCATTGGCCCCTACCGTGGCATTCGAGAGAATGAAGGCGGTAGAAGAAGCCGGAGTACTGAAGGCTGTTTATGAAAAGGTGCCCTTACGCATATATGATTTGAAAGAACGTATTGATAAGGACAGACCTATAGGAAGGGACATTACCGGAGATAAAGGTTATAAGCTGGCCGATGTACGTGATGGTAAAGTTTCCGTGGAGGAATTTGTGGCACAGCTTAGTGAGCAGGATCTGATGTGTATGGTCAGGGGAGAGGGTATGTGCTCTCCAAAGGCTACACCCGGAACTGCTGGTGCCTTTGGCGGTGTAACGGAGAATTTGAAAGCCTTTGGTATCCCTGTTGGATGTTGTGCAGACGGTCCCAGCGGAATACGTATGGACTGTGGTACCATTGCTTTTGCCATGCCTAACGGTGTGTGCCAGGCATGTACTTTTGACACGGAGCTGGTGGGGGAACTGTATGAAATGCAGGCCCTTGAACTTAGGAAAAATCACGTGGACACCTTATTGGGCCCCGGTATTAATATACACAGACATCCCTTAAACGGCAGAAATTTTGAATATTTCTCTGAAGATCCCTGTCTTACAGGCAAGATGGCAGTGGCACAGCTGCGGGCCATGCATAAATACCGGGTAACAGGCACCATTAAGCATTTCGCATGTAATAATCAGGAGTTCAGACGTACGGATGCGGAAAGTGTAGTATCAGAACGCGCCATCCGTGAAATATATTTAAAGCCCTTTGAAATGTGTGTAAAGAATGCACAGGCATATTGTATTATGTCCACCTACGGACCGGTAAACGGTTTCTGGACAGCCAGCAATTATGATCTGCTTACCACTGTTCTGCGTAAAGAATGGGGATATAAAGGTGTGGTCATGACAGACTGGTGGGCGAAGGGTAATGAAGAAGGTGAACCCGGTGCTCTCAGTGAGGTATCGGCACAGGTAAGAAGCCAGAATGACCTTAATATGGTAAATGCAGATGCAGACACTAATTCAAATGGTGATAATCTGGCGGAAGGACTGGCAGCAGGTAAGGTTACCTTGGGAGAATTACAGAGGGCCTCGGTGAATATCTGCAATGTACTTCTCAAAATGCCGGCCATGTGGCATTTTATGGGAGAGGAAACAGCTTTGGATGAAGTGCTTGCCAAGGTCCGTGAGGAAGAGGAAAACGACGTAGCGGATATCGTTAACGTTGAAATCGGTGCAGATGGTTATATAGACAGTGCAGTGGTTTCTACGGAGAAGGGCAAGCGTAATGCTCTTTGTGTTACAACTGATAAGAGAGGATGCTATAAGTTGTCATTTAAGCTTAGAGCAGTAGCAGATAATCCCCTGGCACAGCTTCCTGTAAGTGTGTATAGGGATGCAACCCTTTTAGGTATTGTAAGTTTGAACGGATTTGACAAGGCATGGCAGGAATTTGAATTTGATTTGGCGGTTGTATTTAATCCCCATTTCTATATTAAATTTTTCTTCGGCCAGGCCGGTATGGAGATAAAAGACATTCAGTTTACAATGTACAAGGAGATTTAGGAGAGGATTGTAAGTATGTATGACTTCCTGATAATGAACTTTGCACCTACAATCGGAATTATATCTTTACTGATTCTGTTGTATGCAAATACAGTGCTGGAAAAAGAAATAACACAAACTTTCAAACGGATTACTTATTTGTCTTTGCTGCAATTGATTGTATATAATGCAGAGATATGGACAGCAACCTGGAGTGAACCGTCTCTTTTACGTGTGATTTTATCGGTGTTAAGTTATACGATACGTCCCTTTATGCTTTATTGTATTATCCTGTTGATTTTACGTAACCATAAAAATCTCAGGATGAAAATTCTGTTTGTACTGCCCACGGTACTTGTTTTTGTATGTTATTGTGTGGCATTTGTATCCCCCATATCTTTTAGCTTTACACCTGATAATAAGCTGATAAGGGGACCGCTTGCATACAGTTATTTCCTTGTAATGTTTTTCTATTTTCTGATAGCACTCTATCTGACCATGAAGGCATTTCAGAGTAAACGTCAGGAAGGTATTATTAATGTAGCAATTATTACATTTAATGTATTCGCTATCGTAATCGAAGCTATTTGGCAGAAAAAGGGCTTTGGCGGTACGGCTATGGTATATGCCATTGTATTTTATTATATGTATTTCCAGTCCCAAAGTTCCAAGAAGGAGGCCCTGGACCAGGCTGAACTGACAAACAGGCATTTGCAGGAAAAGAATACGATTATCGGTGCGCTCAGTACGGAGTATTCTTCCGTGTTTATCATTGACTGGGACACATCGGAAATCCGGTTGTATAATCAGTTTTCTCCCCAGTTTGAAGAAATGACCAGTTTGATCAGCTGGTGTAAGTATTATGATGAAGCCATTGATACATATATCAAGAGTGCTATTGTAGCGGAAGAACGCAAGGAAATTAAAGAGCTTACAAGCTTTGATGTTATTAAGGAAGAACTGGATAAGCAGGGAATCCATTATGTTAATTTCCACAGAGTAGTAAAAGATTATGATGATTATGCCCAGCTGGTATATTCATTGGTGCACAGAGAAGACGGTGATAAACACATTGTGCTCGCAATAAGAAGTGTTAATGAAATCGTAGAAACCGAACGTCAGAAAAAGGAACTGCTTGAAGAGAATCTCCGTTATATGGAGGTGGTAAATGCGTTATCCATGGAATACGGTTCTATCTTGTATTATGACCCGTCCATGGAATGTATGATACCTTACCGTTTGACGGATGCCGTATCAGAGAAATTTATGCCCTATCTGGCAAAGGGGATGAAGTATAACGAACTTCTGAGTTTGTATATTGATACTATTGTGTATGAAGAAGACCGCGAAAAGGTAGAGGCATATAAGGATCCTGAATATCTGATGGGACTGTTGGAGAAAAGCGGTCAATGTTCCTGTACCTACCGTGTTGCGAGGGAGAAAGAGGGCGACATCGTATATTACCAGATGAAAGCGGTTCGTGCCGGTAAGGATGAAGAACATTACGGTGCAGTAGTCGGTTTTGCAAATAAGGATGAAGAAGTACGAAAAGAGCTTCGTAATCAGCAGGAATTGGAGTTGGCACTGAGTAAAGCAGAGCAGGCAAATGAAGCTAAGAGTACTTTCTTATTTAATATGTCCCACGATATCCGCACGCCTATGAATGCAATTCTCGGATTTATCGGTATAGCAAAGCAGTCCATCGGTGATGAAGAGAAGCTGCAGGATGCGCTGGGCAAGATAGAGATGTCCGGAATTCATTTGTTACAGCTGATAAATGATATTTTGGATATGTCTCGTATTGAAAATAATAAAGTAGTAATTAAAGAAAAGCCGGTAAGTCTGCGTGCATTGCTGGATAAGCTGGAATCCATGCTTCAAACGGATGTAAACCGTAAGAAGCAGTCACTTATGGTAGAGTACAGAGATCTAACTAATGAGTATGTATATCTGGACGAGTTGCGTGGCGGGCAGATAGTTCTGAATTTGCTCAGTAATGCAGTCAAATATACAGGTGAAGGTGGTAGTATCAGGATGACTCTGCGCCAGAATAAGTCAGAAAAGCAGGGCATGGGGGCCTATGACCTGATTGTGGAAGATAATGGTATTGGTATGAGTAAAGAGTTTCTGGAGCATATTTATGAACCCTTTACCAGAGAACGATCTACTACCATAAGCGGTGTGCAGGGAACCGGACTTGGGATGCCTATTACCAAGAGGTTGGTTGACCTGATGAAAGGTGATATGCATATTGAAAGTGAGGAGGGTAATGGTACGAAGGTAACGGTACATCTGGATCTTCGGATATGCAATAAGAGTCTGTTTTTGCAAAGAGAAAGCACCCACACGAAGGAATATGATTTTGCCGGTAAACGAGTGCTTGTAGTAGAGGATAATGAACTTAACCGGGAAATTGTCAGAACCATTCTGACAGAAGCAAAGTTCCTGGTGGAAGAAGCGGAGAATGGTGCCATGGCGGTAGATATGCTAAAGAAATCCGTTGCACTGCAGGAGACGCCGGAAGAATGTTATTATGACATCATACTGATGGATATCCAGATGCCCGTTATGGACGGCTATGAAGCTACGACGGCTATACGCTCGCTGGAGGATCCTGTATTGTCAGGTGTGCCTATTGTTGCGTTTACGGCAAATGCATTTGACGAGGACCGCAAGAAGGCATTGGGTTGTGGTATGAATGCCCATGTAGCTAAGCCATTAAATGTGGAGCAGTTAAAAGCGGTAATCAAGAAAATGATAGAATGACCTGAGCGTAAAGAAACACAGAAGTAAAGGAAACAGAAAGTATATGAATATTTATTTTGTTCGTCATGGAATTACGGACTGGAATCTGCAAAGAAGGGCACAGGGCTTGGAAGAGGTACCGTTAAACGAAGGGGGGATTCTTCAGGCACATGCGTGCGGAGAACAATTACAGGGGTTAAGCGTTGATTATATCGTGTCCAGTCCTTTGGGAAGGGCAGTTCAGACGGCCGAAATCGTGGGCTCTTATCTGGGAATCAATGATGTACATACCATGGAGCAGTTTACTGAGAGAGATTTCGGCAGATTGTCCGGACTGACCAAAGAGGAAGCAGATGTGTTACGGGCATCAGGTGAAGATATGCTGGTGGAAAGTAAGGAATCGGTGGCCGAACGGTGCAGAAGAGGTGTTGAGGAGCTGTATCAGCGTTTTGGCGCTGAATCCATTCTGGTGGTTACCCACGGAGGACTTATACGTAGCCTGCTTAGAGATATAATGGATGAAAAGGATGTCCCGGAGTTTTTGATTAATTGCGGAGTGAGCCTGGTACATTATGAAGAGGGGGAAATGCAGGCAGGACTTCTTAACTTGCCCGCGGATGTATTTTTGAGGGAATACAAAAAAAGGGTATAATCTGAATATTTGTATTTATAGTATATATTAGTGGAAATAAAACCTTATGTATGTTAAAATGTGTGATAAGGGGAACATGTCTGTATTTTAATATTGTTAACATTTTGCCAATAGGAGAGTGCACATGAAACGTAAAATTGCGGTATTTGCAAATGGCTGGAATAATGAATATCTTTCGTTATGTGTAAAAGGGATACAAAAAGGCGCAGAAGAATGCGGTGCTGACATATTCCTGTTTGTAGATTATGCAACATTCACTGATATGGAGGATAATATCCGTGGTGAATTAAATATACTCAATCTTCCTGATTTAAGGGATTTTGACGGTGTATTAATGTTGGGGAATACACTGGCTTCCATGGGAGAAATAAATGTCATCACAGAGAAAATACGACAGGCAGGTGTTACGGCAGTATGCCTGAATTATGATGTTGAAGGTATGGACTGTGTCCTTACTGATAATGCGTCCGGTATGAAAGAATTAGTATCCCATATGATAACGGTTCATGGGGCTTCCAGATTCTTATGGCTTGGAGGGCCGCCGGAGCATCAGGATTGCCGGGAACGTTTGACGGTCTTACAGCAGGTAATGGCTTCCTATGATTTGACATTGCCTGAAGAGAATAAGCTCTATGGTGATTGGAGCTTTTATTCAGCTGGCTTTGAGGTTCACAATTGGTTGACAAGTCATGATTATTTGCCGGATGTGATTGTTTGTGCCAATGACAATATGGCAATCGGTGTTTGTATTACCCTTGAAAATATGGGTATATCCGTGCCGGAGCAGGTAAAAGTGACCGGTTTTGACTTCCTGGAATACGGGCAGGAGTTTTATCCTGCGCTTACTACCGTGGAACGACAGACAGAAGAGTGTTGCTATCGTGGTGTTTTACGATTAGTTGAGTGTATTGATAAAGGGCCTGAGGCTGCCAAGATACAGTTTGAAACAAAACTGGTTTCCAAAGAGAGTTGCGGATGCGTGTTGGACCATGCGGCCAATAGAAAACGTTTATTGGCTTTTCATAAGTCATATACCAAGTCTTCCGGCAGTACCATGTTCAGTTGGCATACTGCAGCCATGGATGAATGTATGGTATGGGCAAAAGCCAAGGGTGATGTGCATCGGGCACTGAAATCTGTATTTGAAAGCGGACATATGTATGAAGGAGATAATTTTGCGTTATGCGTTGATGACCTCTATGTGGATTCTATAGAAGGAAGTGCAGAGACCCGTAAAGAGGGTTATGGGGACAGCATGCGTGTGATTTATTCCATGAAGAATGGGGTGACACAGGATTCTGTTTATATTAACCGGCGTGAATTAGTACCATTTTATGATGCAGATGCTTCAGTGAGCCATATCTATCTGTTTGCACCCATACATATCAGAGGAATAAGTGTAGGCTATACGGTTCTCCGCGATGCGGTGAATTTGCTGGAAGATTTTTACCTGTATACGCTGAATAAGCATCTGGCAAACGGTCTGGAAAGGGCCAGACAGAATGTAAGAATGGAGCTGCTGAACAGACAGCTGAACATATTATCCATGACGGATAAGCTTACAGGTTTGTATAATAGAGAAGGATATGAGAAATATTCTATTCCGCGTCTGGAAGAGTGCCGTAAAGAAGGATTATACGGGGCTATTATGGTAGTGGATATTGATCGTATGAAGCATATCAATGACCAGTATGGTCATTTACAGGGTGATGTTGCAATCATTACTGTGGCAGAAGCCATCAGAGAGTCGTTACCGGTAGGCTGGTATGCAGTTCGTTATGGCGGTGATGAGTTCGTGCTGGTAGGAGAGTGTGAATCCAGGCAGATGGCAGAGGAAATGAAACAGAGCATTATCCGACGGATAGAAATGAAATCAGAGGGGAAATTACCCTATCATTTAAGTGCCAGCATCGGTTATACGCTGGTGGATCCCAATATGGATTTATCCATTGAAGAATATTTCCGTGGGGCAGATCTGCTATGTATATGATGAAACAGATGCATGAAGCCGGGAAATAATTTTTTTAGAATATGTATATGAGAACAGCGCCGCTAAATGCGGCGCTGTTTTATTTTAGGAATCCGTTTACGATTTGTTCTTCTGCCTGTGCTTCAGTAAGTCCCAAGGTCATCAGTTTTATCAGCTGTTCTCCTGCAATTTTGCCGATAGCAGCCTCATGAATCAGTTCCGCATCCACGCAATTGGCTGTGATTTCGGGAACGGCACTAATTTTCGCATTACCCATAATAATGGCATCACACTCGGAATGGCCGGCACACTTCTGGTTGCCGTTAATCTTAGCTAGGAACAACTGTCTGGAATCATCCTTGGCAACGGCACGGGATATTACATTGGTACTGGAATCAATACCGTTTAAGTCAACATTAAATTCGGATTCTGCATATTGACTGCCATGTGTCATCAGACGTTCGGTAATAATGAGTTTGGCGCCGTCACCGATGGTGGCATTGGTAATTCGTTTTGTAGAGTCAACTCCTTTGATTTGGACTGTTTCCATTTCCATATAACTGTTTTCGGCCAGTTCTACATTGGTAATGGGGTTCATGATACGTTCGCCGGTGCCTTCGCCGCTGCCATAATGCTTTTCCACATAGCGTATGCGGGAACCTTTTCCTACGTAAAAGCTGTGGATGCCGTCATGCTTACTGTCCCGGTCTCCGCCGTTGTGTATGCCGCATCCTGCAACAATGGTCACATCGCAGTCTTCGCCGATGTGAAAATCATTATAAACCATTTCAGTCAATCCGCTTTGACTGAGTACTACGGGGATATGAACGCTTTCATTTTTGGTACCGGGCCTGATAATGATGTCAATGCCGGGTTTGTCTTCTTTGGTTACGATATCTATGTGGGCAGTGGTGCTTCTCTGTACACTTTCGCCGTTAGCGCGGATATTATAAGCGCCTGCAGGTACTTCGTGGAGACCTGTTATCTGCTCTAATAAAGTCATCTGAATCTGATCCATATTACTATACCTTTCAAATTTAAAAATCACAGTATCATCCGGAACGGATTACTGATAAAATTTACAACCTTCCGTACCGTTTAACAGTTCGGGAAGAATGCTGTCCTTGGGGCCCTGCGCCTTTACAAGGCCGTCCGCAATTACGACGATTTCGTCCGCAATATTCAAGATGCGTTCCTGGTGAGAAATAATCAGAAGAGAGTTCTCACTGGTTTCATGCAGGGCTTCAAATACTTTAATCAGGTTGTTAAAACTCCATAAATCGATTCCGGCCTCCGGTTCATCGAAAACGGAGAGGGGAGTGTTACGTGCGATAATCGTAGCAATCTCGATACGTTTCAGCTCGCCGCCGGATAAACTGCCGTCCACGTCGCGGTTGATATAATCCCGGGCACACAGACCTACTTTACTCAGATATTCGCATGCGCCTGCTGTGGAAAGCTTGCTGCCCGCTGCAAGGGTAATCAGGTCCTTTACTTTGACGCCCTTGAAACGTACGGGCTGTTGGAAGGCAAAACTGATGCCTGCATTTGCACGCTCCGTAATGCTCATGTCGGTAATGTCCAGACCATCAAAAAGAATCCGTCCGGAAGTGGGACGTTCAATACCCATGATCAGTTTGGCTAAAGTGGATTTGCCGCCTCCGTTAGGTCCTGTGATAGCAGTTAAAGTATGATCTTTAAGCGTCAGATTTATGTTTTTTATAATCTCCTTAGGTTTACCTGTGCTGTCAGGAACCTGAAAAGAGAGGTTAACTAATTCAAGCATAGTATCCTCCTGAAAATAAAATAGTGCGAAATGTAAGATGAAACTCACATAAAAATCACTATTTAACAGTATATCACAAAAAGGAAAAAAACAAGTAAAAACTGTGTTTTTTTATAGGAACAAGATGGTTTTTCGGGCTGTGAAAATAATGGGATAAAATTGTTTTAAAAAATAAAAAAATATGCTTGACTTTTAAGAGGAATGAAGTTAAAATAATCAATGTTGTAGGGAGACCACGCAACAAATGTGCGTTTAGCTCAGCTGGATAGAGCGTTTGGCTACGGACCAAAAGGTCGGGAGTTCGAATCTTCTAACGCACACGTACAAGCATCTCATTCTTGATGAGGTGCTTTTTTCTTTGCAAGGGTTAAGGAGGAACCCTTGCATACGTAGAAATTTCAAAATGCAACACGATATATTTGAAAAGATAATCCTGTTGCTATATGATATAGTAAAAATGTAATTGGGTTATTGGTGCAGGACTTGTAACAGAGGATAGGTTATGGAACAGAATGGTATGGGACGTATATGCAAGAAGTGTCTGCTTAGGGACATGAATGATAAGGATGTGTATTTTAAAAATCTCGGTGATTATATTGAGAATCTGGATGCGGATAAGAAAGCAGAGGAGGATATATATGAAGAGCGCCTGGGTCTCTGCAAAGAATGCGAGAGTCTGATGCAGGGAATGTGCAGGCACTGTGGATGTTATGTGGAACTTAGGGCAGTGCTGAAGCATCAGTCCTGTCCTTTGGATAAGTGGAAGGCCGTGACAATCTAATTGCAGACAGAGAAAAAGGAGCCCTTTATGGGGCTCCCTTTTCTTTAAGGAGAATGTTTATGAAAAATTGTTTTAACCCATTGTTATGACTACATTGCAGTCCTTTTTGGATGCGTCATAAGGAATAATATTACCGGGAATTTCCTGTCCGTCCACAGACATTTTTGTCACACCCTTTTGTACATTGGCGGGATTCACTACGCTGATATGGTATTTGCATCCACGGTATTCCCTTTCAACGGTAAAATCACCGAATCCGTCAGGGAGGCAGGGATTTACCTGCAGACCGTTATGGGTGGGATAAATACCAAGGATATACTGTGATACATTTACGAAGGTCCATGCGGCAGTACCGGTAAGCCAGCTGTTTTTGGCTTCACCGTGTCTGGGAGCATCGGCGCCGGCAACCATCTGTGAGTATACATAGGGTTCCGTGCGATGAATCTCACTGATATCTTCGATATAAGCAGGACAGGTCTTTTTGTATATTTCAAAAGCACGGTCACCTCTGCCGATAACAGTTTCCGCAATGGATACCCAGGGATTGTTGTGGCAGAAGATTCCTGCATTTTCCTTGTATCCGGGAGGATAGGAAGAAACTTCACCAAGCTCCAGATGGTAGCGTGTATAAGCAGGCTGGAGAATCATTACGCCGTACTTGGTATCCAGCTTTTCTTTAACAGAGTCAAGGGCTTTTTCAGCCAGACCTTCCTTCACACCTACACCGGCCAGTACACAGAAGCCCTGCGGCTCGATATATATCTGGCCTTCTTCACATTCTTTGGAACCAATCTTTTGGCTGAAGGCGTCGTAAGCGCGGATGAACCAGTCGCCGTCCCAGCCGCTTTCCAGAATGGTGTCGTACATTACCGCCACTTCCTTGCGGGCATATTCAGCTTCGGTAGTATCACCCAGCAAGTCGCAAAGTTGCGCATATTCTTCACCGTATTTTACAAACATACCTGCGATAAACACGGACTCTGCCACAGGGCCTTCACTGGGACCGAAGGTCTGGAAGGATTCACCGGGATGCTCGGAGAAGCAGTTCAGGTTCAGACAGTCATTCCAGTCCGCACGTCCGATTAAAGGCAATTTGTGAGGACCTTTATGGTTTACTATATAATCAAAGGAACGCTTCAAATGGTTCATAAGGGGAGTAGCTTTGCTCTCGTCATTGTCAAAGGGAACCATTTGGGAAAGAATGGACATATCGCCTGTTTCGCGGATATATGCGCTTGTGCCTGCGATGAGCCACAGGGGGTCATCGTTAAAGCCGCTTCCGATATCGGAATTGCCCTTCTTGGTCAGGGGCTGGTACTGATGATAAGCGCTGCCGTCCTCAAACTGTGTGGAGGCGATATCGATGATTCGTTCTCTTGCGCGGTCAGGAATCAAATGGACAAAGCCCAGTAAATCCTGACAGGAGTCACGGAAGCCCATGCCGCGGCCGATACCGGATTCGTAATAGGAAGCGGAACGGGACATATTAAAGGTAACCATACACTGATACTGATTCCAGATATTAACCATACGGTTTACCTTGTCATCTCCGGACTTTACCTGATATTTGGATAAAAGGTTGTTCCAATATTCCTGCAGACCGGCAAAAGCTTTTGCCACGTCCTCTGCGGTTTCATAGCGGGACAGTAATGCACGTGCTTTGGTCTTGTTTATAATATGCGGCGCTTCCCACTTTTCTTCCTGTTCATTTTCTATGTATGCGAGAACAAATATAAAATTCTTTTCTTCCCCGGGAGCCAGACTGATATTAATCTGATGTGTGGCAATGGGCGACCAGCCGCTGGCTACGGAGTTTGTGCAACTGCCGTTTTCTACTGCTTCAGGATTGGAAGCGCTTCTGTAATGACCCAGAAAAGCATCTCTTTCGGTATCAAAGCCGTCCACGGGTACATTTACGGAATATACGCCGTAATGATTGCGGCGTTCACGGTATTCGGTTTTGTGGTAAATAGCGGAACCGTCGATTTCAACTTCGCCGATGCTGAGATTACGCTGGAAATTTTTCATGTCGTCATCAGCATTCCACAAACACCATTCCACATAAGAGAAAAGTTTTATATTCTTGGTATTATTGCTGTTATTTTTGATGGTGACGGATGTTACCTCACAATTGTCATTCATGGGTACAAAGGTAAGCAGCTCTGCACTGACCTCATTTTTGGATGCGGAGAACTTACTGTATCCGATACCGTGACGGCATTCATAAGAGTCAAGTTCTGTCTGCATGGGCATCCAGCCGGGATTCCAGGCAGTGTCGCCGTCTTTGATATAGAAGTATTTACCTCCCATATCGGTAGGAACATTGTTGTAGCGGTAACGGGTCAGTCGCAGCAGTTTTGCATCTTTATAGAAGGTATAGCCGCCGCAGGTGTTGGAAATCAGACTGAAGAACTCGTTGCACCCCAGATAATTAATCCAGGGCAGGGGAGTCTTGGGAGTGTTGATGACATATTCTTTGTTCACATCATCAAAAAAACCGAATTTCATAAATATAAATCTCCTTTACTTGGTTAAACGTTTAAGAAACGTATAAAAAATAAAAAGCTAAAATAATGAAAAGCTGAATATATTATATCGAAACGTTTAAGTTATTTCAAGGTGGGCGGTAAAAAAACTTATGTTAGATTGGTAAAAAAACACCAGTGAAAACTGGCACATATTACTAAAATTGTAAAAAGAGCACAAAAAGAACTAAAAAAAGCTTGCACATTGTCTAAAGTTGTAATATATTAATCATGCGTAAACGATTAAGGGGCTGTATGAGTATAAAGGAGGAGTTTCATGGTTTCCATGAAAGATATTGCAGCCGCTTGCGGAGTAAGTATTGCTACCGTAAGTAAGGCTTTGAACGATCATTCCGATGTGGGGGAAGACACGAAAGTAATGATCCGCAGAAAGGCCAAGGAAATGGGATATTATCCCAATGCACAGGCCAGGGCACTGAAGACTAACCGCACTTATAATATTGGGGTTTTGTTTGTGGATGAGGCGAGAAGCGGTTTGACCCACGATTATTTTTCATATGTATTGGATAGTTTTAAACGTACGGTGGAAGAAAGCGGTTATGATATTACATTTATAAACAGCAGTAAGAAAGGCCGTAACCAGCTGTCCGTTCTGGATCATTGCAAGTACAGAGGCTTTGACGGCGTGATGATTGCCTGTGTGGATTTTTATGATCCCCAGGTAATGGAACTGATTCAGAGTGATATTCCCGTAGTTACCATTGACCATACTTTTGAAAAAAGAATTTCTATTATCTCCGACAATATAAGGGGGATGGAAGAACTTGTCAGATATGTATATAGTATGGGGCACCGTAAAATTGCATACATACATGGTGTTGATTCGGCAGTTACCCAAAAGAGATTGGGATCTTTTTTCAGGACAGTGGAGAATCTGGGGTTGATAATTCCTGATGAATACATAAAGGAAGCTGCATACAGGGATACCGTTGCGGCTTACGATGCAACTAACCGGTTGCTTGACTTAAATGATCCGCCCACATGCATTTTATATCCCGATGACTTTGCATGTTACGGAGGTATGAATGCCATAAGGGCCAGAGGCCTCAGGATACCTGAGGATGTGTCCGTGGCAGGGTACGACGGCATTCGCGTGGGCCGACATATTGCCCCCAGACTGACTACATTGAAGCAGGACACGGAATGCATGGGCTGTGAAGCCGCAAAGAAGTTAATCTCCATTATTGAACGTCCTAAAACCACCATTGTAGAGCCTGTTGTGGTCGGGGGAACAGTTTATGAAGGAGAAACGGTAAGAAGGATTGACAATTGACAAACTTTGCGGTACAATGTTGTGCAGGTGGTACAAAATCAGTTGATTAAATATTTTGAATCCGCTGATATCTTGTACATAAATATCGAATAGTGTTATGTTTACATATACATTATTACCAAATTATCTTTTTAATCTTTTAAGGAGGGTTATTTATGAAACGATTAATTGCAACTTCTTTATGTGCAGTTATGGCAATCGGATGCTTAACAGCATGTGGAGACAACAGCAGCAGCACTGGTGGCGAAGCTACCAACGATCCCAGCGTAAAAACTATTAATGTATGGGCATTTACCGATGAGGTTCCCAACATGATCCAGAAGTACGTTGATACTCATCCTGATTTCGGTTATGAAATCAACACCACCATCGTACCTACTACCGATGGTTTATATCAGCCCGCTCTGGACGCAGCTTTACAGGCTGGCGGCGCAGAAGCTCCCGACATCTACTGTGCAGAGGCAGCTTTCGTTCTGAAGTATGCTCAGGGTGATGCTTCCGGTTATGCAGCTCCTTACGCTGATTTAGGCATTGATGTAGACAAGGCAATCAAAGATGCAAAGATCGCTGATTACTCTGTTGAAATCGGTACCAACCCTAATGGCGACGTAGTTGCTCTGGGTTATCAGGCAACCGGTGGTGCTTTCATCTATCGTCGTTCCGTAGCTAAGGACGTTTGGGGAACTGATGATCCTGCAACCGTTAAGGCTAAAATCGGTGGCGGTTCCGGTAACTGGGATCAGTTCTTCGTAGCAGCAGAAGAATTAAAGGCTAAGGGCTACGGCATCATCTCCGGTGACGGTGATCTGTGGCATGCAGTTGAGAACAGCTCTGACGAAGGTTGGGTTGTTGACGGCAAGTTAAACATCGATCCTAAGAGAGAAGCTTTCTTAGATCTGTCCAAGAAGTTAAAAGACAATGGTTACCACAATGATACTCAGGACTGGCAGGAAGGCTGGTTTGCTGATATGAAGGGTGAAGGCGAGAAGGAAGTTCTTGGTTTCTTCGGTCCTGCATGGTTAATCAACTACACCATGGGTGATAACTGTGGTGATGATAAGAAAACTCCCGAGCGTGAAGGTACTTACGGTGATTGGGCTATCTGCGAATCTCCCGTTGGTTTCTTCTGGGGTGGTACCTGGGTTCTTGCAAACAAGGATTCCAAGGTTAAGGCAGCTGTAGGTGATATCATTGAATGGATTACTCTGGATACTTCCGAAACCGGTTTACAGTATATGTGGGCTAACGGAACCTTAAATGGTGAAGGCGGTACCAAGGACTCTGTAGCTTCCGGCGTTGTTATGGAGAAGTCCAATGGTGAAATGGAATTCTTAGGCGGCCAGAATATGTTCGACGTATTCGTTCCTGCTAACGCATTTGCAAACGGTAAGAACTTAACTCAGTATGATGAGACCATCAACTCCGCATGGAGAGATGCAGTTCGTCAGTATACTGCTGGTGAGTTAAGTCGTGATGAAGCAATCGCTGCATTCAAGGCTACCGTTGGTGATAAGGTTGCTATCACTGTTGAATAATCTTTGATTATCAAATAAGCAATTCGGGGCGGACGGGTTTTTCCGTCTGCCCCATTTTTTTGCATAAATTCCGCATATGCAGTGGGATTTTTGCGTACTCATGTAGAGTCGGGATGTAAATTAGATGAGGGATTTACATTCGTTAAATTAATGCATGGAGGTGGAGAGTCTATGAAGCGTAAACAGGTTAGTTATGCAAAGTGGGGATATATTTTCTCAATTCCCTTTGTAATTGCATTCCTTGTTTTTATGCTGTATCCGATGTTCTACACATGTTTCATCGGTTTTACAAACAATCAGGGGTTGATGCCTCCGGAAATCCGTATTCTGGATGATCCCCTGGCTAATTTCAAAGCTACTTTCACAAGTCCTACTTTCACGATTGCATTGAAAAATACTTTTGTTATTTGGATTGTAAACTTTATTCCCCAGATTTTACTGGCACTTTTACTGGCAGCATGGTTTACCAGTACCCGTCGTAAGATTAAGGGGCAGGGCTTCTTTAAGGTAGTATTTTATATGCCTAACATAATTACTGCAGCAACTATCGCACTTTTGTTTGCGAATTTATTTGGATATCCTAAGGGACCCATAAATGATATTTTGATTTCAATGGGGGTTATTACGGACCCTATTAACTTTACCGTTAATGGTGATATTTCTAAGGGTATTGTTGCGTTTATACAGTTCTGGCAATGGTATGGATATACAATGATTGTATTGATTTCAGGTATTCTGGGCATCAGCCCCGATTTATTTGAAGCAGCGGAGATTGATGGTGCCAGTGGCCCTCAGCAGTTCTTCTATGTTACTTTACCTAATTTGAAAACAATTATGTTGTTCACACTGGTTACATCCTTAATCGGTGGTTTGAACATGTTTGATATACCTAAGTTATTCCTGGACGGTGGTCCTAACAATGCTACATTGACAACCAACGTATTTATCCACAGGCAGGCATTCTCAGGAAGTTATATGTATAATAAGGCGGCGGCAGCCAGCATGATAATGTTTACCATTATTGCTATACTGTCTGCAATTATCTTCTTCCTGATGCGTGATAAAGACGAGGCGAGAGATTACAAAGAGCGTCGCCAGAAAGAAAAAGAATTTAGAAAAATGCAGAAAATGCAGGGAAAGGAGGGCAAATAAATGAGACACGGAGCTGGTGCGAAGGCATTTAAAGTAGTAGTTTATATTGTGTGTATTTTTCTTGCAATCCTGAGTATTTTCCCTTTTTATGTCATGGTTGTGAATGCAACCCGTTCTACCCCGGAGATTCAGTCATCTGCAATCTCATTACTGCCCTCTGTTAATTTGGCAAAGAACTGGGCTGCCATTGCAGGTAAGACTTTCGATCCTGTTACCGGTTTTATTAACTCCATGATTGTATCCTGTGGAGCAACCCTGTGTGCAGTGTATTTCTCAACAATGACCGCTTATGCATTGGTAGTATATAACTGGAAGTTAAGACAGCCTTTCTTTACCTTTATTATGGCAGTTATGATGATTCCTGCACAGTGTGTTACCATCGGTTTCTACAAGATGATTTATGCTGTACATTTAACAAATAACTTCCTGCCTCTGATTCTACCGTCCATAGCGGCGCCTTCCATGGTGTTCTTTATGAGACAGTACATGATACCGGCATTGTCGCTGGAAATCGTACAGGCAGCACGTATCGATGGTGCAGGAGAGTTCTTTACCTTTAACCGTATTGCACTTCCTATTATGAAGCCTGCAATTGCTACTCAGGCGATTTTCACCTTTGTACAGAGCTGGAACAACCTGTTCATGCCTATGATTCTGCTTACAAAGACTGAGAGGTATACCATGCCTATCATGGTATCCGTATTAAAGGGTGACCATTATAAGACAGAGTATGGTGCTGTATATCTGGGACTATCGTTGACGGTATTACCGCTGTTTGTGGTATACTTCCTTTTGTCCAGATACATTATCGCCGGTGTTGCACTGGGATCCGTAAAGGGTTAATCAGTTTACAAAATCTTTATAAAAGCTTTCGTATTGAAATATTTACGGAAATAGAGAGGCATGCTACAATCTTAGTAGCATGTCTCTTATTATTTTTTCGGATATGGAGACCTGTATTGACGGAAAAGGAAAGAATAGGGGATACATGGTTTAATCGGGCTATTTGGCAGATGCCGGAAGGATTTGATGTATGAGTAAGCAGGAGTTTATAGACAAGTTAAGAATGTATCTGAATGGTCAGCTGGATAGTGCCGGTGTGGCAGAGCATGTGAGATATTATGAGAACTATATCCGTTCTGAGATGAACAGGGGCAGGTCAGAATATGAAATCATGCAGATGCTTGGTGACCCCAGACTTATTGCCAAGACTATTATAGATGCCTCCGGATATGGAGATAATAGACGTGGAAACTATGTTGGCTCCGGCTATGGGGCAGAATCCGGCGGAGCTTATTCCGGTGCGGACGGAGAGGGGCCGCAGACATATCGTTATGCCCGGAGTACTTCTTATACGGGTTACCGGTCCGAAAGCAAACCTAAAGTCACTATGCCCGGCTGGTTAAAGGTATTAATCGGCCTGTTGATATTCTTTGGAATTATTAGTCTTGTATTTTCTGTTTTATCTTTTCTGATGCCGATTCTGTTTCCTATCATGATAGTAGTATTCATCACTAAGTTATTCAAAGATTGGCTGAAATAAAGCAAGAGCAACCGGAGGGGACCGATTGCTCTTGAGGGGAGTATAATTATATAAGGGTGTAAATAGAACGGTAAGGGGGTGTCTACTTACATTTTTTATTATAAACTAAAACGTTTAAGTTGACAATTGATAATACGACTGAAAGTGAGAAATTATTTGCGCCTGAATCTGTGCAATGGTACGATAAAGTTTTCGATTGCACGAAAATGCAACAAATATTTTCGTTCTTACACGAAAAACAACAAATTTTAAAAGCCACTATGCTATTAAGTTAAAGGTGTCTTTTTTGTGTGTATTATTTACAGATGTAGTAAAAAAAGGTATACTTAGAATATTGTAAATAGGAAAAGGATGAGAAATGAGAAGATTTGAGTTGATTGCTCCCTGTCATTTTGGCATGGAATCTGTTTTAAAAAGAGAGATTATAGATTTGGGTTATGATGTGACCTGTGTGGAAGACGGCAGAATTACCTTTTACGGGGATGAGGAAGCATTGTGCAGGGCGAATATTTTCTTGCGTACTGCAGAACGTATTTTAATTAAAATCGGATGCTTTCATGCAGAAACCTTTGAAGAATTGTTTCAGGGAACTAAAAATCTGCCTTGGGAGGATTATATTCCTTCGGATGGTAAGTTCTGGGTCGCAAAAGCGGCCAGTGTGAAGTCTAAGTTGTTCAGTCCGTCCGATATACAGTCCATTATGAAAAAAGCCATGGTGGAGCGTCTGAAAGGCGTGTATGGAATTAGTTGGTTTGCAGAGGATGGCGAAAGCTTTCCGATCAGGGTTTTTCTGATGAAGGATGAGGTCACTGTGGGTCTGGATACTACAGGTGATTCATTACATAAGCGGGGATACCGTAAGCTTACCGCAAAGGCACCTATAGCAGAGAATCTGGCGGCAGGGCTGATTATGCTTACACCTTGGCATGGGGACCGTATTTTAGTGGATCCGTTTTGCGGCAGTGGTACGATTCCTATAGAGGCAGCCATGATGGCTGCGAATATTGCACCGGGCATGAATCGCAGCTTTACGGCGGAGAACTGGGAGCATATTGTAGGTAAACGGAATTGGTATGATGCAATGGATGAGGCACGTGAAATGGTTGATTTAAAGGTCAACGTGGATATTCAGGGCTACGATATAGACAATGAAATGATTAATATTTCAAGGGAAAATGCACGGTTAGCCGGCGTGGATAAGCTTATTCATTTTCAACGAAGAGGAGTGGAGCAGCTCAGCCATCCTAAGAAGTATGGGTTTATTATTTCCAATCCGCCCTATGGTGAGCGTTTACAGGACAAGTCCGAGATGCCTGCGCTGTATAAAATTATTGGCGAACGTTATAAGCAGCTGGATGCCTGGAGTATGTACCTGATTACTGCATATGAGCAGGCTGAGAACGATATCGGACGTAAGGCAGATAAGAACAGAAAAATATACAACGGTATGATGAAGACTTATTTTTATCAGTTTATGGGGCCAAAGCCTCCTAAGCGGAACAAGGATGTAAAGGATGAATAGAATTAAGGCTTTAGAGAAAGGAAAGCATTCCCTGGCATCACGGTTGGGAATCCTTACGTTTCAGCTGTTAATATTGCTTGGCTCCGTGGGCTTTATGCTGGTGTATGCATCACAAAAGACAATTGAAATCTCGGATACTCAGCCTGGAATAGAAAATGAGGGTAGTGAGGCCTTGGCAGGATGTGAAATAAGTCCGTTGATCCTTAGCAATGATGAGGCTGAGGAGGGGCGATTCATGATACCCTTGGGAGAAGAGATCGCGGCCGATACTGTAATAGTGGAGAACAGATATGCCCATAGAGAATTGTGGATAACTATTAAAAAAGCAGATGCGGTATATTACCAAAACCCGGAAGTGAGGGGAAATATTACTCCTGTTAAAGGTGGAGAACTGGAAAGACGTAGTGATGGTCTGACTCTTAAAATTCGTACGGACGGCGTATATGAATATAAGACGACTTTAAACAATGGTGTTTTGACAGTGGTTTTTCAACGGCCTGCGGAATTGTACCGGACTATTGTGGTTGTAGATACTACAGGGGATACTATGGAGCAGGAACAAATTGTGCAGGGAGTGGGACGTAAGCTCAGTCAACAGTTTTCGCACGAAGGGATTAAGTTATATTTTACAGATTTGTCAGATAGTGAAGTTACTGATGACATGATCGTACGTTTGGTAAAGGATGTGGAGGCTGATTTCTTTATTGCACTGGATGCAGAGCGCGCTACCGGTGAACAGTATGGTATATCCGGGTATTATAATGATGTTTATTATATCAGCGGTTATGGTAATATTGAGGTGGCAGATGCACTTGCGAGAAATATTACAATCTCTTCCCGGAACAAGGCAAGAGGACTCTTTCCTTCCGGACAGGATGATATATTGAGCCGGTTACAGGTGCCCTCAGCGCGAGTCAGTTTGGGAACGGTTAATCATGCTACAGAAGGTATTTTGCTCTATCGTGAGGAATATCAGGAAAAACTGGCAGAAGGTCTGGGGAATGCCATTATGGAAATGCATGAGGCAATTCATCAGAATATAGAATAGGAATGTTGGAAGCGGCAAGGAACCGCAGAAAGGATAGTATGGCAGGAAGAATTATTTTTGCGACGGGTAATGCAGGCAAGATTAAAGAAATTAATATGATTATGCAGGATATGGGAATGCAGGTTGTTTCCATGAAGGATGCGGGTATCGTTATTGATATAGAAGAGAACGGCACCACTTACGAGGAAAATGCCATGCTGAAGGCCAGAGCGGTTGCAGCGTATACGGATGATATAGTAATGGCAGATGATTCAGGGCTGGAGATTGATTATTTAAACAAAGAACCGGGAGTGTACTCGGCCAGATATATGGGAGAGGATACTTCCTACAGAATAAAGAATGCGAATCTCATAGATAGACTGGAAGGTGTGCCGGATGAAAAGCGTACCGCACGGTTTGTGTGTGCTATCGCGGCTGTATTACCGGATGGTACGGAACTGCATACCAGGGCTACTATAGAAGGACGTATCGGATATGAAGAAAGAGGAGCAAACGGTTTTGGTTTTGATCCGATTTTTTATGTGCCTGAGTTTGGAAAGACCACGGCAGAACTGTCTGAAGAAGAAAAGAATCAGGTAAGCCACAGAGGTAAGGCTTTAGAATTGATGAAAGAGGAATTGAGGAAGTATGAAGGTATTAATCGTTAGTGATACCCATAGAAGCAATAAAAATTATTATCAGGTCCTGGAAATGCATAGGCCCGATATGGTAATACATTGCGGGGATTCCGAGGGGAGCGAATATGCACTGACGGCAGCCGCAGAATGTCCGGTACATATTGTCGGAGGCAATAATGACTATTTTGCCGAATTGCCCAGAGAATTGGAATTTTCCATAGATAAATATAAGGTCTGGGTGACTCACGGACATTCTTATTATGTGTCGATGGGAAACGAGGGTATCAAGAGAGAAGCCATATCCAGAGGAAAAGATATTGTTATTTACGGACATACCCACAAGCCTGTTATTGACAGGGATAAGAGGGTGATAGCATTAAATCCGGGAAGTCTTTCCTACCCCAGACAGGATAATCACCGGCCTTCATATATTATAATGGAAATGGACCGGATGGGAGAATTGCATTTTACCATCAGCTATTTATAGCGTGTTGCTTGACAAATAAATATGCCATAGTTATAATAGCATTTGCGTTGTAATACGTAAAACGGGGTGTGGCTCAGTTTGGCTAGAGCACCTGGTTTGGGACCAGGGGGTCGCAGGTTCGAATCCTGTCACCCCGATTATAGGATATATTATAAGGTATAAAGTCGGGCCTTTTGAGGCACGGCTTTTTGTATTTTATGGTTGAAAAATATGTGGTCTATATCTTTTCTTTTGTCTAAAATGTGGTATAATATCATAAAAGAGCGACAATTCGCATAAAAGGGGTATGAAGACTAAAAATTTGCGGCGGAGGAATGAGTATGAGAGAGGTATTCAAAAAAACAAAATCCAATAAAAATGTGCAGGATGCAAGTATTGGCATGAAATTTAAAATTGCATTTTCTAAGATTATCATAGGAGTTGTGATTACTGCATGTATTGCCTTTGTAAATATAGCGGTTTATGCGTTTAATGCCGAAGTTAATTTTTTCGCATCGGCATCCGGTATTATTGCCATTATTCTGCTTATAGCGGCAGTTGCATTTAATATTTGGTTATGTCTGACGGTTTCCAAACGTTTGACAGATACAGTGGTTGCACCGGTTACAGAATTACAGGAAGCGGTTCGCAAGGTCAAGAGTGGTCAATTCGATGTAAAGATTAAATATGAAAGCGGAGATGAGTTAGGTATTCTTGCCCGTGATCTAAAAGATGCCTGCGCACAGATGGACCGTATTGTAGGGGATGCAGGTTATCTGCTTGGTGAGATGGCAGAAGGAAGATTCAATGCATCATCCCGCGCAGAGGCAAGCTATGTAGGTGAGTTTAAAGTGTTGATTGACTCCATGAACACATTAAGTGAGCAAATGGATGGTACTTTGCGACAGATTAAGGATTCAGCTGAAAAGGTAATGCTCGGTTCTGAGCAAATGGCAGGAAGTGCCCAGGAACTGGCAGAGGGTGCCGGTAATCAGGCAGGGGCAGTACAGGAACTGACTGCAACTATTGAAAGTGTAGCAGGTATTTCTGAAGACAGTGCTGAAAATGCGGTGAAGGCGGCTACATATGCAAAAGAAGCAGCAGAAAATGCAAGGAAAAACAGGGAAGAAATAGCACAGCTTACAGAAGCTATGAATCGTATAACAGCTACTTCACAGGAAATTGAAAATATTATCGTAGAAATAGAAGATATTGCATCACAGACTAATTTATTGTCCCTGAATGCATCCATAGAGGCAGCAAGAGCGGGTGAGGCCGGAAGAGGCTTTGCGGTAGTAGCAGATCAGATTGGTAAGCTTGCAACTGACAGTGCCCAGTCTGCAGTGACTACCAAGGAGCTGATTAACAAAGCACTTTTGGAGATTGAGGCAGGAAACAAGATTGTTGATAATACTTTAGAAGCAATCGAAACAGTGCTGTCCAATATGGAGACTTTTGCAGGCATGGCTTCCGGTGCGGCTCAGGCTTCCAGAGAGCAGGCAGATATGCTGAAGCAGATTGAAGCAGGTATTGAGCAGATATCTGCCGTAGTACAAAGTAATTCTGCAACAGCTGAAGAAACATCTGCAGTAAGCCAGGAATTGTCAGCACAGTCCATCGGTTTGGATGAGATGGTTGCGCACTTTGTACTTCGTTAACAGGTATGCTGTGCAGGGGAGTGGTGTATGCCATTCCCCTTTTTACATCATACATGGTAATTCCGGTGGTGTAGAATTGGGTGAGGGGTTCCGCACAGTATATGTTTGGGTTCGTTTGCCTGAGCACCGTTTTTAAACTTTTTCAAAAAAACATACAATTAGAACAAAGATATTCTAAAAAACTGTTGACAAACCACTATATATACGATAAAATAGCATTCGTCGGTTTGATTAACATGACATGTGTCCATAGCTCAGCTGGATAGAGCAACGGCCTTCTAAGCCGTGGGTCGGGGGTTCGAATCCCTTTGGGCACATTAGGGATATTGATAATGTCTCATATGGTGGGTATAGCGCAGTTGGTTAGCGCGCCAGATTGTGGCTCTGGAGGCCAAGGGTTCGAATCCCTTTATCCACCTTTTACGATATTACTGATATCGTAATGGCATGCTTGGTGTCATACAGGGCTATCGCCAAGCGGTAAGGCACAGCACTTTGACTGCTGCAGTCGCTGGTTCGAATCCAGCTAGCCCTGCTAAATCAAGATGGGATATTAGCTCAGTCGGTAGAGCACTTGACTTTTAATCAAGTTGTCCGGGGTTCGAATCCCCGATGTCTCATTAGTAAAAAGCGCCATATCGCAGAGCGATATGGCGCTTTTTACTTAGGAGAAAACAGGGGATTCGAACCCCCTGTTCGATATCCCCGATATCGCATGGCGCAAAAATCATATCACAGAGTGATATGGCGCTTTTAACAATGCTGTTTATATGGTTGACAAATTATACCATATGTGGCATAATTACAAAGATTTTTTTACAAAATATATAATTCGGAGGAAATATTGGATGAAGAAATTACGTAGTGTTATTTTAGGGGGTATTTTGCTGGTTGTAATGCTTGGATTGACTGCTTGCGGGAAAACAACAGTGGATTTGAATAAGTATATGACGATTACCGCCCAGGGTTATGATTCCATGGGTACAGTTTCTTATGAGTTTGATTATGATGCATTTGAGGATGATTATTCCGAAAAAATTAAAATTAGTGGAAAAAAGAAAAGTGAGGCAGATGAATTAGGTCTCTTATCTGAGTTAGATCCGGCAGAGGTTATGTTAGACTTTTGTGTAACCAAAAAACTGGATAAAACCGCGGGATTAAGTAACGGCGACAAAGTCACCCTTAAATGGGACTGCGATGAAGAAATGGCAGAGGAATACTTTAATGTCAAGTTAAAATATTCTGATATAGAGTATAAAGTGTCCGGCCTGGAAGAAGTGTCCAAATTTAATCCTTTTGATTATGTGACCATTTCATTTTCCGGTATTGCTCCTAATGGAAAAGTTGTGATTACTCAGGATTATAACAGACCGGAAATGCAGTATATTCTGGTAACTGCTGACAGAGCAAACGGATTAAAGACAGGTGATACTATTACACTTACTGCTCAGGTAAGTGGTAATACGACTACGTTTATGGAGAAGTTTGGCTCTGTTCTGGCGCAAACTGAAAAGACATATACCGTTGAAGGATTAGCAAAATATGTTTCTGATATGTCTGAAATCCCTTCAGATATATATGATAAAATGCATATGCAGCTGAAGGATAGCTATTATGCAACCGCAGCATCATGGAGCACTGCTGAGGTAAAGGCATTTGAGAATATCGGAAATTATCTGGTAAAATTAAAAGAAGGCATGTATGGAAATCCCAATAATTATCTGTATTATGTTTACCGGGCTACTATCAATATAGATGATGTTGATTTTACATATTATTGGTATGGATATTTCACGGATATAATGATGCTTGCAGATGGTACATGCAGTGTTGATTTAAGCAAGTATACAGTGTCCAAGGCCTCAAGTTCCTGGGGCTTCCATAGCGGAGATTATTTATCATGCTATGACGGAAAATATTATGTAGCAGGATTTGCAGATTTGGAAACCTTTATTAATCAGCATATTGTTTCCAAGATTGCAAACTATGAGTATACTCAGACTGTAGATAAATAAGTAACCTTACTAACCGAAGATTTTAAAAAAAAGACCACCGTATCGGTGGTCTTTTTTTATGATTATTCAAATATTAACAAAGGATCAATTTCTACAGGGAAGGGCAGAAGGCTTAAGATATCCTTTTCTATATCCACGCCCGGATATACTTCAATCAGACGAAGCCCCTTTGGACCCAGTTCAAATACACAACGTTCTGTTACGTAAAGAACACGCTGACCGTTGGCACGGGCACGTTTGGCTGAAAAACTGATGCCGGCGACTTGATCTACAAACTTAGGAAGTTCTCCGTTGCTCTTTATTATTATCCTGTCGTTTTGTTCCTCTACATCCAGGCCTTTGGTATTAAAGGTAAAGCAGAAGACTACAGTCTTTGTTTTAGCAGTGATATTGGCAAAGCCGCCGATACCCGCATAGGCCCCGGGACCGCGGTGGGCATTTACATTGCCGTGCTTATCTACTTCCATACCGCCCATGAAACAGATATCCAGACCGCCGTTATTGTATAAGTCAAACTGGTTGGCCATATCGTACATGGAGTCTGCGCCGATTACCGCGCCGAATACCTTGCCGGATGCTGGGAAACCGCCTACACCTCCGGATTCCACGGTAAGGGTAACTTTTTCCAGGATACCGTTTTGACGGGCGTATTTAGTAACGGTTTCAGGAATTCCCACACCAATATTGACAATGTCATCTTCTTTCAACTCTAAAGCAGCGCGCTTACCGATAATATTGCCGGGGATATTAATCACACTTTTGGTGGAAGTCCTTGCTTCTAACATATCGCTCCAGTCCTGCCATTGGGAGTAAGGTATTTCAAAGCTTCCGGTCAGGGACTCGTAGGCTGCATGTCTGGGTTCTGGTTCCACCATGACAATGGCATCTACCAAGCAGCCGGGTATGATGGTATTTCGGGGACGTGACGGCATATTTACAATGCGGTCCACTTGTACGATGACTTTACCGCCGTTGGCCTTGGTAGCCTGACAAATAGACAGGGCATCTCCGGACATGTACATGTCATCGAAGGTAATATTGCCCTTATAATCAGCAGCAGTTCCTTTGATTAAAGCAACGTTTATCTTAGGCAGTTTGTAATACAGGAATTCTTCGCCGTCTACCTCTACGCGTTTTACCAGGGAATCATCATGGGAGATGTCATTAATGCCGGGACCGTCTATCAGAGGATCTACAAAGATATCAAGCCCCACCTTGGACAGCGCACCCGGTATGCCGCCCGCCTGCGCGCGGATGGCATGGGAAATACACCCCAGGGGAAGGTTATATGCTTCAAAGCGATTTTCCAGAACCAGTTTTTTGGTACTAAACATGGCGCCAAAATGCCCACAAATGATTTTGTCTACGGCACCTTCACGGATATACTGCTCCGCATTGCCTGTTTCATTCCAGATACCGAAGCCGGCGCTGGAGATTATGGTCAGATGTGCGGGTGAGCCGGTGGCTTTGTATTTGCGATAAAGAGCCTCGTGGAGTTCCACAGGGTTTTCAATTCCCAGAAAGGAATTCAGGCAAAGCACATCGCCATTCTGAATAAGATTAATTGCATCATCGGGTGTCATAATTCTATACATTGTTTTAGCCTCTTTTCTGTGGGGTTATCACAATAGATAATAGATAAACAATACCATTACAAACGGGTTTTGACAATAAATTTCACAAAAATATTAGAAATCCGGAATGAAAAAAATCTTATTTGTATAAAGAATCTGAACAATTTATAGTGTACATATTAAAAATAACTGTTATAATAGTGGTACGCATCTAGTCCCAAAGGACCTTTTGCACAGATGAAGAATATATAATATAATGATAGTGAGTTGTCGCTATATTGTTATTACTAAAGAAACGAGGGTTTTTATGCATTTAAGACCTTATATAAATACGGAAGATTATAAATATATTGAAAAGTGGCTGACCGATGAAAGAACCCATGCTTTATGGTGTGCTAACCGTATTGCCTATCCTATTACACAGGATAAGCTTGGTAATGCACTTCAGAAAGGTGCAGAGGATTGGGGTGATGCGGCTTATGTGGTTACGGAAGATAACGGCAGACAGATTGGTTTCTTTGTACTGGCACTTAATGCGACAGGAGACTCCGGCTTTTTAAAGTATTTGGTTTTGGACAAGGAACTGCGGGGCAGGGGCTATGGTATGCAGATGCTCCGGCTGATATTGCGTTATGCTTTTGATGTTACGGGAGTGGACCGTGTCCAGTTAAATGTATTTGATGTAAACAGCAGCGCCAGAAACTGTTACAGCCGTATGGGATTTATCGAAGATAATGTGATGAAGGATGCTTTTTCTTATCATAAGGAGATGTGGTCCAGATGTCATATGGTTCTTGATGGTAAAAAATGGAGAAGACGTTCAGCCAGACTTATTTTGGAAAGTTAGGGATATCGGATGTTATATAATGCAAAGAGCGGAGAAATAAAAACAGCTGATGCGGAAATGGAATACGTGGCATTTGGCAGAGGCAAAAGACAATTGATTTTGATTCCGGGACTGGGTGACGGTCTGAGAACAGTAAGGGGAATGGAAATTCCCCTTGCTTTTATGTATAGGCAATATGCTAAAGATTACAGGGTGTATGTACTCAGTCGCAGAAAGAAGGTGCCTGAGGGATTTCAAACCCGTGACATGGCAGCAGATATCAAAGATGCCATGGATGAGATTGGTATTTCTAAAGCATTCATAGTAGGTGTGTCTCAGGGTGGTATGATTGCACAGTACCTGGCCATTGATTTTCCGGAATATGTAGAAAAACTGGTGCTGGCTGTAACTCTGGCAAGGCCAAATGAGACCATTTGTAATGCTATAGCGGCATGGAAGGATATGGCGGAGAGCGGAGATTATAAGGGAATCATGCGGGATACCGCAGAGAAATCTTATACTGCCAAATATGTAAAGAATTCAAAGCTAATGTTTCAGATATTTGGAAATTTGGGAAAGCCGAAGAGTTTTGAACGGTTTTTAAGAATGGCAGATGCCTGTGTGACTCATGATGCTTATGAGGAGTTATCCGGGATTACCTGTCCCACATTGGTAATCGGTGGTAAACAGGATAGGATAGCAACAGGGGAAGCGTCGGAAGAAGTGGCGGGCCGGATTAGGGGATGTCAATTGCATATGTTTGATGATTTCGGGCACGGTGTTTATGAGGAAACACCGGATTTTTGGAAGTGTATTACGGATTTTTTGGAAGAAGATTTATAATTGTTACTCAAAATCAAAACTTTTCAGAGATTTTACCGTCTATACTGATAGGAAGGTCTGATAAACCGAGGAACAGATAGATGGAGGTGTGTGATGAAAAGAAGCAAAGAGGAATTAGGACGTATACACAAAGAAAGATGCAGGGAATTAAAAGGAATACGAGCCCAAATAGCACAGGACCTGGGGATAGAACTGCATCAGACGGAGTGTACATACGAGGGTTACTGCAGCGGCACCTGCCCTAAGTGCCGGAGTGAAGAATTACGTTTGAATGCTGCCATGCTCAAAAAGCAATTACAGGAGGCTGATTTGAAAAGACGTGTTACGGCTGCCGGTTTGACTACAGTTGTAGCATTGGGGCTGACAGGATGTGATATAGGTGATGTGTATGTAACTGAAGGAACTCCTTCGATGCCTCAGGAAGAGGTTCTGGAGGGCGCTGTCATTGAAATAATGGACAGTTCGGAGAGTACTGAAGGAACAGAAGTTATTTTGATGGGTGAGATGCCGTTGATGACAGATGAGATAACCGGGGAAGAGTAGGGATGGACTTTGCAGTACTTTCAGTAGACAGACATAGGATGAAAACAGACGGAAAGGGGATTACCACTTTAGTGGCATTGGCCGGTTGTCCGTTAAAATGTCCTTTTTGTATTAATAAAGAATGGCTTGCGGCGGAAGAGAAGATAAAAAGAAGGTCGGTTAATGAGTTGGTGGAAGAACTGGCAATTGATCATTGCTATTTTTTATATACAGGAGGAGGTGTGACCTTCGGAGGCGGCGAACCGCTTTTACATAGTAATCAGATTGCAAAATTTTCAGAAGTGTGTCCGCCTGAGTGGAGCATAAATATAGAAACTTCCCTGAATGTACCACCTGAGCAGTTACAGCCGGTGTTGACAGAACGATTTTCCTACATAATTGATTGTAAGGCTATGCAGGCTGATATATATATGAGGTATACGGGAACGGAGATTGGACAGATGCTTCACAATTTGCAACAAATAGTCCGGAAGATACCTCAAGAGAGATATGTGGTGAAGGTGCCGCTGATACCCGAATACTCTACCGGGGAGGATGTAGAAGAGTCCATAAAATGTTTACGGGAATTAGGAGTTCCTAAAGATAATATAGTCACATTTAAATACAGAACTTTTTAGGGAATATAAAAGTACAGCAGATGTAACCGGGAAGGAATACATCTGCTGTTATTATTCCATAAAATCCTTTAAACGTTTGCTACGGGAAGGGTGGCGAAGCTTGCGCAATGCTTTGGCTTCAATCTGACGGATACGCTCTCGGGTTACCTTGAATTCCTTGCCGACCTCTTCCAGGGTGCGGGCACGGCCGTCAATCAATCCGAAACGGAGATTTAATACTTCGCGCTCACGTTCTGTAAGGGTCTCTAGTACGGATGAAAGCTCGGAACGCAGCATGGTAAATGCAGCTGCTTCGGCGGGAACGGGAGTGGTTTCGTCTTGGATAAAATCTCCCAGATGACTGTCAGCTTCTTCACCGATGGGAGTCTCCAGGGAAACGGGTTCCTGGGATATTTTCAGAATCTCACGGATTCGGTCCACCGGAAGATTCATCTTTTCTGAAATCTCCTCGGGACTGGGCTCACGGCCTAAATCCTGTAACAGGCTTCTCTGGATGCGGACCAGTTTATTAATGGTTTCTACCATATGAACAGGAATACGAATGGTTCGTGATTGGTCAGCCAGTGCTCTGGTAATGGACTGACGAATCCACCAGGTAGCATAGGTACTGAATTTGAATCCCTTTGTATAATCGAACTTATCTACAGCCTTTAATAATCCCAGATTACCTTCCTGAATCAAATCCAGGAAAGACATGCCTCTGTTGGTGTATTTCTTAGCAATGCTGACAACCAGACGTAAGTTGGACTCTGCCAGTTTCCTTTTTGATTCTTCGTCACCATCGATAATCTTTTGGGCCAGTTCACATTCTTCATCGGCAGAGAGAAGAGGAACTTTGCCGATTTCTTTCAGATACATGCGGACAGGGTCTTCCACGGAAACATTTTCGGGAATGGACAGGTCAATATCTTCCAGCTTTTCATCAAACTCTTCTAACTCGGCAAATACATCTAAATCCGGGTCATCTTCGATGATAGGATATACAATATCAATGCCCTGTTTTTCCAGATAGGAATAAATGCTTTCAATCTGTTCTACGTCAAGACCGGGAGTGGCAAGAATTTTAAGAATATCATCCTGTTCCAGTGTGTTATTATTTTTCTGTGCGAACTTAACAAGTTCTGCTAATTTGGCGCTGAATTCAGCCATATTGTCGCTCATGAAATTTCTCCTGTGTTAATTGAAAAACTCTGATTATTAAACCGCTCAAGAAGATATAATATACTTTTATGTCGGGTTGTGTCAACAGATATTTTGAATGTTTATTTAAAAATACTAAGATTTATTTCGGTACAAATGAACAGCATTCATAAATGCGCAAAAAAGGGGCTAATGTCTGTTCATTTTAAGGCATTTCAGATATAATATATTATATGAAAGGAGAATGCTTGCGGATGGACGGAAAACAGACGGGAAAGATTCCTCCCATGGGATGGAACAGTTATGATTATTATGATACTACGGTAGATGAAAAGGCCATCAGGGCTAATGCAGAATATATGGCTGCCAATCTGAAGGAATATGGCTGGGAATATATTGTGGTGGATATCCAGTGGTATGCGAAGAATCCGGGCAGTCGAAGAGAAGAACATCAATACATCCCCTTTGCAGAAGTAGAGATGGATGAGTATTCCAGATTACTGCCTGATGCGGACAGGTTTCCTTCTGCCGCAGGTGGTAAGGGATTTGGCCCTTTAGCCGATTACTTGCATTCACTGGGGCTTAAATTCGGAATACATATTATGCGTGGTATACCCAGGATAGCGGCCCATCGTCATGATGCCATCCTGGAGTGCCTGGTTACGGCGGATGAAGTGGCTATCGCAAATTCTATCTGTTATTGGAATCCGGATATGTATGGTGTAAAGAATACGCCGGAAGGACAGATGTATTATGACTCACTGTTCAGATTATATGCAGAGTGGGGAGTGGATTATATTAAGTGTGATGATATATGCAGGTATGATCAGCCTTCCGCAAAGGCTGAGATAGCAATGATTTCCAAGGCAATCCGAAGGTGCGGACGGGATATGGTGTTGTCTCTTTCACCGGGACCGGCAAAGCCCGAGGAAGCATGGTATTACGAAAAGCATGCCAATATGTGGCGCATTACTGATGATTTCTGGGATGATTGGCGCTTACTGAAAGATATGTTTAAAAGATGCGAAGTTTGGCAGGAACATGTGTCTCCGGGGAATTATCCGGACTGTGATATGTTGCCTCTGGGAAGATTAGGAAAGGGCTTTGGTCATGAGCGTAATACCCGCTTTACATATGAAGAGCAAAAGACCATGATGACATTGTGGTGCCTCTTTGGTTCACCTTTAATGCTGGGAGCAGAGATGACGCTGCTTGATGAAGATACGCTGGCACTATTGACCAATCGGGAGATTCTGGCTATGTTACATACGGATAATGTGCCCCGCCAGATATATCGGGAGGAAGACAGAGCAGCATGGAAAGCAGTGAATATCCGGACAGAGGACTGCTACGTGGCGCTGTTTCATCTGGGAGATGAGGAAGAATTGCAGGTCGAAGTGGAATTGGACGAACTGGGGGTTCCCGAAGAAAGTAACGCAACCGAACTGTGGAGCGGAGAGACCTGTGAAGTGCGCCAAACGCTGGAGGCGAAACTGCCGGCTCACGGATGCGCGGTATATCTGATAAAAAATAATACCGGAAAGTCGTAACTTGACACAGAGGATGTACAATAGTATAATAAGACACGGTCTGTAAAGGCCGTGTCTGCCTGTTATAGGACAGGGCATTCAGCGGGTGTGGCGGAATTGGCAGACGCGCCAGATTTAGGTTCTGGTGTTCCCGACGTGCAGGTTCAAGTCCTGTCACCCGCAGTAGAAAGTACTGACAGAGTCAGTACTTTTTTTAAAAGCAGATTGCCGGAAGACTGTATGGGGGAAGATACAGTTGAAGGCAGATTTGCATTACATATAGGAGGAGAAAAGATGGACATCATTATTCAATTATTTATTCTGGTGGCAGGTTTTGTGCTTTTGATGAAGGGTGCGGATTGGTTTGTGGAGGGTGCGTCTAAAATTGCGGACAAGTTTGGTATCCCTCAGCTGGTAATCGGTCTGACCATTGTGGCAATGGGGACTTCACTGCCGGAGGCGGCGGTGAGTATCTCAGCAGCATTAAAGGGTTCTGCAGAAATTACCATTGGTAATGTAGTGGGATCTAATATTATGAATGTGTTGGTGATTCTGGGATTGACAGGTGTGATTTTACCCATTGCAGTACAGAAAAGCACCATCAGATATGAAATTCCCTTTACTATTTTTGTGACCGTATTCCTTGCTGTTTTAGGATTAACAGATTCAACCGTAGGTCGAATAGATGGTGTTGTTCTGTGGATATTTTTGATTGTATATCTGATTTATCTTCTAAGAATGGCCAAGAACGGTGCTGAAACGGTTGAAGAAGTAAAGGAAGAGAAGGCAGAGCCCATTTGGAAGTTGCTACTAATGGTAGTAGTGGGTGCAGGTATGATTGTGTTAGGCAGTGATTTGGCAGTGGATGCAGCATCGGCCCTTGCTGCCATGTTTGGAATGAGCGAAAGATTTATTGGCCTGACTATTGTAGCATTCGGTACTTCGCTACCGGAACTGGTAACCAGTGCAACAGCGGCAATTAAGGGAAAATCGGATATTGCTGTGGGTAATGTAGTAGGTAGTAATATATTTAACATATTGTTCGTAGTTGGTACCAGTGCATTAATTACACCTGTATATTATTCTCCCGACTTCCTGGTGGACAGTATTGTGGCAGTGGCTGTTATGGTTCTGTTATTGTTATTTGTGCTTAAAAATAAAAAACTGGGCAGAGCTGGTGGCGGTATTATGCTGGCATGTTATGCGGCTTATTTTGTATATTTGATTCGCTAGTTCAAGGATAGCGGGGGCTGTTTCATAGGAGGATACAAATGATGACATGTAGACAAGCAGGTATTTTATTACCTATATCTTCTCTGCCATCTCCGTACGGAATCGGTACACTGGGAAAGAGCAGCTATGAGTTTGTGGACTTTTTGGAGAAAAGCGGACAGAGCCTGTGGCAGATACTTCCCTTAGGACCTACCGGCTATGGAGATTCGCCGTATCAGTCTTTCTCTACCTTTGCCGGAAATCCTTATTTCATAGATTTGGAGTTTTTGATTGAAGAGGGGGTTCTGGATAAGGAAGAATGCGAAAATTGTCAGTTTGTGGGACATGAGCATTATGTGGATTATGAGAGGATCTATGCGGGCAGATTTCTTCTGCTCCGCAAAGCCTTTTTGCGGGCTGTGGAATTAGGTAAAATAAATACTGCCGATTACACGAAATTTGTGAAAGAGAACACATACTGGCTGGAAGACTATTGCCTGTATATGGCGGTAAAGAATGTTTTTGGCGGAAAATGTTTTATGGACTGGGACAACGATATCCGTCTCCGTAAGCCGGAGGCAATGGCCTCATATAGGGAAAAGCTTGCCGTAGAAGTGGATTTTTATGCGTTCCTGCAGTTTTTGTTCTACACACAGTGGAACGCCTTAAAAGCCTATGCAAACAGTAAAAAGATAGAGATTGTGGGAGATATCCCTATTTATGTGGCACTGGACAGTGCTGATACCTGGTCCCATCCGGAGTTGTTCCTTTTTGATGAGGAAGGTCGGCCGGAAGGCGTGGCAGGTTGTCCGCCCGATGCCTTTTCTGCTACGGGTCAGTTGTGGGGGAACCCGTTATATAACTGGGAATACCATAAGCAGACCGGATACGCGTGGTGGATGGAGAGAATTGCACATTGCTACAAATTATATGATGTGGTACGTATAGACCACTTCAGAGGATTTGATGAATTCTGGTATGTCCCCTATGGTGATGCTACGGCTTGTAACGGTCATTGGAAAAAGGGACCCGGTATGGAGTTGTTTGAAACTTTTAAACGGGTACTGGGAGAACGCAGGGTGATTGCAGAGGACTTGGGATTTTTGACACAAAGTGTGATTGATATGGTCCGTGACAGCGGATATCCAGGTATGAAGATTCTGCAGTTTGCATTTAATAATTGGGAACCCAACGCATATCTGCCTCATAATTATCAGCCTAATTGCGTGGTGTACACCGGTACTCATGATAATGAAACCACCCTGGGATGGCTGGCGGGACTGAATGCTGAGGATAAGGAATACGTAAGGGCATATGTAGGCGGAGAGGACGACATTACGCTGTGCAGAGGGCTGCTTAGGGTAGCACTTTCCAGTGTGGCAGATACCGCAATTATACCTATGCAGGATTATCTGGAACTGGGAAATGAAGCCAGAATCAATTTTCCTTCAACATTTGGTGACAATTGGAAGTGGCGCATGGATAAGGATGCATTATCGGATGAGCTTGCTGAAAAAATACATAGACTGGCAAAAATATACGGAAGGCTTTAAAGCCTTCCGTTTTGTTAACTAAGAATCAAATTTCATCTGTGACAGGGTGGCATTGTGATATTCACGTTGGAAAGTTACCTCATCGCCAAACCATTCCGGGGGAACGAATGCTTCTGCGGCATCCTTGCTGCCGAATTCCACCTCTGCAAGAACCAAAGGTGAGAAAGGAGGATCGAATACATCCAGCTCAATGGTCAGGGTATAATCGTCGGGAGGAGCAGGAAATCCTTCCTTAAATCCGGGATTAACAAGGGGGATAAGATATCTGCGTTTGGAAATAATATTTCCGTCTGCCTTTGCACGCAAATGATAATAGGCCTCCTTATTCAGAGGAAGATTGCTTTCATCACGGGCGAGCATTCCTTTGCCTTTGTAAGTCATGTAATAGTCCTCATCGGATTTGCGGACCCTTACAACGGGGTCTGTATTCAGATAGGCCTGCTCAATATGATGAAAGGGATAAGAAGCTAAATCTGCAGGAATCTGCTTAATCAAAAATTTTCTTTCAATTTCCATAGTGTCTCTTTCCGGTCACGGCTTTTCTTATGTATTTGCGTAACCAGGGCATATGTATCACCCTACGTGAAAATTATAACATAAAACAGCAAAAAGAGCAATTACAGTATAGGATTAAGACAGAAAAAGATACCGTTGCATCTGCTATTGTCATAAAGTTAAGGCACCTTGGGCCGGCCTGTACACTATCCTTAGCTCCGGACCCGGCAGAAAACGAATCGCCAAATGTGGTGTTTCTGACGGAAGGCACCTTTCCAATCCCTTATTATTTGCGTCTTTTCCAGGAAGTACACCTGACCGGATTTGTCCGCAGGGGACTTACACCGTCTATTGTTTTAGAAATTCCACATTT
>JAFXEW010000021.1 GCA_017513625.1 Lachnospiraceae bacterium | reverse complement strand
AGGTTCCTTTGTGTCGACTCTGGAGTGAGTCGGCAAAGATTAGTGTAACACACTTTTCTCATTTTGGCAACTACTTTTTTCATCGCCTAACGGAGAAGGAGGGATTTGAACCCTCGCGCCGCTATTAACGACCTGCACCCTTTCCAGGGGTGTCCCTTCAGCCTCTTGGGTACTTCTCCATAAATGCTGATTCATACTGCTCTATTTAACTGTCGGACGGAGAGATATCTCTATGTCTCCTAGCGGAGAGAGTGGGATTCGAACCCACGCGCCCTTGCGGACAAACGGTTTTCAAGACCGCCTCGTTATGACCACTTCGATATCTCTCCAAGCGATGTCGCATCGTCAGCGACAAGTTGTATTCTAGCAAAAAGAAATTGCAATGTCAACCTCTTTTTTTAGTTTTTCGGGCAAATGTACAAACTATCAAAACAATCCATACATTTTATACATTTTGCTATTCCTTATTACCAAGAAAAGCCTCTGCCACACATATATCTTCCGGGGTGGTAATCTTCATATTTTCATAAGGTCCCCGGACCAGTTTGACCCTATACTCGGTAAACAGCTCCAACACTCCCGCATCATCCGTAACCACGACATTTTCTCCGCCGGGCATGGACAGCCGCTCCTGCAGGTGTCTGTAAGCTTCCGTAATCAGTGCCGTTTCAAATACCTGCGGTGTCTGCACATTCCATACATACTTTCTTTCCGGCGTGCTTACGGCAAATCCTGCCTCATCAGTAATCTTCACCGTATCCTTGGCAGGAGTTCCGATTACGCATGCATGATATTCCTGCACTGCTTCATATGTATCCCTGATAATCTTTTCATCCAAAAAGGGTCTGGCCGCATCATGAATAAACACATAGCCGTCCCTGTTCTGTACGGCAAGTCCCTCTCCGGTCATAAACTCCAGCGCTTTGCTTACGGAATGAAATCTCTCGGAGCCGCCTGCAATCACAGCCGCCACCTTCTTAAAGCCGTAGGCTTCCACAATCTGTTCTTTTACATAAGGAATCATTTCCTCACCGGTCACCAGGATGCAGTCATCTATAATGGCGGAATCCTCCACCGCTTTCAGGGAATAATATATGACCGGCTTCCCTTTCAACAACATAAATTGTTTTGCCACATTACTTTTCATGCGGCTGCCTGTTCCTGCCGCCAGAACAATTGCAGTGCAACGTTTCTTTTCCATTTACAAAGCTCCTTTATCCTTGAACCCTTATCGTTCACCCAATTTCAGATTAGGTACTGCATTTAAATCATAACCATCCCTGACACCTTTGATATACTCATAATATCCTGCCACACCAATCATAGCAGCATTATCCGTACAGTACACAGGAGACGGGTGATAAAAGCGGATTCCCTTTTCGGCGCATTCTTTTTCAAAAGCCGCGCGAAGGGATGAATTCGAAGCCACACCCCCTGCAATGGCAAACTTATCAAAGCCAAACTGCCGGACCGCATGCACTGAGTGTTCTACCAGCACATCTATAACTGCCTTTTGGAAAGATGCCGCCACATCGGCCGTGTTTACCGTTTCTCCCTTCATCTGACAACCGTTCAGATAATTCAAAACCGCTGATTTCAAACCGCTGAAGCTGAAATCGTATTCATTTTCCACCACTTTGGCTCTGGGAAAATGAATAGCCTCAGGATTTCCTTCTTTGGAAAGTTTATCAATCTTGGGTCCGCCCGGGTATCCCAAACCAATGGCGCGGGCCACCTTATCAAATGCTTCTCCTGCCGCATCATCACGGGTACGTCCCACGATTTCATACTCTCCGTAATCCTTTACCACCACAAGGTGGGAATGTCCCCCCGATGCCACCAGGCATACAAAGGGCGGCTCCAGTTCCTTATTCTCTATAAAATTAGCACTGATATGTCCTTCAATATGATGAACACCGATTAAGGGAATACCCGTGGCAAAGCTGATTGCCTTAGCTGCAGACACGCCTACCAGCAGTGCTCCTACCAGTCCGGGACCGTAGGTAACCGCAATGGCATCTATGTCCTTAAGCGTCACTCCCGCTTCTGCCAGAGCCTCTTCAATCACCTGATTTATTTTTTCAATATGCTTTCTCGATGCAATTTCAGGCACCACACCGCCATATAAAGTATGAAGCGCAATCTGGGACGAAATCACATTAGACAAAACCTCACGTCCGTTACGCACCACTGCTGCCGCCGTTTCATCACAGGAGCTCTCTATTGCCAAAATCAATATATCCTTTTCCAAATCAATCTACCGCCTTTCTCCCCGGGGCATCTGCGTAAAATAACCGCGACACCAACTAAAATATTGCATGTCACGGTTAATTCATTGCTTCATCCGGCTTTACTCCGTCAGACAATTTCCAGCCGTATATCTTCCACTGCCTGTCATCATCCCTGCGTAGCAGAAATATCTGCAAACTGGGAGTATTTACACCGCCCTGGGATATATTATATCCGCTTGCTATCCGGGCAAATTCAAATCCGTCCTCTTCAAAATAATCCACATTGGTACTGGCCGCCACGGAAGCACTGGTAATCACCTTACCGTTTTCCCTGTAGTCTGCAATCTCCTGCTTGAGCCTTATCATATAAGGCCCCAGTTCATTGGCCGCCAGCAGCTGGGTATCATACAGCTCCCTGACCTTGCATGCAAGGTCATCCAGCTCCTCATCCGTGCACTCCTCATTGTAGAAGCACTTTTGAATGCGGTTATAATATTTAATTACTTCCTTGGGGGTAGATGGATAATCCAGTTCCAAATCCCTGCTGAGGGTCGCCTGTACCTCCGTCATGGACGCTTCCTGCTTTTGTTCCCTGCTGCGATTGGACAAATAAGTATAATACCCTACCACACCCACTATCAGGATCACAATAAATATTGCTCCTCTGGTGGTCGACTTTTTCATATGCCCTATTTATTCCTCTTCAAACTTTAGTTCAATGGTTCTGCCGTCCCTGGCAGCCACCGTATTTTCAAAAATCTTTCTTACTTCCTTTATATACTCCTCCGGATGGGTCAGCGAAGGACTATAATGGGTCAGCCATAATGCAGGCACCTGTGCCTGTGCAGCCACTCTTGCCGCTTCATACATGGTCATGTGTTTATTTTCCTTGGCCTTAATGAGCTTGTCAGGCTCACCGTACATACCCTCGCAAATAAGCAAATCTGCTCCCCTGGCATTTTCAACCAGTCCGGCCGTAGGTCTGGTATCGGTACAATAGGTAACCTTCAGTCCCTTGCGGGCACCTCCCAGTACCATATCCGGCGTATACACTATGCCGTCCTCTTGGATGCTTTCTCCTTTTTGCAGACGGCTCCAGTACTTCAGGGGAATCTGCTGTTCCAATGCACGCTCCCTGTCAAACTTTCCGCCACGGTCCACCACCATGCTATATCCATAACATACCACATTATGGTTCACCTTGAAAGCCTCAATTCGAAATCCGTCAAAAGAAAAGCTCTGGGCGGCCTCCTCTATCTCCACACATTTGATTTCAAAGGGCAACTCCGGTGCAATTACCCGCAAAGCATTTACCACCTTGGTAAGTCCTCTGGGCCCTATCAGTGTAAGAGGCTCCGTACGTTCCGCATTACCCATGGTAAGCAACATCCCGGGCAATCCGCTGATATGGTCCGCATGAAAGTGGGTAAAACAGATGATATCCACCGGCTTGGGACTCCAGCCCTTTTCCTTCAGTGCCACCTGCGTTCCTTCCCCACAGTCAATCAATATACTTTTACCATTGTATCTGAGCATCAGGGCTGTAAGCCACCTGTAAGGAAGGGGCATCATACCGCCTGTACCCAATAAACAGACATCTAACATTCTCTAACCAATCTTTCTCTGTTTTAGACCAGCTCGGTTTCTTCACCAACCTCCGCCGGTATGGCAAAACCTGCCACCATCTTGTCATAACAGGACTCACACAGGTCAAATCGGTGCCTGGTGCCGTCCTTTGCACTGAAATATCCGAATACATGCTCTGCCGTAAAGCAGTCCTCTTTCAGATATCCGTTTTCAATGCGCATGGTCCTGCCACACATATTGCACTTTATTTCCTGCAGTTCCCTGCTGTTTTGATTCAAGTATTTACGCATTTTATCCTCCATCTAATCACATATCTGCATTCATATGTAACATTATAATGGAAAATCAGCCCTTGGGGCCTGGTAATAGTTGGCATACTCCCTACTAACCGCGTCTCCACATAATCAACGCATCCTCTGTGGGTTTGGTATAAAAACGCGGACGTATCCCTTCGGATACAAATCCCAGCTTTTCATACACTCTGATAGCAGGTGCATTGCTGACGCGGACCTCCAGTGTATAATCACGGATTCCTCTGGCTTCTCCCATGGCAATCAATCCCTCCAGCATACGGGTTGCAATACCTCTGCCGCGGAACTCTTCACCTACCAACACCTTATCTATATCACCTTCGCCGCAGACACTTATCATACCACAGATGCCTGCCACCCGGCCCTCTGCCAGTGCCACCAGATATGTATAATGCTCCCGGTTCATCAGACCCTTAAAACTGTCTTCCGACCAGGGACTGCTGAAAGCAGCCCTTTCATATTCCAACAGCCGGGGAATATCCTCTGCCTGCAATTCTCTGATATGGATATCCATTACACTTCCACCGCCTGCTCTGACAAAAGCTTTGCTGCCTGCTCCTGCATGGCTTTCTCTTCCTGCTCACGCTCTGCCTGGCTTTTTCTTAAATATTCCGGCCTGTGCTCTGCGGCAGTCACCGTTCTACCCTGTTTATACAAAACTTCGCCCAGGGACGCCACACTGGCTGCACGCTGACGGTTATTGGCCGCAGGCGCCAGATAATAATTCACATGCATTTCCTCTGCCAGTATCTGACTGTATACAGGCACACCGTCTCCCAGGAAAATCACTTCACGCTGCATCTCGTTCAATCTGGCAATCACTTCACGGATATCCTTTGCACACTGTTCCTCCAGCGCCACCATGGAGAAACCCGTGCCTTCCGGAATAAAACGATAAATTCCGGTATATACCTGATTTCTTCGTGCATCCATAATGGGACACACCAGCCTGTCCGTACCGAACATATTGTAAGCAAGTCCCTCTAATGTAGGAACCTCTATCAAAGGCTTATCCAGTGCCAGTCCCAGTCCCTTGGCGGTAGCCGCACCGATGCGAAGTCCTGTAAAAGAACCCGGCCCGGCCGCTATGGCAATGGCATCAATACTGTCTAAATCCAGTTCCAACATATTCTTTAGCTCATCCAGCATGGGTAACAATGTCTGGGAATGTGTCTTTTTATAATTCAGGGTATATTCTGCCAGCAATACGCCATCTTCTACCAACGCCACACCGGCCACCAGCCCTGAGCTGTCCAATCCTAATATTTTCATATCCGGTTAACCCTCTTTTTCCTCTATCACTATTTTACGGTAATCAAATCCTTTTTCCAAGTCCTTTTCAATGGTAATCTGCACGTAGCTTGGGGGCAGTATTTCCTCTATCAGATTAGCCCATTCAATGAGACACACCCCGTCACCGTAAAACATATCCTCGTATCCTATTTCATCCATTTCCTCGATATCACCGATGCGGTACACGTCAAAATGATAAAAGGGCATACGTCCTTCGTCGTATACCTGTACTATGGTAAAAGTAGGGCTGCTTACTGCCTCCCTGATCTCCAGGCCGGTTGCCAGTCCCTGTGTAAAAACTGTCTTGCCCACACCCAGATCACCGATTAGGGTATATACCTGTCCGGGTGCGCACCCTGCACCAATCCGCCGTCCCAGTTCAAATGTATCCTCCGGGCTGTAGGAATCATATATCTTCATATCTGTCTAAACCTCTTTACCTATGCTCTGATCTTTACCTTACGGGGCGGCATATGCGTAGATATCATCTCCACCACAGCTCCATATAAATCCCCTGTCTGCTCTTTTGGAATAATAGTAGCATTGACCTTGGATGTATAAATAATGATGCTCTTACCTGTAGACACTGCCTTAACCATATCCTCCCATGCCTGGGTAGCTGTTTCCTCTCCCTGGGAAATAGTTAATCCGTTGTCATCCAGTACATAATGCAGAGGCTGCGCAAATGCAGGATTAGAAGCCGCCTGCTGTCTGCTTTTCAAAAATAAAGTCCAGGGCAGATAGCAAAGCAATACCAAACCAAAGATTACATAAAGTATCTGTCCCTTCAGTACGCCTACTACCACCAAAAGTGCACCGAAACCGCTTCCCAGTATGCCTGCACTACTATTATAAGTATGCATCAGCATATAATCGTAAAGTTCTTTGGCGCCTATTTTAATATCTAATTCTATCATCTGCAATCCATCCTTTTGAAAAAGCACCTACGCCGTAGGTGCTTTCCTCTTTCTATCCTTATTATATTCCATCTTAGCGAAAAAGCAAGGAATATTTATCTCTGATGCTTGATAATGGGGCTTAATGACTTATAAATCAGCAATGTAACAATGGAGGAAGCGCCGCCCTTTATCAGATTCATGGGGCCCACACATGCTGCCACAAAACTGATGATATCCCCTTCTTTTACCAAAGGATTTACCTTCGCACCCATTTCAATAATGGATTCTAAAGGCATACCGAACAACTTGGCAAAGGTAGGAACCAGATATATCGCATTAAAGGCAGTACCGAATACAGTCAAAATCAAAGTACCGCTGATGCAGGCCACAATGGCTCCCTTTTTGGTCTTACAAAAATTATAAATAACAGATGCAGGCAAAATAAAACTGCAACCTACCACGAAATTAGCAAGTTCACCCACAAATGCCGTTGTGGTTCCCGTTAAAATCAAATTTAACAATATTTTGATAAACTCCATGGTCACACCGGCCACAGGACCGAATGCAAATGCACCGATTAAGATAGGCAGTTCGCTGAAATCCAGCTTATAAAAGGGAGGTGCAAAAAACAGGGGGAACTCTGCCAGCATCAGTATGGCAGCAATTCCGGAAAACATACCCGTCACCGCCATTTTTCTGGTCTTGGACACACCGTCTGCTACGCCCTTACGCTTGGCAGCAATGCGTTCAAACACAATAGCCACCGCAAACATGCCGATAATTACCAATCCGAATTCCAGCACAAACACTAAATTTTCTCTCACAGTTTCCAACATACTTTATTTCTCCTTTCAACACACAGGGCTCCCTTCCGGATGCCACCTATTTGGAAATTATGGTAAAAGGGAAATTCTTCCTTTGCAGGTGCACGCATATGTCTAAACATAAAAAACCCGGGACATAAACAGTCCCGGGGCATACTTCACCTGTCATTTCTTCTTTCATCCAGACTTTACTGTTGGTACCGGAGTCACACCGGTTCAGCCACATTCTCACATATAATTGCCAGGCCCTTTCATATATAGCAAAAGGCGCCGGCTATGTAGCAGAATGCAGGTCGCGGACTATACCGCCAGTCGGGAATTGCCTACGGCTCACCCTACCCCGAAGAACTTTCCTATGTGGCATACATTATATCCCATCATTTCCTCTTATACAAGGGGCGAATTTAATATACAATAGGTGAAATTTACTTTTTCTCTTGATTTATTTTCATGGTAAGAGAGATTCTCTTCTTGGCCATGTCACAGGCAAGCACCTGTACTTCCACGATATCTCCCACGCTTACAGCCTCCAGGGGATGCTTGATATACCGCTCCGTAATCTGTGAGATATGTACCAGTCCGTCCTGGTGTACACCGATATCCACAAACACACCAAAGTCAATAACATTACGCACGGTTCCCTTCAAAATCATACCGGGCTTTAAGTCCTTCATATCCAGCACGTCACTGCGCAGGATAGGCTTAGGCATATCATCGCGGGGGTCACGGGCAGGCTTTTCAAGTTCCTTCAGGATATCCGTCAGGGTAATCTCACCGATTCCCAATTCCTTAGCCAGCTGCGATTTATTCTTCACTTTCTTTTCCAGACCGGATACGGTAGCAGCCTCTTCCTTTACAGCCACAGGTGCCTTAGACTCTTCAATCACTACGCCACCCATGGCTGCTGCCAAAGCCTTTCCCATGGCAGTGTTGGTATTTCTCACCTGTACCGTTTTCACCGCGGGTTTTTTGGGCGCCTTTTTAGCAGCCCCTTCCCCTGCCTTCTTTTCGGACTTGGAAGCATTGGCTGCATTCTTCTGTGCGGTCTTAATATCCTCCATGGTCAGTCCCAACTTCTCCATCAGCTGCTTAGCCGCATCGTAGGACTCCGGATGTACGCTGGTGGCATCCAGAGGATTCTCACCGTCCGTAATACGCATGAATCCCGCACACTGCTCGTATGCCTTGGGACCCAGCTTGGCCACCTTTAACAACTGCTTACGGTTGGTAAAACGGCCGTTGGCCTCACGGTAATCCACGATATTTTTAGCAATGGTTTTGTTTATACCCGAAATATATTCAAGCAGGGATGCAGACGCAGTATTCAGATCCACACCTACTTTATTTACACTGTCTTCCACCACGCCGCTCAATGCATCGCTGAGCTTCTTTTGGTTCATATCATGCTGATACTGGCCTACACCAATGGACTTGGGATCAATCTTTACCAGTTCAGCCAGAGGGTCCTGTAATCTGCGGGCAATGGACGCCGCGCTTCTCTGTCCGACGTCAAAATTAGGGAACTCCTCTGTGGCCAGCTTACTTGCAGAATATACGGAAGCACCCGCCTCGTTAACGATTACATACTGCACGGGACGGTCCAGCTCCTTCAGCAGTTCTACGATTACCTGCTCGGATTCCCTGGATGCGGTTCCGTTTCCTACGGAAATCAGGTCCACATTATATTTCTTAATCAATCTCTTTAAATCAGCCTTGGCTTCTTCCACCCTGTTCTGGGGTGCGGTGGGATAAATCACCTTGGTATCCAGCACCTTGCCTGTGGCATCCACTACTGCCAGCTTACACCCCGTACGGAATGCAGGGTCCCAGCCCAGTACCACTTTTCCTGCAATAGGGGGCTGTAACAGGAGCTGCTCTAAATTTTTACCGAATACGGTAATGGCGCCGTCCTCTGCCTTCTCCGTCAGTTCGTTTCGGATTTCACGCTCAATGGCAGGACCGATAAGGCGCTCATAACTGTCCTGTGCCGCTTCACAAAGAATCGGTGTGGTATATGTATTGTCCGCGGTAATCAGCTGCTTCTCCAGATATCTCAGAATTCTTTCCACAGGTGCTACTACCTTTACGGTAAGAATCTTTTCCGCCTCGCCGCGGTTTAGTGCCAGCACGCGGTGGCCTGCCACTTTTTTCACCGGCTCACTGAAATCATAATACATTTCATAAACACTTTCCGCCTTGGCATCCTTGGCTTCTGCAGTGATGATACCCTCTTCCATGGTGGCATTACGTATATACAGACGATGATCCGCATCATCCGAAATACGCTCTGCAATGATATCCTTTGCCCCCTGAAGAGCCTCCTCGGCACTTGCCACGCCCTTTTCCTCGGACACATAGCCTGCTGCCTCTGCCAATACATCTTCTGCAGCATTCTGTGCCAATATATACTCTGCCAGTCCTTCCAGTCCCTTTTCCTTAGCCACGCTTGCACGGGTCTTTCTCTTGGGTCTGTAGGGTCTGTACAAATCCTCTACCACTACCAGGGTCTGTGCTGCCAGAATCTTTTCCTTTAACTCCTCTGTCAGCTGTCCCTGCTCCTCGATACTGCTCAGCACCTGGGTCTTCTTATCCTCCAGATTGCGCAGATAGATCAGTCTCTCGTGGAGATTTCTTAACTGCTCATCATTCAGGGAACCGGTGGCCTCCTTACGGTAACGTGAAATAAAGGGAATGGTATTACCCTCGTCAATCAGCTTTACTGCTGCTTCCACCTGCCATTTTTCTACTGCCAGTTCCTCTTTTAACTGCAACAAAATATCCATAAAATATTCCTAGCTCCTTTTCATGCCGTCATTCTTTATGCCATGGATTATTATACTGGATTTCAGGTGTTCTTTTCAAGCAATAACACCTGTTTTTCATTGCGCAACCGGCAAAAAAATGATAAAGTATTATCTGTGATATCACTTTATCACTGATATTATCTATTCTTTGGAGAAATACTTATGGACTATTTTAACCATACCAATCAGTCGGACTCAGGTAATTACGGCAACGAGCCCCGGCAATACACCCCCGGCAAAAACTACTTTGCCCTGGCTTCCTGCCTGTGCGGCATTATCGCCTTTGCCACTCTGTGCACCGGCATTATCCCTATGATCGCAGGTTCCCTGAGCATTATCTTTGCAGTAATGAGCCATCGGAAAGGCAAACAAATGGAGACTACCGCCCTTACCGGCATAGCCTTTTCTTCCATAGCGCTGCTGTTTGTGGCATTTATACTGCTTTATTCTTATATCGTCCTTCCTAAACTTCTGGAAAACGACCAGTTCCGGAATCAGATGCGCTTTTTCTATGAAAATATGTACGGTTCAGACTTTGACACTTTTATCGAACCCTACTACAATCCGGATTAACCCGTCGGCCTCCGGCCCCGGCAATTGCACCTATTATTTCAGAAAAGGAATTCATTATGTCCAAATACCAAACTAATTCACAATTAAAAGACCGTGCCAAGGGCATGCTGAGCGGCAAATATCCGCTAGTGATTATGTGCATGCTGCTCTATCTGATGCTGACCTTTGCACTTCAGACCTTTTTATCCTCGATAAGCATGTATCTGGTACAGATACTGGTGACCGTTCCCGCCTTTAATAACGTGGTGGTAACAGCCCTGTTTATAGAAGGCTTCAGCTATCTGATAGCTGTACTCCTGGGTGTCTTTGATATAGGCCTCACCCTGTATTTTCTGAATCTGACATGCGGCAACCCTTATCTGAATACGGACCTTTACTTCGGCTTTCAGAATGATTTCGGCAAATGCCTTCGGCTGTCCCTGATTGTAAATAGCATTTCCTGTGTATGCCTGATTCCTTATCAGTATTTCAGCTACCAGCAGCAAATGTCCGACAAGACCAATACAGTCATTCTCGGCATTGCCTATCTGCTGGGGACCATGGTGTATTATGCACTGACCTGCGGAATATCACAGATTTATTTCATCCATCTGGATTTTCCTAATATGGAGATATCCCGACTTTTAAAGCATAGTCTGCGTCTGGTGAAGGGCCACAAAATGCGCTTCTTCCGTTTGCAGCTTGGCTTCTTACCTCTGATACTGCTGGGTGTCCTCAGCCTGGGTATCGGCCTTTTGTGGGTCCTTCCCTATCAGCAGCTTACCTGTACTTTATTTTATCTGGACATTATGAAACCCCAGGAGTAAGTCCTCAATGTCATTAAAGGCCGGTGCTGTCTTCTCACGTACCGTGCAGCAGAGTCACATCTCCCGGGAAAACGCAATGTCAAATGTGGTGTTTCTGACGGAAGGCACCTTTCCAATCTCTTATTGTTTGCGTCTTTTCTAGGAAGTACACCTGCCCGGATTTGTTCGCAGGGGATGTACACAGGCCATTGTTTTGGAAGCAAATGCGAGAATTTCTTAATGTGCCGGGCTTTGGAATCGGGTTCCTGTTTTTATGGTCTTGAACAAAAAAAGTGCCCTGTCCGCGGTAGACGGAAGATAGAGGTTTAACTCTAGATTCCGTCGGCCGCGAACAGGGCGCTTATTTTGTCCCAGCTCATAAAAACAGGGACTAATCATAAATTCCAAAGCCGCACATTTAGTAATTCCGCATTTACTTACCACAATGGTCCGTGTACATCCCCTGCGGACAAATCCGTGGCAGGTGTTCTTGCCTAAAAAGACACAAATCCTCTTGGAAAGGCTGCCTTCCGAGAAACGCTCACATTTGTCACAACGCTTTTCCCGGGAGATGTGACTCTGCTGCACGGTATGTGGGGGCATTCCCATACCTTAATGACATTGACGTTTTACTCCTGAGGCTTCACCGAAATCCACTTCAGATAACCGTTGATAAAGGTATCCAGGCCTCCGTCCAGCACTGCATCCACATTACCTGTTTCCACCTCGGTACGATGATCCTTCACCATGGTATAGGGCTGCAATACATAAGAACGTATCTGGTTGCCCCAGCCGATTTCTTTCACATCACCACGGATATCGGACAATTTCTCTACATTGGCCTCCTGCTTTAAGAGATACAGCTTTGCCTTCAACATCTGCATAGCCTTATCCTTGTTCTGAAACTGGCTTCTCTCATTCTGGCACTGTACCACCGTTCCCGTAGGAATATGGGTGATACGGATTGCAGATGATGTCTTGTTGATATGCTGACCACCGGCACCACTGCTTCGGTAGGTATCAATACGCAGATCCTTATCATCGATCTCTACATCCAGATCTTCCTCAATATCCGGCATAACATCCAACGAGACAAAAGAAGTCTGCCGTTTACCCTGGGCATTAAAAGGAGAAATACGTACCAAACGGTGTACTCCCTTCTCAGACTTCAGATAGCCGTAAGCATTCTCACCGTTAATCTGGAAAGTAACGGACTTGATTCCCGCCTCGTCTCCGTCCAGATAGTCCAACACTTCAATGGCAAAGCCCTTGCGCTCCGCCCAACGGGTATACATACGGTACAACATACTGCACCAGTCGCAGCTCTCGGTACCGCCCGCTCCCGCATTCAGCTTTAATATAGCATCATTTTTATCATACTCGCCGGATAGCAGGGTAGAAATACGTAGATTCTCAAATACACTGATAAAACTGTCCAGCTCGCTCCTGATTTCCGGAATCAGTGATTCATCATTCTCCTCGTATCCCATCTCAATCAAAGTAAGGATGTCATCCTTTTGGGCAAACAATCCTTCGATAAGTCCTACCGTATCCTTGAGATTCTTCAACTCTTTCATCTTTTTGTTGGAACGTTCCGGGTCATCCCAAAATCCGGGAGCCTCCATTTCCATCTCTAATTCTTCGATTCGCTTGCCCTTATTAGCCGGGTCAAAGTGAATCCCTCACTTCCGCCAATGGAGTTTCGTAACTTAAAATTTCGGATTTCATCTGATCCAATTCAACCACTGCGTCACCTTCTTTCCTGTTCTAAAATTTTAAGTAGCCGGAAGAATGACACCGTCACTCTCCCGGCATTGCAAATTCATATTATCTCTGCGACTTACGCCTTACGTCCGCAGCACTGTTTGTACTTAAGTCCGCTACCGCAGGGACAGGGATCATTAGGATATACCTTTACGTCTTCCCTTTTCTGGGGAGCCTTAGCCAGACTGTCGTCCTTATTGGTACCGGTTACCTTAGCCACCTGCTCACGCTCTACCTTAATCTCTACCTTAACACGCATCATCATGCGTACGGTCTCTTCGCGAATATTCTGCGTCATCTGCTCAAACATATCGAATCCGTTCATCTTGTATTCCACAAGAGGATCTCTCTGTCCGTATGCCTGCAGACCGATACCTTGGCGCATCTGATCCATATTGTCAATATGGTCCATCCACTTACGGTCAATTACCTTTAAGAGGATTACACGTTCAAGCTCACGGATAGCTTCGGGATCGGGGAACTCTGCCTCCTTGCTCTCATACAGCTTTACGGCTTCTTCCTTTAACTGCTGCTTCAGGCTGCTCTTCTTACCCTTTTTCACTCTGTCGGGTGTAACGGGCTCAATGGGAACCGTAGGAAGCAGTAATGTATTTAACTCATTATAATTCCAATCAGCGCTGTCCACGTCGTCATTAATACTGATATCCACGCAATTCTCTACGATATCGGTAATCATCTTGTAGATAACATCACGCATGCTTTCGCCGTTGAGTACCTTATTACGCTCCTTGTAAATAACCTCACGCTGCTCGCTCATGACACGGTCATACTCCAGCAGGTTCTTTCTCACTGCGAAATGATTGCTCTCTATCTTTTTCTGCGCACTTTCGATAGCATTGGTCAGAGTCTTATGCTCAATCTCCTGTCCCTCGGGGATACCCAATGCATTAAACATAGCAATGAGTCTTTCGGAACCAAAGAGTCTCATCAAATCATCCTGCAGGGAAATATAAAATCTGGACTCACCCGGGTCACCCTGACGACCGGAACGTCCACGCAGCTGGTTATCGATTCGTCTGGACTCATGACGCTCGGTACCGATAATCTTCAGACCGCCTGCTGCCTTAGCTCCTTCATCCAGCTTAATATCCGTACCACGTCCTGCCATATTGGTAGCAATGGTAACCGCACCGTGGATACCTGCATCCGCTACGATTTCCGCTTCCATCTCATGAAACTTTGCATTAAGCACCTTATGGGGAATGCCGCGCTTTTTCAGCAGACGGCTCAATTCTTCACTGGCGTCAATATTGATGGTACCTACCAGAACGGGCTGGCCCTTTTCATGGGATATTACCACTTCATTGATGATAGCATTCAGCTTTTCAGCCTTAGTCTTGTAAACAGCATCCTGTCTGTCAACACGTGCTACAGGCACATTGGTAGGCACTTCCACCACATCCATGCCGTAGATCTCTCTAAACTCGCTCTCCTCTGTAAGCGCAGTACCCGTCATACCACACTTCTTGGCAAACAGGTTAAAGAAGTTCTGATAAGTAACGGATGCCAGCGTCTTACTCTCCCTCTTAACCTTTACCTTTTCCTTCGCCTCAATTGCCTGATGCAGACCGTCGGAATAACGGCGTCCGGGCATGATACGTCCGGTAAACTCATCTACAATCATGACCTGATTGTCCTTAACCACATAATCCTGGTCACGGAACATCAGATTGTGGGCACGCAGCGCCAGGATAATGGTATGCTGGATATCCAGATTTTCCGCATCTGCAAAGTTGCTGATGTGGAAAAAATTCTCTACCTTTTCCACACCTGCTGCAGTCAGGTTGATGATTTTATCCTTTTCATTTACGATAAAGTCACCATTCTCCTCCTGTACGATACCCATCAGTGCATCCATCTTGGACAACTCTTTCATGTCGTCACCTCGCACCATCTGACGGGCAAGCAAATCACACATTTCATACAAAGCCGTAGACTTACCGCTCTGACCGGAAATAATCAGAGGAGTACGTGCCTCGTCAATCAATACGGAGTCCACTTCGTCGATAATACTGTAATTCAATCCTCGAAGTACCAGCTGTTCCTTGTAGAGCACCATATTATCACGGAGATAATCAAAACCAAGTTCGTTATTAGTTACATAAGTAATATCACAACCATATGCCTTCTGTCTCTGCTCCGAAGTCAGACCGTGTAATACTACGCCCACTGTCAGTCCCAGGAATACATGCACCTGTCCCATCCACTCCGCGTCACGCTTTGCCAGATAGTCATTAACGGTTACTACATGTACACCCTTACCGGTCAGCGCATTCAAATAAGCAGGCAATGTCGCCACCAGGGTCTTACCTTCACCTGTACGCATCTCTGCAATACGGCCCTGATGCAGGATTACACCACCGATTAACTGCACGCGGTAATGCTCCATATTCAGCACACGCTTTGCAGCCTCACGTACTACAGCATATGCTTCGGGTAATATATCATCCAAGGTCTCACCCTGTGCCAGACGCTCCTTAAATTCCTCTGTCTTTGCCTTCAGTTCCTCATCGGAAAGAGCCTGCATGGAAGGGCGCAGTGCCTCTATCTGATCCACTATGGGTTCAATCTTTTTTAATTCCCTCTCACTGTGGGTTCCGAATATTTTTTCCAATAATTTCATATCGCCTTTACCTTTCAGTGGTGTCTTCTCTGGATAAAGACACACAACACGTGTACTATTGTAACAGATTTGTCCGTTATATTCAACACTATTGAACCCGCAGTACATTAACAATTTATGAACATTCTGTAAAAGAAAATACTCATTTTCAAGCAGTATCTTTTCTTTTTTCAGAATATATGATATAATTTCAGTAATTATATTGATAACTGGCGAATCTTCCCCTGAGATGGAGCACATATGAAAATAAGACTTCTGATTACACAACTTATTCCGGGTATGATTGTAGCTGAGGATGTACGCACTCTTGACCATCAGCTGGTACTGACCAAGGGCACCATTCTCAACGACAATCTCATCACAAAATTACATATGTACAGCATTTACTCCATCTATGTGGAGCGCAAGAATTCTGTGCTTTCGGACATCTCCACCATCACGGACATCTCCATGTCCTATTCGGAGCGCCTTAAACAGACTCCTGAATTCAAAGAGTTCAGGAAAAACTACGAGCTGGGCATTGATTCCTTCCAGGATGCCATAAACAAAGTCATTACCAAAGAGGAAAAAATCGATGTCAAAGCGCTGTTACAGACCTCTCTTACCCAGATTACCGAATCCGTAGGCAACGGAAGCATCCTAAACATGCTGCAAAACATGCGTGAATACGATGATTCCACCTACACGCACTGTCTGAACGTAGGTCTGCTCAGCCATATATTTGCCACCTGGATGAAGTTTTCTGCGGAAGATATTGAGACCATGACCGCCTGCGGCCTGCTCCATGATATCGGCAAACTGATGATTCCTCATGAAATCATCTCCAAGCCCGGCAAGCTTACCGATAATGAATACAAACTCATTAAAACCCATCCCATATCCGGCTATCAGCTGCTCAAAGAATCCGGTGTGGAGGATGCCATCGCTTACAGTGCACTGATGCACCATGAGCGCAACGACGGCACCGGTTATCCCATGCATCTGCCCGGCTCCCGTATCCATCCTTTTGCCAAGATGATTTCCATCGTGGATGTATACGATGCCATGACCGCAGCCAGGGTATACCGTCCTGCCATGTGCCCCTTTAAAGTTATTGAGATTTTTGAAGAGGAAGGCTTTGATAAATATGATGTGGAGTACCTGCTGGTGTTCCTCACCAATGTGGTGAACTCCTACCTGCAAAACTCCTGCCTGCTTTCCGACGGCAGGGAAGCCACCATCATCATGATTAACAAGGACCGCCTGTCCCGCCCGGTGGTACAGGCCGGCAACGACTTCATAAACCTGATGGAGCGCACGGATTTACATATTGAAAAAATCATTTAGACCCTATGTCCCGCCCGGTTCTCCGGACGGGACTTTTTATGTAAAGATTTTTAGCAGAGGGGAATCAGGCTGTGCAGGGCTGGGAGCATATAGGGAATGGGAACTGGGGAAACCTAATGTAGGATATTAGTTTTTCTTAATGTTCTGCTTAATATGCAGCAATCCGACAACCGGATGTTGTCGGAAGGCGCAGTTGAGGCATGGATGCCGAATTGCGGCCGTTTGCGTAACTTAACAAGTATCCGAGACAGAACATTTAGAAAATCTTATATCCGGAACCGGTTTCCACAGCCCCATTCCCTATATGCCCCTGCCCTGCACAGCCTAAGGATCCCTGCCACGGAAAAATATACCAGTCCGGATTTCCGTAAATCTTTCTTGAAAAAGGGCATCTTATCCGATATAATGCAGCTAAGAGTTTAGGCTGGGTTTCTCCGGAGCCCGCATTAGTATATAGTTTGTATTTTTATGGGAGGAAATATTATGAAGAATTTCATGGACCGTGACTTTTTACTGGAAACAGAAACAGCCCGTAAGCTTTTCCATGATTATGCCGAGACCACCCCGGTTCTGGATTATCACTGCCACATCAATCCCCGTGAAATTGCCGAGGACAGACATTTCGACAATATCACCCAGGTATGGCTGGGCGGCGACCACTATAAATGGCGTTTTATGCGCTCCTGCGGTGTAGAAGAAAAATACATCACCGGAGATGCTTCCGATTATGATAAATTCTGCAAGTGGGCCAAGTGCTTGGGCAAGGCCATCGGCAATCCCCTCTTCCACTGGAGCCATTTAGAGCTGCAGCGTTATTTTGATTATCACGGTGTGCTGAATGAAAAGAGCGCCGATGAAGTATGGAATCTGTGCAATGCTAAATTGCAGGAGCCTTCCATGAGTGCGCGGAAGCTGATTAAGCAGAGCAATGTGACCCTGCTTTGCACCACCGATGACCCCATCGACACTTTGGAATGGCACCGCATGATTGCAGAGGATTCTACCTTTGATGTAAAGGTGCTCCCTGCATGGAGACCCGACCGGGCTATGAACATCGAAAAGCCTGACTACTTAGACTATCTGGACCTGCTGGCTCAGGCCGCAGGTACCGGTGATATCACCACCTTTGGCCAGCTTTGCGACGCTCTGCGTATCCGCATGGAATACTTTGCTTCCATGGGCTGCAATATCTCTGACCACGGTCTGGAATATATGATGTACACCCCTGCTTCTGCAGACGAGGTGGAGGCTATTTTCCTGAAAAGACTGAACCACATGATTTTGACCCGGGAAGAAATCCTGAAATTCAAGACCGCATTCATGCTGTTTGTGGGACGCGAATACGCCCGCCTGAACTGGGCAATGCAGCTCCACTACGGCTGTAAGAGAGATAACAACACTGCCATGTATGAAAAAATCGGTGTGGATACCGGTTTTGACTGCATCAATACCAACACACCTTCCGCTCCTCTGGCGGATTACCTGAATGCGTTAAATTACACAGGCGAATTGCCCCGAACCATTATTTACAGCTTGAATCCCAACGACAATCAGGCCATCGGCACCATCATCGGATGTTTCCAGGATGACACTGCCGTAGCCAAAATCCAGCAGGGTAGCGCATGGTGGTTTAACGACCACAGAACGGGTATGGAGGAACAAATGACCACCCTTGCAAGCGAGGGAAATCTCTCGGGCTTTATCGGCATGCTTACCGACTCCCGCAGCTTCCTCTCCTATACCAGACACGAATACTTCCGCCGTATCCTTTGCAATCTGCTGGGCAAATGGGTGGAAAACGGTGAATTCCCTGCTGACATGGATGTTTTGGGAGAGATAGTGACCGACATTTCCTACCACAATGCCAAGCGCTATTTTCACTTTCCTTTAGCTTAATATATTCATTTATCTATTCAGGCTGTACCGCTGTGTACAGCCTGTTTTCTTTACTTCACAGGAATTTCCCATGGAAAAAATGCTCCGCAGGGATGCGCAACGCACATTCTTTGTTACCCGAAAAACCTTGTCGAAAAATGTAAAATCGGGTATAATTATTAAAAAAATATAAACTTTGACGAAATCACTTTTCGTCGGATAGGAGCCGCTATGTTTGGGAAACGCCCTGACGGACGTCTCGTCAAAAATCTGGAGCCCATACAAAAAATCATGCCGTATATCATGAAATCCCGTACCGATTCCATGAATATGTACGAAGATATCTTTGCCTGCGAGCCCATGGATGACTATATCAAGCTAAAGGCAGAGGAAGGTCTGAAGCTCAGCTACATGCATATTCTGATTGCAGCAGTTGTCCGCATGATTGCATTACGCCCTCAGCTGAACCGCTTCTGTATCAACGGCCGCATTTATACACGTCCCAAGATATGGGTCAGCTTTGTAGTACATCCCGTTCTAAAGGACGGCAGCGCCGGCACCACTGTGAAGCTCTGCTTTGAAGGCACCGAAACCATTGGTGAAATCGCAGCCAAGGTCAACGAAGCCATTGCCAACGAAACCGTAAAGCGCACCGGTGAAAACGGTATTGACAGATTGCTCCGTGTTCTAATGAACAATATCCCGGGCCCCTTTATCAAAGGAGTCATCAATCTCCTTTTGTGGATGGACAAACACAATATCATGCCACGCTTTATCGTGGAGCTCAGTCCCTTTCATACTTCGTTTTTTATTACAAACCTTAAATCCCTGGGCATTAACCATATATATCACCACGTATATGAATTCGGTACCACCGGCCTGTTTTTTGCCATAGGCAAGGAAAAACGTGTACCTGTAGTCCAGAGCAAGGATGAAGTCACCATCCAAAAGCAAATGGGGTGGGGTCTGGTATCCGATGAGCGATTCTGCGACGGCCTGTATTTCGCCCTTTCTTTAAGGCAGCTCCGTAAATTCATGGCCGACCCGGCCCTGCTGGAACAGCCCCTGGAAGCCAGAGCGGAAGACGTTAAATAACTCATATGACATGAATTACAAAAGTCCCCGTGCGACTGCACAGGGACTTTCTTATTTACTCTTATACTCTTTAATATGCTCTTGCATCCACCGATGCACCGTAAAGCTTAGTACTCCATCGCCTTCTCTTCGCCGTTCAATACACGAAGTGCACCCTGGGTCAACGCCAGCAGCTCATCCTCACCGGGATATACGGTAAAGGGTGCGATAAAGCCTGCCATCTCCTGCAGCTTTTCTACCACATCCGCATTGTAAGCAATACCGCCGGTTAAGATGATGCGGTCCACCTTGCCCTTTAATACACAAGCCATGGAGCCCATGTCCTTCGCTATCTGGTATATGAAAGCTTCCTTTACTGCTGCTGCCTTTTCATCAGTTGCAGCCAGCTTGTTTACTTCACGCATGTCGTTGGTGCCCAGGTATGCATTAAAGCCACCCTTACCTACGATCTTGCTGTATACTTCCTTCTCGGTATACTTACCGGAGAAGCACATCTTAATAAGTGCACCGCTGGGTACGGCTCCTGCACGCTCGGGAGAGAATGCACCGTCACCATCCAATGCATTGAATACATCTACGATTCTGCCGCCTTCGTGAGCACCTACGGATACACCGCCGCCCATGTGCACCACGATGAGACGCAGCTCTTCGTAAGGCACACCGATTTCCTTTGCATATCTCTTTGCCACAGCCTTCTGGTTCAGTGCATGGAACACACTGGTACGGGGCAGCTCAGGCACACCTGAATATCTGGCTACGGGTGCCAGCTCATCCACTACTACAGGGTCTACGATAAAGGAAGGCACACCGATTTCATCACCGATTTCTCTTGCCAAAATACCACCCAGATTGGAAGCATGCTGTCCCTGGAAACCAATCTTCAGGTCATGAAGCAGTGCATCAGTAACTGCATAGGTACCACCGGGGATGGGCTTTAACATACCGCCTCGTCCTACTACCACATTCAGTGATTTTACATCAAAATCCTTCTTTTCCAACAAATCAGTAATAATCTTTTTACGGAAATCCTTCTGATCAACGATGGAGGCATACTGACTGATTTCTTCAGTAGAGTGTCTCAGGGTCTCTTCAAATAATAAGTTCTCGTCCTCAAACACACCGATTTTGGTGGAAGTAGAGCCGGGATTGATAATCAAACTTTTAATGGACATTTCTCTTTCCTCCTATATTAACTATATACTTGTCATATACTGAATTTGCTACTGCAAATTACTGTGCTTTCTTTAACTCTTCAGCAACCACTGCTGCCAGTGCCATGGAATATACCTTGGTCTCGAAGGTATCGGAACGGCTGGTCAGGATAACGGGCACCTTGGTACCGGTGAGGATACAACCATTCTTTACATTTACCATGTGTACGATTGCCTTATATACCAGATTACCTGCATGGATGTCGGGGAACAGCAGCACATCTGCGTCACCCTGGATCTTACGGTCAGTAGCACCCTTATGCAGTGCTGCTTCAGGATCGATTGCCAGGTCAAGGGACAGAGGTCCGTCTACGATACAATCCTTAATCTCGCCTGCTTCACACATGCGTGTAAGTTCTGCGCCCTCTACGGTAGCGGGCATCTTAGGATTAACTACCTCTACTGCAGCCAGAGGTGCCACCTTGGGCATATCCACGCCGCATGCCTTACATACAGGCACGGTATTCTGAATGATACTTACCTTTTCTTCCAAAGTAGGATAAGTCATAAAAGCAACGTCTGTGAGGAACAACAGTCTGTCAATACCGGGAATCTCAAACACAGCCACATGGGACAGAGGTCCGCCTGTACGCAGTCCCACTTCCTTATCCAATACACTCTTTAAGAAGTTCTTGGTATCAATCAGTCCCTTCATATACATATCAGCCTTACCGTCATGAGCCAGCTTTACCGCCTTTAAAGAAGCTGCCACGGGATCGGGCTCATCAATAATCTCATACTCGGATAAATCCATATCCAAATCAGCTGCGATTTCCTTAATCTTAGCCGCATCACCTACTAAAATGGCATCTGCGATACCCATTCTCTTTGCTTCCTTTACTGCTTCCAACACAGCACTGTCCTGTGCAACGGATACAGCCACGGTCTTCTTACCGCACTCTTTAATCTTGGCTACGATTTGATCAAAATTCATTTTGCGTCCTTCCTGCCCTTTCTGTAACGGGCAACATTTTCTCTTTTATTACCATTATTATAGAGGTCATCCTGTGATGGGCATTCCCTGTTGCATATACCCTGTCGAAGAAGCTTCCTCTGTAACTCACAATCGTTAAAATAATAACACAGCAATATGTAAAAATCAAGGTATTCAGGTCAAATGTTCCCTAATCCCTTGGAGGGGCGTCACACCAGTTCGCTGATTTCATCCAATGTATCTACCCATGCATAAAGCATCTCCTCTAAAACCTCATCGGGATAAGTCTGGTCAGGCACCATTACCACCTTACAGCCTGCGCGATAAGCTGATATGACCCCGTTAGGAGAATCCTCCACCGCCATACACTGCTCCGGCTCCAGTCCCAATTCCTTGCATGCATACTGATATATATCGGGGGAAGGCTTGCCCTCCTCTACCATAGTGGCACTGATTAGCCTCTCAAAATAAGGTCGAAGCCCTGTTAAATGCAGATATTTCTCCGTTCTCTGCATATCCGTGGCAGTGGCAATAGCAGATGTTATTTTATGTTCCTTCAAATACTCCAGCAACTCTATCGCTCCGGCCTTTATCTGTATACCTTCCCTGTCCAGGCACTCCTCCATCAATTCCTTACGCATATCACGGACCGCATAATAATCCAATTCCTCACCAAACATCTCCTTTAATTTCACCGGAGCAAAAGGGCGGCCCAGACTTCGCATGGATAAAGCCTGCTCATCCGTCATATGATAACCAAACCGCGCCAGTGCCTTCGGCCAAAAAATCCGGTAATACTTCTCCGTGTCGATTAACGTCCCGTCCATATCAAAAATAACTGCTTTAATCTGTGTGTCATCCTTTTGGTAACCATGTATCATACTTCTATCTCCTTCCATCTCCCTATCATACTTCAAATCCCACTCTAATGGAACACTTTTTTCTTAAAAACAGGTCAATTTTTGAGTAAATCAGTCAATGTCGTTTTTTACCAAAACACTCGTTATTCGACATTACAGTCAATTCTATGGTCAAAAATCTGTGATTTTATCTGTCGCCGTTAAACCCTTGAATTTACTGGATTCCTTCACGGTGTATATAAATATTTGCCGTTATATGACGAATAAAAATACCTTTTTGTCGCTTTTTTATGACAGAAATGTCACTTCTGCAAGACCGATTTAGTCAATATTTGGGCCGATTTTTCCCTTATTTTCACCCACTTTTTAGCACACATTCCCGCGTAGGTTTTGTTTTTACCTCAAGGTTCTTTCCCCGGAAACAAAAAAAGGCTCCCATGCTTTCACATGAGGCCCTTCTTCCTAACTTCTCTACGATATATCGTAAGCCACGGTCTGTCATCTACCCTCCATGACTCCGTCATTTGCCGTCTATGGGTGCTACCCGACCATTACAAATATCCCAAATGCGCCAAAAATCCTTTGCATCCTTCTACGATATCACTGTATGTAATACCAAAATTGCCTGTATACCAGGGGTCCGCAATGGATGCTCCCGGCCTGTCCGTGTAGTCCAGCAGCATACTTACCTTTTGCTCCCTGTCAGCTCCTATGATACGCTGCAGATTCCGTACATTATGACTATCCATGCATATGAGATAATCATACTCTGCATAGTCCCGCTTCGTCACCTGCACCGCTCTCTTCCCTTCACAGGACAGCCCATGCCGGGCCAGCTCTGCCCTGGCCGGCGGATACACCGGATTGCCCACTCCGTTCCAAATCTCTTCCGTGCTGGTGGCGGCGGAAGCGATGAAAAAGGCATCGGATAGACCTAACTGCGATACCATATCTTTCAAAATGAATTCTGCCATGGGGGAACGGCAGATGTTGCCGTGGCAAACGAACAATATTTTAATCATAATTTCAAATTTCCTTTCGTTTCTTGGCATATCTTAGCATATCTTGGCATATCGTGGCAAGAGCCCGAAAATACAGGCTATTTTCAAGATGTTAGTCTACCCGGACGGCAGACACCAAATAGGGTAAAATGGCATATGCTGGCATATCGTGGCATATTATTCCCTGCAAAAGTGGTAAAAAAAGTGGTAAAGTTAGGGGGCGTACCACTGGGGGAAACAGTCTAATCATTACATCTTAAGTTCTTTAACAAACCCTTGTATTCGAGTATAAACTTGTACTTTCCACGCCATTACACATTTAGAATATAACCACAAAATTTACTTCTTTCATGCTTAATCATTGACACGAAACCGGTCTTGGTTTCACTACCAAATACTCTCTCAAAAGAAGGCTTCGCAGGTTTTGCAATTTGGTTTCTATGTACTAAAAACAGAACTCGTTTGTATTTCAGTTCTCGAATAAAAAAACAGAAGTTTCAGTTTTTCCGGTGCTAGCTCGTGCCAAAGATGTAAAGAAAATTTTTGCGGATAGAGTTTTACTTGATTTTGAAATTCCAAACGGAAACTCTATTCACACACTCCAACTAAATCCAAACTAATATTCTCGTTCTTCCCGTGTTGTGTGATATTTTTCGAAAATATAAAATGCTATATTTTCCGCTTCTTCAAAAGTACGTATCTTATGTCTTTCAAAATCCCAAATCCTCTGACCAGCAAAAAATACTCCCCAATTTTCATACCTACTTTTCATTATAGTTATATACTCACCCTTGTATTTTTTACTATAGGTTTCTTTTTCTGGATTATATCTCCATTGAACTTTATTGAAATTCCGTCTTCGAGAAGCCCTGTTTCTCAACTCATTTTCACACCTGCGTGGATTGACATAATCTTCAGTCATTTTCTCGGCACATATACAGCCCACATGAAATTCATCAGGTAATTTCGGATGTTTCATAACATGTGCAAAACGAATTTTCTCGTTACCACACATTTCACATTGTTCATACGGAATTTCTCCACCTGGCTCAGAGTATTCTGCCAAGTCTATAACATCAATGCACTTCCAGCCTTTATGCGGAATTCCTTCTCTATTCCATTCCCCCATAATCTAAGCCACCTCTCTTAAGTGTTATCTATCTTTTCTGCTATCCATCTGTTTGCATACTCAATAGTACGTTCATGTACTCTTGCTAGGAATTGCACAACCATTTCAATTTGATTCCTCAAAAATACAATATCATCCTCTATAGCGTCTTTCATTTCTGAATACTGCTCATGTGCTGCTGACATTGCATTTTCCACGCATGCGTCTAAATTTTCATCATATGCATCTGGTTCTTCTTGAATCAAATCATTGGCATAATCTTCCTCATCAAATTTTACAAATTCGAAAAGTTCAGAATCTGTAATAGTAAATTTCTCCATCCACGAAATGCTAATAGTTTTGTACGCTTCTAATATCTTATCAATAAGTCTATTATAAGCATCGTCAGCATCTGAATATGTATTTTCTAAATGAACAACAAAACTATCCAATTCATCTATATTTGAATGTAATTCCATAAACCATTTATATCCAATTCAAAATAATCATTAATATGTTTTTTTCCTGTCACAGGATTTTCCCATACCAAATGATTATCAAACCAATATAACCATTTTTCAAACTTTGTTTTCATGCTAAGTACAAATAATCTGAAAACATTGAAGTCATCATCAAAATATGGGGTGGACTCATCAATAACTGCTGGAAAAAACTCTTCAAATATTTTATTAATCGCCGTCTTATCAGTAATGATTGTTCCAGATTCTATACTATCACTACTTTCGTCTGAATAATTTGCTGATCCTACATATAAAATGTTCTCAGTTGCAATAATCTTTGCATGATTAGTGAAATTAAAAGCCACTTCCGGATTCGATTGAAAGTTCTCAGGATTCAAGCGTTCTAAATATGCAGTAAAATTATTCCTATACGCTCTACGCATTGACTCTCCAGCCGGGGTACTATAATAAGTGGGCATTCTCGACGGAATGTTTGATATTATCTTTACATCGGCATCAGCCTGAACTTTTTTCAAAGCATTTATCAATTCGTTCCTATATTGATTCTTAGAAATATTATACGTTAATATTCTAACCTTTTTTGCATTCACAAAATCATCTAGAACTCTTTGATAATTCATTGATTCTCTTCCAAGTACAATTTCGCCCCCAGATATAGAAACGCTTTTAAATAATTCTTTCATAAATCCTTTACCACTCCATCCAACCAATATGCTACATATTCTTTAACATCTGTTCTACCCACTAAATGCAGTGGCAGGTTATGACCCCTGCTTTACAATCACTCTCGCTACACTGCAATTTTTCTAATCAAACGTTATCTCTTCTTCTGCTCTTGCATAGATATCAAGCTGATTCTGAACATCCAGACGATTAACCAGCCATCCTTTGGCTTCACACATTTTAACAAAGTCATCTATTCTGTTTTTTCCATACATTTCTTTAAGTGTAATTACAAGTCCAAATTGCAATGGGCTTCTGTTCTTCGATGTTACTCGCTCCTTTGTTATAACTCCTATTCCCCACATACCTGCATCATAGGATTTTTTAGGAACTCTTCTATCTTTTACTTTCTCACATATACGCTTAACATTATCCCATTTTCTGAATATATTTCTTGCATCTTCCTCATACATAACCTGACCTTCTTCAGTTTGTCTGTTATCATCAATAGATTTTATTTTAGTTTTTACAGTTCCGTTCTTCTTTTCCGTAACTACACGACCAAAATGTATATCCATCTCAGTTCCTGTATAATCTACTCCCTGATTTCGGTCACAGTGCGGGAAATAACACAAAACAGCCTTAGCATAATATGGGTGTTTTCCACTCACTACGGGAACCGGCAATGTATAGTTATACGTTTCGTAATCTTCTGTTGTACCAGTGATTATAAATTTTATTTCATCATCAGAAGTATTCAAAATATCTTCTATACGTTTAGGTACAACTCCGTATCCCATCGTGTCTGAAACATTTCCACTAGGTCCCCATTTTGCTGCAGAATCAATAATAAGAGCCTTCGCCACTTCTCTGCTAAGACCCATAACATAAATTAAATACGCCAGTTTTCTTGTAATCCACGGGGCTGCAAAAGATGTTCCTGATAAATATATGGCACCTAATTCATCTGCACACACAGCTATCTTTTCTTCTGCTTTTGTTCCATCTCCACCATAGTAACATATATCCGGTTTGTGAAAAAAAGAAAGTACCGGACCACTTCTAGTGTAAGACGCCGTTCTTCCGGACATATCAACTGCATTTACTACTAAAGAATTCAATGAATCGGCGGGTGCGCCCACTTTCATATCCGGATGTTTCTTTCCATCTGGAGTATTTGTTCCTGATATTACAAAAACAACATCATATTCACTTTGAATCCGATCTAATTCTGCTGCCTCTGGTGAAATATAGTTTTCCCGTATCTCATTCTTGGAACCTAGCGATAAATTCCACACTTTGATATCTTGATTATTTTCAACTATATTCCTAATCTCTCGCAAAATAGCAAATGAACTAAAACCACTTTGTTTTGATACACCGAAATGTCTTACACGAAAATGACCACATCCATCATCCAATCCGCCGTTTCCCCTAGGTCCATCCACGATAATTGATGACACTGCTGTTCCGTGCCTAAAATCCTCCGGTTCCAATATATCTGACGGCAACATAGGTATGTATTCTACCCATTTATGAAAATATACCTTTTCATTGAATTGAGTATCAATAACACCTACTGTTGGTTCATTTACCGGTGGCTGAATAATTCCGTCCTCTTCTTCAAACTCTACATCTTCGAACAAATCATCTTCTAAACTGATTTTGGAAAAATCAGTAATACTCATTGCAATAAGATATGGTGCTTTAACGTATAACTGCTTTGCCTGTGGTGGTGTTAACAACACTGTTGTTCCACCAATAATCTTGCTTTCTGAAATATCAATTCCGAACCTTGATAACAATTCTCTAGTTTCTATATCCGTTTTATAGATAGTTATAATAGATTCTTCTGTGATTGTCTCTTTAGCCTCATCTACATCAAATTTTTCAACAAAATGACAATCAATTATTGCATTTACAAAAGTTGATTTAGCGATTTCTTCAGCATGCGAATATATCTTTTCTTTTCCTAATTTTTCAATATCTTCAGCAGTTATGCATCCATTATAATCCATATCCACAATACTCTTTACAATCTGTAAATTATTAATTGCTTTATCAATGGCTGATACCTGTACATAATGAGTAAACACGTGCTTGTGAATTGTTTTACCAACACTATCTGTTCCTGTAACAAATTTTGCTCCTCTAATTGAATCCACAGGTTTCTTTCCAACGTCTGAAAGCAATGCCTTCAATCGGTTACTTTTTGCCACAACACGGATATAATGGACACTGACAATTAGCCCTCCTATATCCTCTTTATCTGACCAATACTGTTTCACTTTAAAAAGTTGACTAATCAATTTTTCTATATGTTCTGATGTCACTTTTTTATGTGCCGGCAAACCTGCTGGTCCCATTCCTTCATTTCCACGTTTATCAAATCTTCCTTTTAATTGCAATAATCCATTCATTTAATAACACCTGCCTTCAACTCTCTCGATACACTACTTTTTGACTTACTTGTTAAAATTTCTATTTCCCTAACTGTAAATCCTTGTTCTTGAAGCTTTATCAAATTCTCAGGCTTTTCTCCACATACTGAATAATAAATTCTCCTAAAATAATCCATCCCGTCATTTACATCACTAAACGCAATAGATGTTTTCAATAAATTTTTTAATTCTCCCGGATATGGCATGGGATTAGATAATCTCATTATTTTTCTAAAAAGTCTAATATCTCTGCCACCTAACTTCATTTTATCCAAATACGAATTTAACATTTTTTCAGCTATATCCATCAAATCTTCTTCTGTATATCTATTAAAGTCAATTATAGAATCAAATCTTCTAGTTAATGCTTTATCGAACATGTCGTATAAATTCGTTGTCGCTACTAAAACTATATTTTCATTCATTCTATCCAGACACTTAAGCAATGTTGATGTAACTCTCCCCATCTCTCTTAAATCATTTGAGCTGGTTCGATCTAGTGCCAATGCATCTATTTCATCAAACAAAACAACAACCTTTTCAGGATGAACAAATGAATTAATTTCTTTAAACATCTCGGTCAAATTCTTCTGTGTCTGACCTAGTTTACTATCAATGATTGCGGAGAAATCAACCATAAAGATTTCTCTATTCAAAATTCTTGCCAGTTGCTTTACAGCCTCAGTCTTTCCTGTTCCTGGTTTCCCTTGAAACAAGAATTTATTAATGCCCATCTTTCTTCCAACTGCATTCACCACTCCAAGCAAATCCTGCGTTATGCAATCCGGTAATAATAACATATCTTCAACCGAATCTATTTTTTCAAAGAAAGCTGATCTATTTTCAGATATCTGCGGAACAAACGTATTCGCATTTGATAAAAGCGACATAATATACTCTGCAAGCTGATAGTCTCCCGAATTATCAAAATCTTTCGCTATTTCGTACGCTTCCGTCCTAAAACCCGCATCATTCTTTTCCGCATAATATTTTACTAAGTTTAGTATATTCTTTTTCTTCATAACATCAGCCTCTTTCCTCAAATCTTTTTTATATACAATATATATCACATTGGGACAATTTTTGCAATAGTGGGACAATATTTTCTCAATATAAATTAAAATGTTACATAAGAAAAAAAGTAAACCGCCTGATAATCGTTAGATTCTATCCCCCGTCACCTCCTGTAATCTTTTGAAGAAATTTTTCTCTCATTGTCCTATTGTTTACGTCAACTTAAATTCAGCCCACTTGTCTTATTGAAAATTTTTGACACATTTGCCAAAATTTTTCAGTGTACCCAAAAAATGGCGCCCCAACAGAAATATTTGCCGGAACGCCATTTATGAGTTTGAGCTCTATTAAATTATTTCTTCCTGCAAAAGTGGTAAACCAGTGGTAAACTTCACCTCCTTTGCGCCGGAAACGCCCATTTTACAGGCCTTTTTCAATTCTGGAAAATACTGCCGTGGCAGATAAACAATACTTTAACCATAGTACATTTCCCTTTCGTTTCTTACCGCTACTTATTGCCTTGTAAAATCCTCAAAATGTCTTCTCCATACTTTTCTGCCTTTACACTTCCAAAGCCGGATACTTGGCATAATTCCGTTTTGTTTTTAGGATTTTTTGACAGCAAATCCTCCATCTGTGCATCATTAAAAATGAAATAGGGTTTTATATTCTCTTCTCTACTTCTTTTTAGACGAAATGCCTTTAAGTTTTGGCGAAGTACCTCCACCGTATCATTACACACACCCTTAGCCTCTTTTATACCCTCTCCGTGTTCTGATAATTCTTCCACCTTACTTAATAACTTCTCATATTTCTCCGCATAATCCAGCCTATTAGGCTGATTCCTCTCCAAAAAGAAATTTGCCACTTCTAACATAGTTTTTTCGGACATAGAATCTTTGACCTGGTTGTCCATTTCTTTTATCTTGTGAAGCAACTGGTCGGCGCGTACTATTTGCTCTTTAACTTCCTTCTTGGCATATTTTGCATTCAACACAGTCTTCGAATTTGCCAATACAACAATTGACTTGTAATTTTGATCAAAATATGTATCAAATATCTTTTGGCTAATTATGTTTCCTTTTGCCGATTTTCGAAGTTCTCGGATAACATGCAAATGTCTTGTATTTTGAGTTATGGGCGAATAAATACCTTCCTTCACCTTTCTTCCTTTTAACTGATATGTTCGTATAAAATCTCCCGCACTATTAATCTCAATATCACCAATCAAATTCTTGCATTCGATGATATAGGTTCGCTTTCTAGTCACAATCAGATAATCTATCTGCGCTGATAATTCCTTATACTCTATACATATATCTTTTAATATATACATGTCAATATCACTATTTTTGAGTTCAAAAGCAATACATTCTTCCCCTTTAATCCCATACTCGGCTATAACAATCTGCTTCTCTATTTCTTCTTTCAGCTCACCGGTACATTTCTGACAAATATCCTTAAGCTTATCAACATAATTCACCGCTTCATTACTTGCTTTTAAAAATACTGGTCCAATTGCTTTCGTAAAAATTCCCATTTACTTTTCCTCCCTGACATCTCTCTTTTTATCTTATCTATTAAGGTAATATCCGCCGGTAACCACTCCACAGAATCCAGCTCTTCTTTCGTCAACCATTTTGCTGCCTCATGCTCCTTAAGAACCAAATCCCCGGAAACAATTTCTGCCCAAAAACAATCCATTGAAAGATGGAATGTCGGATAATCATATTCAATTGTATCAATCAATTCTCCTACAATGATTTCAGTTTCGAGTTCCTCTCTTATCTCACGAACAAGCGCTTCCTGCGGTGTCTCACCTTCCTCAATTTTACCACCAGGGAATTCCCAGCCGCCTTTGAAATCTCCATAGCCCCTTTGTGTCGCAAAAATAATAGGTTCTCCTTTTTCATTTATTGCTTTAATTATAGCTGCTACTACACGTATTGTTTTCATTCTAAGCCTCCTGGTTTTGCGAAGCAAACTGTCTACCCGCTAACGCGCGAAGAGGATTTCACTTCTACTCATTTACAATATATTCGTACAAATCTTCACGTACCGGAACATCCAACAACCATTCAATTTCAACAGCAGTCTTGTCTGTATTCGGCATAACAAATTCTTTTACTTTACCACTTGCTTGCATGTGTCCCAAGTAATAAAATTCTTTAGAAATCTTGTCATCCTTATTTTTACGTACAAATAAATGCACTTGTATTCCTCGCTCCGTAGCATGTAAAAAGTTCTGCACATCCTCAGATGCTATACTTCTTCCTGATTTCGATATTGCAATCAGGCTACTACTGCTTGTAAAATGGTCTTCGTATTTAGTCGTATCACTAATATCCTCTGACTTATCATAATTGATAAATACAGGGAATGTTTTGGTCTTTTTATCATACTTATATCCGCCGATATTTAACGGAACTTCATTTGTTTCCCAGTTAAGCAATCGACATACATCCTCATATGTATATTTCTGATATAATACGAAATCTGTTCCCCTGTATGTATCAGAGAAATCGCGTTCATAACGACTAATACTAAATTGAATAAGTTCTTTCAAAATCTCATAAAAATCCCTATTAGCAAGCATTTTCTCAAATGATTTTGAAACGTGATAATCAGTCCCTTCATCT
>JAFXEW010000020.1 GCA_017513625.1 Lachnospiraceae bacterium | reverse complement strand
GATAATCGTAGGTGGCGTTCATGCAGAAGTAAACCCGCAGGATTTTGAATCCGAGTATATCGATTATATAGTAAGGGCAAATGGTATACGGACGTTTCTTGAGATTCTTAATACATTGGACCATAAAGAAGAGGTACATGAAATAGAATGTGTATATCACAGGGGACAGGGAGCTGTTAAAAAAGAAACGGAGTTTTCATATCTTTTTCCTGATCGTGAGAAGGTTAATAAATATCGTGCGAAGTACTATTATATGTTTCATCGGAATTGCAGTTTGTTGAAAACATCCTTTGGTTGTCCGTATCAGTGCAAATTCTGTTTTTGCAGGCAGATAACGGATAATCAGTATTTTGTCAGAACCCTGGACAGTATTATTGCAGAGTTGCAAACAGTGAAGGAGAAGGAAATTTATATAGTAGATGATGATTTTCTGGTGGATAGGGAAAGGATTCTGCAGTTTTGTGATTTGCTTCAGAAACATGGAATAGATAAAAGATATTTGATTTATGCAAGAGCAGATTTCATAGCCGGTAATGAAGATGTAATCCGGAGATTTAAGGAAGTGGGACTTCGTGCGGTTATTGTAGGTCTGGAATCCTGTGATGGTAACGAGCTTGTTGACTATAATAAAAAGACACTGGTTTCCACAAATGAAACAGCGGTTTCAATTTTACATAAGTATGAAGTGGAGTGTTACGGAACCTTTATTCTGGGACTGGATTGGGAAAAAAAGGATTTTGATGCGCTGGCAGAGTGGATTAAAAAACTGGGGCTGGTGTTTGTAAATCTGCAGCCATTGACTCCTTTACGCGGAACAGAGTTGTATGAACAGTGTAAAAAGGATTTCATTATCCGTGAGGATGAATATGAAAAATGGGACCTGGCTCATTTGGTAGTGAAGCCATCACGGATATCGGTCCGGAAATATTATTATTATACAATATTGTTATACTATAAGATTACAGTGAATCCGAAATCTGCATGGTATATGATTCGGAAATATGGTTTACATGATACGTTGAAATTAAGTGTGGGAGCCTTTAAGGTTAACTTGCAATATCTTAAAAAACTGTTTGGAGGAAAGTGATGAAAGTACTATTGGTTAGACCCCATATAAACAAGAAAATAACTACGGTAAAAAAATTTATGTTTGGTGAGCCTCTCGGAATAGAATGTGTCACTACAATACTGAAGGAATTGGGACATGAAGTATTGTTAGTAGATTTTATGGCAGAATCCCATAGAAATCTGGTGAAATATCTGAAAGAGTTTAAGCCTGACGTAGTAGGCTTTACATCCCAGTGCAGTGACATTACAAATGTTTTGTACCTGGCAGAAAAGACAAAGAAATATAATCATAAAATTACTGTTATAGTGGGCGGAATACAGGCAACCATAACCCCTGAGGCATATTTTAACAGGCATGTGGATTATGTGTTTAAGACTACTACCAGAGAGAATTATAAGGCTTTAATGGAGCAGATTGAAAATAAAACAGACGAAGAAATCATGGGTATATTCAGTAAAAAGTTGCAATATCAGTCAACTCTGCCCTCTTGTCAGAATGAATATGTGAAACCGGACAGGGAAGCGTCTCGAAAATACAGACACAAATATAAATACGGTGGTTATCAGCCTTATGCAACGATTCAGACCTCTTACGGCTGCAGAAATCACTGTACCTTTTGTATCAGACGCAAACTGGAAGGTCCCGGTGTAACAGAACGTCCTATAGATGAAGTGGTAAAAGAAATTGCAGAACTGAAAGAAGACACTGTAATGATTTGCGATAGTGATTTCCTGATTAATGAGGAACGTTTGAATCAATTTTTGGATTTACTGGAAGAGAATAATATTCATAAAACATATATATGTTACGGAAGTGTCAACAGCATTCTGGAAAAAGAGGGGCTTTTTGAAAGATTGTCCAAGAATGGTGTAAAAGCAGTAATAGTAGGTCTGGAGAGCTTCAGCGATGCCTTCTTGAAATCATATAATAAGAGTGCTTCTCTGGATGACAATTATAAAGCAGTTCAGGTATTAAAGAAGAACGGAATTGCAACATGGGGAACTTTTATATTACATCCGGATTTTTCAAAGGAGGATTTCAAAACCTTCCGGAAGTATTTAAGATATCTGAAGCCGGAAATGATATCATTTACTCCTTTGGTACCGCATTTTTTAACACCGCTGTATAAGCAGTATGAAGACAGGCTTATATATCCCAGGGATGATTATGAGAAGTGGAGTTTCGGGGATGTGATTATTTATCCGTCAAAGATGTCATTGCGCCGGTATTATTTCGAAGTACTTAAGATTGGTGTGCCTGCTAATTTTAATTTATGTACCATTAAGTATTGCCTGAGAACCTTTTCGTTTAAGCAAAATTTCGGATTGATTTTTGGGTTTGATCAGATACTAAAGGTCTATATTAAAAATATGTTTAAGGGAAGTAAACAATGAAAAGTCATATAACCATTTATGCAGGGGTTGATAAAAACGGAAATAAAGAGAACTATACTAAAATCATTTTAAAACTCGGTGAGGTAGTATCCATTGTAGGGCATACGGGAAGCGGAAAGACGCTTCTTATTTCGGATATAGAACAGTTGTCCCAAAAGGATAGTGTATCACAGAGATTGATTACAATTGATGATAAACTTCCTGATTTTGAGGAACGATTCGATCCCGAGAAAAAGCGGATTGCAATGATTACCCAGAATACTAAATGTGTGTCTGATTTGGTTGTAGAGGAGTTCTTGAAGATTCATGCCCTGTCACGCAATATTTTTGAAAAGGAGCTGGTTGAAAAGGTAATAAGTCTGGCTAATAAATTTACCGGAGAGTCCATTACCGGAGAGGCAAAGGTCACTGAATTATCAGGTGGACAAACCAGATCGCTACTCTTTGCCGATGCTATTCTGATTGGGGCATCTCCCATTATTTTGGTGGATGAAATTGAAAATGCAGGAATTAACAAGTCAGAAATACTAAAATATGTGAAAAATGAAAATAAACTGGTTATTTTTGCATCACATGACCCGGCTATTGTTTTGGCAACGGAAAAGCGGATTATTATGAAGAATGGCGCAATTGAAAAAATAATTGAGCATACAGATGCGGACAGAGCTGTTTTAGAATCTGTCCTGGAGGCAGACCGTGTGATAAAATATGTGCAGGAGATGCTTCGGGATGGTTTGGAACTTGGCGGGGGGATGTAGCGAAGGAGATATGTAAGAAATGAAACTTTTACTGGTTGGTGGACCGCCGTCTACAGGAAAAACTACGGTGGTTCAGAGAATAATAGAAAAACGCAAAGAAAAATATAAAATTGCTTATCTCAAAATGGATGTGGTTACGGCACATGAGGAAGCATTAATATGTGACACATACGGAATCGAGGCTAAAACTGTATATGCGGGAGATTTGTGCCCCGACCATGCAGAAGTTATGATATTGACGGATGCACTAAAGTGGGCAGAAGGGATATGTGCGGATCTCCTGATTGTTGAGAGCGCCGGATTGTGTCTGCGCTGCTCACCGTATCTGAATCAGGGTGTTGGTGTGGTAGTACTGAGTATGTTGGCAGGATTACATTCTGTAGACAAAATGAAACAATTGATTTGTTTTGCCGATGTGGCAGTATTGACCATGAATGATTTGGTGTGTCAGGCTGAGAGAGAAGTCTATATCAGAAAATTGAAAACAGGTTTCGAACATTTAAAAGTGCTGGAAACCAATGCGTTGCAAGGGATTGCTGTGGAATATTTATGCAGTATGGTGGATGAGTCGAAGGAATTAGATATTAATACATTGGAATTAAAGGGTAATCCACCACTCGGAACATGCTCTATTTGTATGGGAAGCAAAAAGGTCGGATGGAAAAACCACTATGGTGTTGTTCGTCAAATAGACAGTAATGTATCTGATTACATGTATAGAGGAGACTGATATGTTTCATGGGGAACAAGATAGAAACTGTGGCTTGTGCGGAGAGAAAAGTTGCAGAGATTTTAGGGAAAAACTGCAAATAGGGAGCAGAAAACGGGAGGAATGTCCGTTTACAAATTGTAATGTGCCGCAACAGGGTGCTGGGCAGGCAAGGCCGGAATGCAATATTGTTGAAAGCGACCATCTGGATTTTCATAATAACGTTTATGATTTTTTATTGAAGCCAATTGGCGATGAGCCATCGGCAAGAAAAATTATCAGGCCTTTCCGCACGGATTTGATTGAAAAATTAGATATTAAGCCGGGAGATATAGTAAGTGCCAGACCCATGGGAGCAGGATGTCCGGTAACCCATGTTTTAAAGGTTTATGAAGTAGATGAACTGGCAGGATTGCTATATACATGGGTGGTCGGTCCACTGTATTCCAGGGGTAAAGAGGTAAAAGATATCAGGGCTTATGCAATGGTTGGATTTGAAGGCATAGCAGATGATGTGTTACATCATCCTAAGGTGGGAAAGACGGCCGGGTTTATGCCTAATTTTTGTATGTTGCGATTAACCCATTATGGATTGGTCAATAAAGTACTTAATACTGGTGAGGGGCTGGTGGTCCGTATAGAAGACATTCATATAGCCAAGGTATGAGACAGAAAGGAAAAGTACATGAAAAAGAAAATTTTGCTGATTCAACCAACACCCTATGACCAGCATGGGAATTTGGTAAAAAAGAACAGGCTATATTTCGTGGGATTGGCACTCCCGCTCTTGGCGGCACTTACTCCGCAGGAATATGAGGTGGAATTGTGTTATGAAACCATAGAGGATGTACCGTTTGATACGGATGCAGATTTAGTCGGAATCAGTAGTATGGGGCATGCGGTTATGCGGACGATTGATATTGCAAAGAAATTCCGGGAGCTTGGGAAAACGGTAGTATTAGGTGGCTACATGGTAAGCCTGATGCCTGAAGAAGCACAAAAATACGGAGATGCCGTAATGATTGGAGACGCCGAAGAAACATGGGCAGAAATGCTAAACGATTATTCCAATGGGGAACTCAAAAAAGTATATCACAAAAAATTGAAAGAATTAAAAACGCCTCTTCCCAGATATGAACTTTTATTGGATAAGAAAATTGGTAATTTTTTGCCGGTCCAAGCGGGGAGAGGATGCCCTAAGACCTGCAGTTTTTGTTCTGTCTATTGCCTTTACAGGGGACAATATCTTAAAAGAAGTATACCGGAAGTGATTCGCGATATAAAAAGAGTAAAAGAGTTGGGATTTAAACAGTTTCTTCTTTTGGATGACAATATTTTTTCAAATCGTGATTATGCCATTGAGTTGTGTGCAGAGATTAAGAAGCTTAAAATGAAATGGATGACCCAGTGTTCCATAGATATTGCAGGAGATGAGGAACTATTGGACATTATTTCTTCCAGCGGATGCTATGTTTTAAGTTTTGGCCTGGAAAGCATTTCTGAGGAAAGTTTGAGAAGCATGAATAAGTCATGGGCCAAGCCCGAAAAATATGCAGAGCAGATTCGCATTATCCATAAGCATGGCATTGATATTTCTACAGAAATGGTAGTGGGGGCGGATGGTGATACATTGGAATCTATCAAAAGTACTGCGCGATTTATCTCTGAAAATCACATTGCAGTTCCGAGGTTTTACATATTAACGCCTATTCCCGGTACAAAATTTTTTGATGAAATGCAGGAGCAGAACAGGATTTATAATACTGATATTTATTCCTATAATAGTTGTGAAGCGGTACATATTCCCAAGAATATGACCCCTGAAGAATTAACACAGGCATACTGGGAGTTATATAATGAGGTTTATACAATCAAGAGTATAGTGAAACGGACGTTATTTACACGAACTTTTTTGAAACGTCCTATTAGTGCCGTTTTCTATTTTTTTGTTAATCTGTTCTATCGTAAACAGATTAAAGCAGGTATAGTTCCCAATATTATTTGACGGATATATAGATTTGGCCAAAAACAGAAAGAGAGTTGACTTATGTCAGCTCTCTTTTGTGTGTTATTTGTATGTTGCATTAAGGATTTGTAATCATCCACTTGTCATCCATGTTTACTACTTTTACATATATAATGGTTTCAGTAGTTTCGGCGCTCAGAAAAGATTGGGTCAGAGCATCCATCAGAGTGGGTAACATATCGTTCAGCATGGCGATAAGCATGCCTTCTTCACCTTGCGTGTTATAAATCTGTAATAAAGTGTCCATGTTTTCGGTAGCATAGGTTTCCATAAGCAGGGACAACTCTTTTTCTATATCTGCCGCATTCAGGAAGTCTGCGTTTTCAGAATCGAAAGTGGTGATGGTAACACCGGCTGTTCCGGCTCCCCTGAAGACTTTCACATTATTGATATGATAGTCTTGCACCAGATTGTCCATTACATTGTTTACAAAGCCGGTAACGGCGTCCTGCGCCTGTTGGTTCAGTTTTTCCTTTTCAACCCCTACACTGTTATAAAAATAGGACTCCAGATTCATGGTTTCCAATACGGACAAATCCTTGAGCACATCTTCTTCGCACATGCTTTCTACTGTATCCCAGTTGCCCTCCTGCATGGCTGTGAAAAAGGTGTCTAATGTCGCTGTGATTTCCTTCTTTTGCGCACCGCAACCGGTCAGGGTGATGCAGAGCACCGGGATGAAAAGAAGCATCATAATTTTTGACAAAAGTTTCTTCATAGTACCTCCGGAACGAGAATGTTTCTCTTATATTTTAATCAAAAAAAATATACGTCAATATTACATTCAAAGTCAAGAATATTACGAAAATATTATGGTTCTTTAAGGATTCATTAAGATGTAATAAATAAGTTGTAAACCCTATTTACACCCGATATATCATGGTTTAGAATGCAAATTGTTCCGGATGGAAATACAAAATATTGATATTGAGAGGGAAGAAACTATGAAGAGAATTTTAGTAGCCGCAATGGTGGGAGTAATGGTGATGGCAAACGGAAGCCAGGTAAGCGCAGCAGGTCTGAAGGATGTGTTTGATGCAAAATATTATGCAGAGCAGTATCCGGACCTGCAGCAGGCTTACGGAAACAATGAAAAGGCTCTGTACCAGCATTTCATGAAATACGGTATTAAGGAAGGACGTCAGATGAGTCCGATACTGGATGTGGTAGCATACCGTAATAACAACAGTGATTTGAATGCTGCTTTCGGAAATGACTGGGATGCATATGTAAAGCACTATTTCAAGTACGGTGTTTATGAGAACCGTGATAACGGAACCGATTTTGATGTGCTGAAATATGTAGAGAGCTACAAGGATGTAAAGGATGCCTTTGGTAATGATCTGGCAAAGGCCGCAAAGCATTATAAAGACCACGGCAGAGAAGAAGGAAGGAACGAGGGAAAGAAGCCCGGACATGGTATTAACAAGCCCGGCAATGGTCATGGTGGCCCTGCAGCAAATAAGCCCGGACATGGCGGCCCCGGAGTAAACAAACCCGGACAGGGTTCTGATAACAATAAGCCCGGCAGTGAGGATACAAGCGGCAGCATCGTAAGCACGGATACTACCACTTTCTCTGACGGCAGTTATTATGTATCTGAGTATAATGCATTGGGCCAGATGGTAAAGAGAACCTTCTACTATGCTGACGGTATCGTAGAACGTTATTTTACCGCTGAGTTTAACAGTGAAGGACTGGAAACCGGATGCAAATACTATGACGCAAACGGAGTACTTACAGGATACGATGTGAATGAATACGATGAGAATAATGACCGGATTAGAGCGACCATTTACAACGTGGATGGTTCTTGGACCGTAAACGAATACGACAGAGTAAATCATAAGCATACTGTTATTTCCTATGACGCAGATGGTAACAGAATAGGAAAAGATGTATACCATCTGGATGAGACCGGTGCTTATCTGGGATATACAGTATATAATTTAGATGATACTGTTAATGGTGTGTATGTATTGGTTCATGATGCAGACGGAAACGGTACCGGTATTCCTGTGGAAGGTGACATTGACTGGAGCAGGCTCAGTGTAACCGTGGTTGAGGACGGTTCCGTATATGTATCTCAATGTGATGAGAACGGGTTAGAGATTGAATATAGTTATTATGATGCAAATCTGGAATTTGTACTTAAGGTTGTGAATACTTATAATGATGAATTTGCCTGTGTAGGAAGTATTGTTTATGAAGCAAACGGTAATTACTGCGTAAATACTTATGATCACGTGAACAATCAGCACATCTGGGAGGCATTCGGACCGGATGGTTCCTTTGTGGACAAGGGCATCTATGATAAGGATGAAAACGGTAATTACATCAGATACACCGAGTATAATGAAGATGGTAGTGTAAGACAGGTTTATAACTGTGTTACCGATGAGTACGGCAACATCACAATGGTTCCGGTAGAATAATGTATTTGTATTATCTGTTGAAAACAGAGTAAGTCTGAAGGAAGTCAAGGTATAAAAAATCCTTGACAACCCTAAAATAAAGGAATATACTGATATTGCTTAATAATGATGATTACTGGTAAGAGTGGACGCGTTCCACTCTTACTTTTATGTATGGGTAAGACCAGAAGGAGGTGCACATGTCCAAGAGAGAAGATTATGAAACCAAAACAGAAGCCCTGCTTACACCCATAGCAGAGGCAAACGGTGTCAGTATCTATGATGTGGAATATGTAAAAGAAGGGGCGGATTATTATCTGCGCGCTTACATTGACAAGCCGGAAGGCGTAAATATCATAGATTGTGAAAATGTCAGCAGGGCACTTTCCGATGCGTTGGATGCAGAGGATTTTATACCGGATGCATATATATTGGAAGTCAGCAGTCCGGGACTTGGCAGAAGCTTAAAGAAAGATAAGCATCTGGCGGCAAGTATCGGTCAGGAGGTAGAGATTAAGCTGTTTAAGGCCATCGATAAGCAAAAAGAGTTTATAGGTATTCTGGACAGCTTTGATGCAGGCACCATTACCATAAAAGAGGCGGACGTTCCCCGCAGTTTTAACCGGAGCGACATAGCATTGGTTCGTTTAACATTTGATTTTTAATATAACAGAGATTGGCACGATGCCGGAAAGAGGTTAGAGATGAACAAAGAATTGATTGAAGCACTTGATATTTTGGAAAAGGAGAAGGAAATCAGCAAGGATACCCTGTTTGAGGCAATTGAGAATTCACTGGTAACCGCCTGCAGAAACCATTTTGGTAAAGCAGACAATGTAAAAGTAGAAATCAACCGTGAAACAGGCGACTTTTTGGTATATGCCGAAAAGGAAGTTGTGGAGACTCCTGAGGAAGTGGAAGACGATTGTCTGCAGATTTCCCTGGAGGCTGCAAAGGAGCTTTCCAAGAAGGTAAAGGTAGGCGATATCCTGAATGTGGAGATTAAATCCAAAGAATTCGGACGTATTGCCACACAGAATGCCAAGAACGTAATTCTCCAGAAAATCCGTGAGGAAGAGAGAAGTGTGATTTACAATCAGTTCTATGCAAAGGAAAAAGATGTGATGACCGGCGTGGTACAGCGTTATGTAGGTAACAACATCAGTATTAACCTGGGCAAGGCAGAGGCGATGTTAAGTGAGTCCGAACAGGTAAAGGGCGAGGTGTTTAAGCTGACAGAGCGTATCAAGGTATACATCCTGGAAGTTAAGAAAACCCCCAAGGGCCCCCGTATCAATGTGAGCCGTACTCACCCCGAACTGGTAAAGAGACTGTTTGAAGCAGAAGTAACAGAGATTAAAGACGGTACCGTGGAAATCAAGAGTATCGCAAGAGAAGCAGGAAGCCGTACCAAGATGGCTGTTTGGAGTAACAATCCTAACGTAGATGCAGTTGGCGCATGTGTAGGTATGAACGGTGCCAGAGTAAATGCCATTGTAGATGAGCTGCGCGGTGAAAAAGTGGATGTAGTAAACTGGGATGAGAACCCCGGTAACCTGATTCAGAATGCACTTGCTCCTGCAAAGATTGTAGCAGTATTTGCCGATCCTGATGAAAAGACTGCAAAGGTTGTAGTGCCTGACTATCAGTTATCCCTTGCAATCGGTAAAGAAGGTCAGAATGCAAGACTGGCAGCAAGACTTACCGGTTACAAGATTGACATAAAGTCTGAGACACAGGCAAAGGATGCTCCCGGATTCAGATATGAAGATTATATTGATGACGAATATGATGAAGGCGAGTACGAAGACGGAGAATACGCAGAAGAAGCGTACGAAGAATATAGCGAGGAGTAATCCCTATGGTAAAGAAGGTTCCTTTGAGGCAGTGTGTGGGCTGCGGTGAGATGAAAGGGAAAAAGGACATGATGAGGGTCCTGAAAACAGTGGAAGATGAGATTTGTCTGGATGTTACGGGCAAGAAGAACGGAAGAGGTGCATATCTTTGTAAGAGTAAGGAATGCCTGGTACATGCCCGCAAGAATAAGGGATTGGAACGTTCCCTGAAGATGAGTATTCCCGGCGAAGTATATGAAACACTGGAAAAGGAGTTTGACAGCATTGAAACAGAATAAAATATTATCACTTTTGGGACTCGCAGCCCGGGGAAGAAATCTGATGAGCGGTGAATTCCAAACGGAAGAAGCGGTTAAAAACGGAAGTGCCCTGCTGGTGCTGGTGGCAGAGGACGCTTCTGATAATACCAAAAAGCTGTTTCGGGATAAGTGCTCCTATTATGAGATTCCCTGTTATGTCTACGGAACCAAGGAGACCCTGGGGCGGGCTATCGGGAAGATGTACAGAGCGTCGGTGGCTGTGTGTGAACCCGGGCTGGCAGCAGGTATAAAGAAATTGCTGGATGAACGAGAACTTCCGGCATAGTTAATCGGAACATAGGTAATTAGGCGACTACAGTTGTAGTGATTAGGAAAGGCGTGAGATATAAATGGCAAAAATTAAGGTACATGAGCTTGCAAAAGAATTGGGTGTATCCAGTAAGGATGTCCTGACGATTCTGCAGGAAAAAGGAATAGAGGCAAAGGCGGCACAGAGCTCCGTGGATGATACTGCGGCAGACGTGGTAAAGAAGGCTTTGGGAAAGGGAAATAAAACAGCAGGTATGCAGGAAACAGGTAGTGTAGAAACCAAAAAAGAAGTAAAAGAAGAAGCTCCGGTAAAGGAAGAGACAAAGAGTGTTGAAAATACCGGTGCTAAAGCAGAGGAAAACGGAGAAGCACCTAAAAAGAAAAAGAAGATTATCTTTGTAAGTAATCCCCAGAATTCCAAGATGCCCGGTCAGAGACCGGCACAGCAGGGGGCACAGAGACCCGGCGGCAATAATCAGGGCAGACCCGGCATGGGAAATGCACAGGCAAAGCCGGCTCCCAGAGGACCTATCAAGCCGCTGACTCCTCCTTCACCAACCCCCAGCGTGCAGATGGTGCCCGGAAAAGTGCAGCAGGCAAAGCCTCAGACCAAGCAGGAAGAGACCGTAAACCCTGAAGTGGCTGAAACTGTTAAGAGAGAAGAAGTAAAGACTGCTCCTGAGAAGCCGGTAGCAGAGAAAAACGTAAATGAAAGACCCGTAAATGAGAGACCTGCAGCTGACGGTCAGAGACCTCAAGGAGACAGAACTTATAATCGTGACGGCCAGAGACCTCAGGGAGACAGACCTTATAACCGCGATGGCCAGAGACCTCAGGGAGACAGACCTTATAACCGTGACGGTCAGAGACCCCAGGGAGACAGACCTTATAACCGTGACGGCCAGAGACCTCAGGGAGACAGACCCTATAACCGTGACGGTCAGAGACCTCAGGGCGGATATAACAGGGATGGATTTAACAAAGACGGATATAATAAAGATGGCCAGAGAGGCTTCGCGGGCAAGGACGGAGACGACCGTCGCGGCTTCGGAGGCAAGAGCCAGGGTGGCTTCAGGGATAAGCAGCAGGGCGGTAAGAACAGCTTTGCAACAGAAGCACCTTCTAAGGATATTGAAAAGAAGCGTGAGGAAGAAAAGAGACGCTTCAGTCAGGAAAAAGATAATAAGCGTTCTAAAAAGGACTTCATTTATGAAGAGGATGAAGCACTGAAGAACAAGCCCGGCAGATTCATCAAGCCTGAGAAGAAGAAGGAAGTGGTGGAAGAGGTAATCAAAGTCATTACCCTGCCTGACACCATTACCATCAAGGATCTGGCCGATAAGATGAAGATTCAGCCATCTGCCATCGTAAAGAAATTATTTATGGAAGGTAAGATTGTAACCGTAAACCAGGAGATTTCTTACGAAGACGCAGAGAATATTGCTATGGAATACGAAATCCTCTGCGAAAAAGAGGTTAAGGTGGATGTTATCGAGGAACTCTTAAAGGAAGAGGACGAAGCAGAAGACGTGCTGCAGGAAAGACCTCCCGTTATCTGTGTAATGGGTCATGTTGACCATGGTAAGACTTCACTGCTGGATGCAATCCGTAAGACCAATGTTACGGATAGAGAAGCCGGCGGTATTACCCAGCATATCGGTGCGTATACCGTTAATGTGGGCGGCAGAAGTATTACCTTCCTGGATACTCCCGGACATGAAGCATTTACTGCTATGCGTATGCGTGGTGCAAATGCAACCGATATTGCGATCCTGGTAGTTGCGGCAGATGACGGTGTAATGCCCCAGACTGTAGAAGCAATTAACCATGCAAAGGCAGCAGGTATTGAAATCATAGTGGCTGTTAATAAGATTGATAAGCCCTCTGCAAATATTGACAGAGTAAAGCAGGAGCTTTCCGAGTACGAGCTGATTCCCGAAGATTGGGGCGGAAGTACCGTATTTGCACCTGTTTCTGCAAAGAGCGGTGAAGGTATCGAGCAGCTGCTTGAGATGATTCTGCTTTCCGCAGATATTCTGGAACTGAAGGCAAATCCCGACAGACGTGCAAGAGGTCTGGTAATCGAGGCTGAGTTGGATAAGGGACGCGGTCCCGTGGCAACCGTTCTGGTACAGAAGGGTACCCTGCATGTAGGCGACTTTATTTCCGCAGGTGCAGCTTTCGGTAAGGTAAGAGCGATGATTGATGATAAGGGAAGAAGAGTTAAAGAAGCTACTCCTTCTACCCCTGTAGAAATACTGGGTCTTTCCGATGTGCCCAGTGCAGGAGAAGTATTCCTGTCGCATGATACGGATAAGAACGCTAAGCACTATGCAGAGACCTATAAGGCACAGAACAAGGAAAGAAAGCTGGAAGAAACCAAGTCCAAGATGTCCCTTGATGATCTGTTCTCACAGATTAAAGAGGGCAATCTGAAGGAACTGAACCTGATCGTGAAGGCTGACGTACAGGGTAGTGTAGAAGCAGTGAAGCAGTCCTTGACCAAGCTCAGTAATGAAGAGGTGGTCGTTAAATGTATCCACGGCGGTGTAGGTGCCATCAACGAGTCCGACGTTACGCTGGCAAGCGCATCCAATGCCATCATTATCGGATTTAATGTAAGAGTAGATGCTGCGGCTAAGACCACTGCAGAGCAGGAAGGTGTGGATGTAAGACTGTACAGCGTAATCTACCAGGCAATTGAAGATGTGGAAGCTGCCATGAAGGGTATGTTGGATCCTGTATTTGAGGAGAAGGTAATTGGTCATGCAGAAGTCCGTCAGATCTTCAAGGCATCCGCAATCGGTAATATTGCAGGCTCCTACGTGCTGGATGGTGTATTCCAGAGAGGATGTAAGGTAAGAATCAGTCGTGAAGGCAAGCAGATTTTTGAGGGTGAGCTGGCTTCCCTGAAGAGATTTAAAGATGATGTAAAAGAAGTTAAGACCGGATTTGAATGTGGTCTTGTATTTAACGGCTTCGACCAGATGCAGGAATTAGATATTGTAGAAGCATATATCATGGTAGAAGTACCTCGTTAATATGTATGAATGGTAATTCCGGGGCACATAGCGTGCCTTGGAATTACTTTATTTCGCTATAAGGAAAGGATTTTAAATGAGAAAGAACAGTGTAAAAAACACACGCATTAATGGTGAAGTGCAGAGGGTGCTGGCGGAGATCATCCGCGGAGAAATCAAGGATCCCCGCATCAGTCAGTGGACCAGTGTGGTTGCGGTGGAAGTGGCTCCCGATTTAAAGAGCTGTAAAGCTTTTATCAGTGTATTGGGTGGCAAAGAAACCCAGGAAGCAACCCTTCAGGGCTTAAAGAGTGCGGAAGGTTTTATAAAAAATAAATTGGCCAAGGCTATTAACCTGCGCAATACACCGGCTATTACCTTTGTAATGGATCAATCTATTGAGTATGGTGTAAACATGTCCCGCAAGATTGATGAAGTAATTGCCAGAGACCAGGCGAATGCGGCAGAAGAGGATGAAACAGCACAAGAGGTGGATGAATAGTGAATTTATTAGCAGAGTGCAGTAAGGCAAAAAGAATAGGTATCAGTGGTCACATCAGACCGGACGGGGACTGCGTGGGTTCCTGTCTGGCGCTGTATCAGTATCTGCAGAAGGCATTGCCTGCGGCGTCAGTAGAAGTTTTTTTGGAGAATCCGCCGGAGGTTTTTGCAGATATCTGCGGGTTTGGCCTAATCAGACAACCGGAAAAGAAAGAGCAGTTTGATGTATTTTTTGCCTTGGACTGTAACGCAGAAAGACTGGGAAGTGCAGAGGAATGCTTCTGCGGTGCAATCAAAAAGATTAATATAGACCATCATATTACCAATAAGGGTGACGGTGATGTGAATCTGGTACGGCCGGAAGTAGGTTCGTGCAGTGAAGTATTATTTGAACTCATGGAAAAGGAGTATATGGACGGGGAGATTGCTAAGGCATTGTACATCGGTATGATTCATGATACCGGTGTATTTCAGTATTCCAATACACGTCCGCAGACCATGAGGATTGCAGCGGAACTGATAGAATACGGTTTTGATTTCCCTGCCATCGTACAGGAAACTTTTTATCAGAAAAGCTATCTGCAGACCCAGATTATGGGAAGAGTACTGATGGAAAGTGTACGATTCCTGGATAACAGATGTATAGTGGGCTGTGTGGACAGAAAGACAATGGAATTTTATGATATCACCAGCAAGGATATGGATGGTATCGTAAATCAGTTACGGAATATTAAGGGGATTGATTGTGCAATTTTCATGTATGAAACAGCCATGCAGGAATTTAAGGTAAGTCTGCGTACAAGTGACCTGGTGGATGCTACCCGTGTGGTATCAAGGTTTGGCGGCGGCGGACATATGAGAGCTGCAGGATGTACCATGCAGGGAACCTTCCATGACTGTGTAAACAATCTTTCCGGACTGATTGAAGAACAATTAAAGGGAAATTAACCGGCCACCGCTTAGAAACGAACGGTTGGAAACGGAGGCATATATATGTTAAACGGAATCATCATCATGCATAAAGAAAGTGGTTTCACATCTCATGATGTGGTAGCCAAGATGCGTGGTATCTGTAAGCAGAAAAAAATAGGGCATACGGGTACACTGGACCCTGCGGCTACCGGTGTGTTGCCGGTCTGCCTTGGTAATGCCACCAAACTCTGTGACATGCTTACGGATAAGGATAAGGAATATGTGGCGGAAATGCTGCTGGGTACGGTGACGGATACTCAGGATACCACGGGTACTGTATTAAAAGAGTGTGCGGCAGATGTGGATGAAGAGCAGGTAAGACAGGCAGTTATGAGCTTTGTGGGCGACTATATGCAGGTGCCGCCCATGTATTCTGCAATAAAAGTGGACGGTAAAAAGCTGTACGAGCTTGCCAGGGCAGGCAAGGAAGTGGAGCGTCAGGCCCGTCCTGTGGTCATTCATGAAATTGAGATATTAGAAATGAATCTTCCGGTGGTAAAAATGCGCGTGGCATGCTCGAAGGGGACGTATATCAGAACCCTTTGTGCAGATATCGGTGACGCACTGGGATGCGGCGGGACTATGAAGAGTCTGCAGCGTACCAGGGTGGGATGTTTTTCGCTGCCGGAGGCCGTGACTTTGCAGGAACTGGAACAAATTCGGGATACAGAAGGCTTGGAATCTGTGGTAAGATCGACGGACAGTGTTTTCATGGAGTGCCCGGATCTTCATATAAAACCCGAATTTATAAGATTATTGGAAAATGGCAATGCATTTTATGCTGACCAGACAATGGAAGGAACAGTATTTTCTTCCGGTGAATGGGTGCGTGTATACAGAGGAGAGTGTTTTACCGGCATCTACACCTATGATGCGGGGCGCAGATGGTACAAGCCGGTGAAGATGTTCCTTTAACCGGAAATCGTGACGTACAAGCAGGGATACAGAGGTGTGTCGCTGAAAGGAAACAGATTATGCAGATAATAACAGGTATGGAAGCTTTGCCGGAGCACATGGAATGTGCCGTGGCTATCGGCAAGTTTGACGGTATACATATAGGACATCAGAAGCTGCTTTCGGACATTTTGGAACAAAAGGGAAGGCAGCTTATTCCCTGTGTTTTTACTTTTGATCCTCCGCCGGAGGTGCTTTTTGGCAAATCTGACGGCAAGGAACTGACCACCCGGGATGAAAAACGCAAAATATTCGGGGACATGGGGGTGGAACTGCTGGTAGAGTTTCCGCTTACCCTTGAAACAGCCGGGACGGAGGCAGAGGTATTTGTCAGGGAAATACTTTGTAACAGATTACATTGCAGATATCTGGCGGCTGGAAAGGACGTGTCTTTTGGTCGCGGCGGACTGGGAAATGAGGCATTACTGCGTACGCTGGCGCCGGAATGCGGCTTTGAGCTAAAAACCATAGATAAGGTCAGTATTCTGGGACAGGAGGTCAGTTCCACTTATATCAGACAACTGGTAAAAGAAGGACGCATGGAAGAATGTACGCAGTATTTGGGAAGGCCTTATTCGTTTACCGGAGAAATCATACATGGCAATCACATAGGAACCGCAATGGGCTTTCCTACAGCCAATATGCCGGTGCCTTCCAATAAATTAATGCCCCCCAGAGGTGTTTACTTTACAAAAATATATGAAGTGGCAGGAGAAGATTTACTGACACAGCCGGAGAGCGGAGCAGGGTACTTGGGCAGGGATAATTTCCCGGCACGGGGAATCAGTAATGTGGGAATTAAACCTACCATTTCTTCAGACAATCCGGAGGGCGTGGAAACCTGTCTGTTCGATTTTACGGGGGATTTGTACGGACAGCGTTTGGAAGTGTTCTTTGAACACTTTCACAGACCGGAGCAAAGGTTTGACTGTGTAAAGGATTTAAAAGAGCAGGTTGCAAAGGACATGCATACCTGCGCGGTATTTCACGATGAAAACAAATGATTTAGTAGAAATTAAAAAAAGCAATTGTATCTTGTGACTTTTTTTCGTAAAATTAATTTTGGACCTTTTTGTAATAATTTTGTAATGAAGGGATAGCACAATCATGAGTATGAGTATCATTTTTTCCCTGGCAGGCGGCTTGGGACTCTTTTTATTCGGTATGGACCTGATGAGTGACTCCATTGAAAAGGTGGCTGGAGCGAAACTGCGCCGCATTTTGGAGATTTTTACCAGTAACAGATTTGCAGGTATGCTGGTAGGTATTATGTTTACCGGTATCGTACAGTCATCATCGGCATGCACGGTTATGGTAGTAAGTTTTGTTAACTCGGGCCTTATGAATCTGTATCAGGCAGCCGGAGTTATTTTTGGTGCCAATATCGGTACTACCGTAACATCCCAGCTGGTTTCCTTTAATTTGTCCGAATATGCCCCCATTATACTGCTTGTGGGTGTGTGTGTAATGCTTTTCAGCAAAAGTCAGAAGGTCAAAAAAATTGCGGAAGTAATTGTTGGTTTCGGTATCCTTTTTGTCGGATTGAGTACTATGTCTGCAGCCATGAAGGATATGAAGAATGTACCGGAGGTAGTTAATCTGCTGGCATCTCTTAAAAATCCGTTTATGGGTACTTTGGTAGGTTTTCTGCTCACTGCGGTAATTCAGAGTTCTTCCGTGACGGTCAGCATTGTACTTCTTTTGGCTACCCAGGGGCTGCTGGCTCTTCCGATTACTTTATACATAATTCTGGGCTGTAACATCGGTTCCTGTTGTACGGCACTTTTGGCATCCATGGCAGGTAAAAAGGATGCAAAGCGTGCGGCAATGATACATTTTCTTTTCAATGTAATAGGAACAGTAATCATATACATTATTCTGCTTGTGGCAGAGGAGCCCGTTATCCGTTTGATTCAGTCCATATCTGCAGACAACGGACGTTTTGTGGCAAATGCCCACACCGGTATTAAGATATTCCAGGTAATTGTTTTGTTCCCCTTTGCAAGGCAGATAGTAAAGCTTGCGTCCCTTTGCGTACCCGGTGAAGAAAAGGAAACAACAGGTAAAGAGCATTATCAGCTGAAATATATTGGAGAAAATGCAGTATTTAATCCTGCTACGGCTGTGGTGGATGTTATAAGAGAACTGGAATATATGGCAGGTCTTTCCGGGGAAAATCTCAACCGCGCAATGGATGCACTTACCAGTCTGGATGAAGAAGAGATTGCAAAAGTGTACGAAGTGGAAAAACATATTAACTTTATGAATCATTCTATTACAGATTATCTGGTTAAAATTAACCAAAGTACACTTCCCATAGAAGACGTGAAAAAGCTGGGAGCATTGTTCCATGTGGCTAATGATATAGAACGGATCGGTGATCTGGCAGAGAATATTGCGGACGCTGCCTGCCAGCGCAAGGAGGGAAATATCAATATCAGTAAAGAAGCGCGTAGAGAGCTGGGAGAAATGCTGGAAGAAGTAAATGCGATTATCGGATATACTATGGAAATGTTCATCAAGACGGATGATGAGCAGATGAAAGAGATTATCCGGTTGGAAAAACTGGTGGACGATATGGAGAAGCAGCTGCAGCGTGCCCATGTGGACCGTTTGACTAAGGGAGAGTGTACACCGGAGGCGGGTATGGTGTTCCTGGCAGTTATTTCCTGTCTGGAGCGTGTATCTGATCACGCTACCAATATTGCATTCTCTATTACCCTGAATGAAGAAGAACAGGACATGGCAAATGCATAAATGTTAAGCAATTATTACTAGGACTAAATACTCATAGCATATTTTCTTAATAATATATATACTTATTCTTGTGAAATTTATAATTTTCAATCTAAAAACGGATTTCATTTTGTATAAAATTACGAAAACAGGTTGACATTAAGTACTTATACTTGTATAATCAACCATGTAGTTAATAATTTTGTAATAAATTCGTAAAGAAATCTTGCATAAAATATATTGATAGAATTAAGAACTTAAGAAAGGTGTTATGATGAAACATAATCATATAAAGAATACAGCAATATTGTTTTCGGCCGGTTTGATGTTGTTTGTAAGCATGGAACCGCTCAGCGCATCTGCTGCAGGTATGAATGTGACGGAGTTGCTGGGGACTGCAGGTGTAGCTTCCGTACTTGACGTATCCATGACTGAGGAAGAGTACATAGCTATGGCAGAGGCTTCCGTGGGAGCGGCTTATGGTTATACCAATATCGGTATTGCCAATATTGAAAGCGGTAATTTAAATGTACGTAAGACTCCGGCTACTTCCGGTAAGATTGTAGGTAAAATGCGTGTGAATGCAGCCTGTGAAGTACTGGATGTTACAGACGGCTGGGCACATATTAAGTCCGGAGAAGTAGAAGGTTATGTAAGTGAGGAATTCCTCACCACAGGTCCCGCAGCCAGGGTTAAGGCGCAGGAACTGGTTCAGGTATTGGCAATTGCGCAGACAGATGGTTTGAATGTGCGTAAAGGGCCGAATACCGAAAGTGAGATTGTCACACAGATTCCCAAGGGCGAAGGACTGGAAGTCCTGGAAGAAATGGGAGAATGGATTAAAGTAGCGGTAGACAGTGACGAGGCATATGTAAGTGCTCAGTATGTAAAGGTAGAAGAAGAGTTAGAAACGGCAATTACCATGACTGAACTGTTGTATGGAGAAGGCGTTTCTGATGTACGTGTAGATTTAGCAGAGTATGCTAAGCAATTCGTTGGAAATCCCTATGTATGGGGCGGAACCAGCCTTACCAAAGGCGCAGATTGTTCCGGCTTTGTACTCAGTGTATATAAAAAGTATGGTTTTAAGCTCCCTCATCATTCAGTAGCTCAGGCCAGAATGGGTACAAAGATCTCCACCTCAGAGCTGAAACCCGCAGATTTGATTTTCTACGGCAACAGCAGCGGAACCATCAATCACGTAGCTATCTATATAGGCGGCGGAAAGGTTGTTCACGCAAGTAATGCGAAGACCGGTATTAAGATTAGTAAGTACAATTATCGTACACCGGTAAAATGTGTAAGGTTGATTAATGACTAAATTGGTGGTTAAGGGGTATTGGGCATCGCCGAAAGGCGGTGCTCAAATTTTTTTTGGAAAAATGTATTATTGTACTATTGACATAATACAGTGAGTGTGTTAATATCATTCATGTAAACAACTTACATAGATCGAACGGAAGAATGAGATAATGAAAAGGAGAAGTAATATGAAGAAGAAAACATGGTCCTTTGGACGTACACTTGTAACTTTTACACCTGCATTAATTATGATCACCCTGAATATAATAGTTTCCGTTATATTAGTATTTGGTTGTGCTATTGTAATGGGAATGAAGGGTATGCCTTTTACACAGGAAGCGTTAATGGAATTTGTGATGCCTTATGCTATATACGGAACATTTGTTTTTCAGTTGATTGGTTTGATCATTTTTGGCCTTTGGTTTAAATTATGGGGCAGAAATAAGTTTGTGAATCCTGTTAAGGCAGTAAAGCCTTCTGCAGTATTGGTTGCATTATTGGCAGCAGTAATCATGGAACTTCTGATTAGTGTGGGTATGGCAATTGTATCAGTCATCGCACCTGAGATTATTGAGAATTTCAATAACATGATGGAGCAGGCAGGTGTTGCCGAGATGACATTTGTAAGCTTTGTTGCTACCGTATTTTTAGCACCTATCGGAGAAGAACTGGTCTTCCGTGGAGTGACCGTAAGACTGGGTAAATGGGCAGGACTTCCTTTCTGTGCTATCAATATTATTCAGGCAGTACTTTTCGGTGTATTCCATCTGAATCTGGTACAGGGTGTATATGCATTCTTTATCGGTCTGGTGCTGGGATATCTGGGTCATAGATATAAAACACTTTGGGTGCCCATTCTGATGCACTTTTTCTGTAACCTTTACGCGACTTTGATGGGAATGGTTGAGATTTCCAGTACACTGGGAAATAATCTGATTATGGCCGGTATTGCACTGATTTTGATGGGTATTATGTTCGTAATTATGAAGGGTGAAAAGTTACAGGTTGCAGAGACAAGTGAGTCTGTAGAGCCGGAAAAAATTGCAGAAAGTATTTAAGATACAAGAAAAATAAATGTTTACAACTCTTGGATTCTGTGATATTATTACCAAGTATGAGTTTAGCCATCGCTCGGATTTGGGACACTCCGACCCGGTCTTAGTGACAGGCGGTATTAAAGTAATAGGAGGTTTTGATATGATTTCAAGAGAAAAGAAAGCAGCAATCATGAACGAGTATGCCAGAACAGCAGGCGATACCGGTTCACCCGAAGTACAGGTAGCAGTATTAACTGCAAGAATCCAGGAGTTAACCGAGCATTTAAAGGAGAACCCTAAGGATCATCATTCCCGTCGCGGTATGTTAAAGATGGTTGGTCAGAGACGTGGTCTGCTGGACTACTTAAAGAAGAAAGATATCGAGAGATATCGTTCTCTGATTGAAAGACTTGGTCTGAGAAAATAATTTTAAGAATGAAGGCGGAGGCTTGCCGGGGAATCGGCACTCCGCTTTTTTCTGATAAAGGGATAATGTGTTTGACGGAGGAGCACAGAGAACGCCTTTAAGAAACTATTAAAGGAACAGATATTACTCCCGAGACCGCTGAAAAGGACAGGTGAAAGAAACAGCATCTGATACACCCGCCTTTTTCAGTAGTTTCGGTGACATCTGTTCCGAAAACAGAGCGCCGCAGGAAGCGGCAGATAGGAGGAAATATGTACCAGACATTTAAATTGGAACTGGGAGGACGTACTCTCAGTGTTGACGTAAATCGTGTAGGTAAGCAGGCCAATGGCTGTGCATTTATGCACTATGGTGATACCACCGTACTTTGTACTGCAACTGCATCCGAGAAACCCCGTGAGGGCATCGACTTCTTCCCCTTAAGTGTGGAATACGAAGAGAAATTATACGCAGTGGGCAAGATTCCCGGCGGTTTTAATAAGAGAGAGGGAAAGGCTAGTGAGAATGCAATTCTGACCAGTCGTGTTATTGACAGACCCATGCGTCCCTTGTTCCCTAAGGATTACAGAAATGATGTAACCCTGAATACCATGGTTATGAGTGTGGACCCTGAGTGCCGTCCCGAAATCGTGGCTATGCTGGGTGCTTCCATTGCAACTTCCATTTCAGATATTCCTTTCGATGGTCCCTGTGCTATGACCCAGGTGGGTATGATTGACGGTGAGTTCGTAATCAATCCTTCCCAGGAGCAGTGGAAGGTTGGTGATTTAAACCTGACCGTAGCATCTACAAAGGAAAAGGTTATTATGATTGAAGCAGGTGCAAATGAAGTACCTGAAGACAAGATGCTGGAAGCAATCTATATGGCACATGATGTAAATCAGACCATTATTGCATTTATTGAAGAAATCGTTGCTGCAGTAGGTAAGAAGAAGCATGAGTACACCAGTTGTGCAATTCCTGCTGAAATGTTTGAGGCTATGAAGCAGATTGTTACTCCCGAAGAGATGGAAGTAGCGGTATTTACCGATGACAAGCAGACACGTGAGGAAAATATCCGTGTGATTACCGCTAAGCTGGAAGAAGCATTTGCAGAGAACGAAGAGTGGCTTGCTATGCTGGGTGAGGCAGTATATCAGTATGAAAAGAAGACTGTTCGTAAGATGATTCTGAAGGATCATAAGCGGCCCGACGGTCGTGAAATCACCCAGATCCGTAAGCTGGATGCTGAAGTTGATATCATTCCCAGAGTACATGGTTCCGCTATGTTTACCCGCGGACAGACTCAGATTTGTAACGTATGTACCCTTGCACCTTTATCCGAGCAGCAGAGAATTGACGGTTTGGATGAAAATGAAGTGAGCAAGAGATATATGCATCACTATAACTTCCCCTCCTACTCCGTAGGTGAGACCAAGCCTTCCCGCGGACCCGGAAGACGTGAAATCGGTCATGGTGCACTGGCAGAGAGAGCATTGATTCCCGTACTGCCCAGCGAAGAGGAATTCCCCTACGCTATCCGTACCGTATCCGAGACCTTTGAATCCAACGGTTCTACTTCCATGGCATCTACCTGTGCTTCCTGTATGTCCTTAATGGCTGCAGGTGTACCTATTAAAAAGATGGTTGCAGGTATTTCCTGTGGTCTGGTTACCGGTGATACCGACGATGATTTCGTACTGCTCACCGATATCCAGGGTCTGGAAGATTTCTTCGGCGATATGGACTTTAAGGTAACCGGTACTACTGAAGGTATTACCGCTATCCAGATGGATATTAAGATTCATGGTCTGACCAGACCTATTGTAGAGGGCGCTATTGCAAGATGCCGTGAAGCAAGACTGTTTATCATGGATAACTGTATGAAGCCTGCAATTGCAGAGCCCAGACCTGAAGTTGGTCCTTACGCACCTAAGATTGTTTCCATCCAGATTGATCCTGAAAAGATTGGTGAAGTGGTTGGACAGCGTGGCAAGACCATTAACGAAATCATTGCACGTACCGGTGTGAAGATTGATATTACCGATGACGGTAAAGTATCTGTATGCGGCACTGACAAGGATATGATGGACAAGGCCGTAGATATGATTAAGATCATCGTTACCGACTTTGAAGAAGGCCAGATTTTCAAGGGTAAAGTGGTAAGCATTAAGGAATTCGGTGCATTTATCGAGTTTGCACCCGGAAAGGAAGGTATGGTTCATATTTCCAAGATTGCAAAGGAAAGAATCAACCATGTTGAGGATGTACTGACACTTGGAGATAAGGTTACCGTTGTATGTCTCGGCAAGGACAAGATGGGCCATATCAGCTTCTCCATGAAGGATGTAGCACAGAACTAGTAACAGAATCATTTCCCCGGAGTTTTATGCTCCGGGGATTTTTGGTATTATGAAGAATTATACATTGCGTTCTGAAGAGGAATGGGCTAATATAGGGGTATATATTTGGGTTATAAGGAAAATATATGAATAGAACGGAAAAGAGGAGATATCTATGAAAAAAATCAAGCTGATATTTGGGGTGTTGGTGGCCATATTGATTATTGCCGTTATATATAAGGTGATTGATTACCGTAATCATATACCTGTGAAGGATATGACGGATTTTACCTATGCGGTGGAATTGCTGGGAAAGGAAATGGCAGAGGTGAGACAGGAGCTGGGCCGGGACGCGCGTCTGTTTAAACGCAGTGAACAGACAGGTATGCCCACCAGTCAATTTATTTCCAAAAAGAGTTATAAGGTAGAGCATTCCAAGGAATATGCGGACATACGACTGGATTATCCGGATGATAATGAAGATGCTATGTTGGACATGGTATATTATTATATAAACTACGAGGACTCAGACAATATGCAGGAGGTCTGGGAATGGGTTTATACCCAGTGGAATGCCTTAGAAAAGCACTTTGGCAGACAGGCTGACTATACCGGTGGCAGAACCATGAATCCTATACTCGTATATGAGGATACACTGCCCGGAGCTAAATGGGTGGCCGGCTGGAAGCAGGGAGAAGGGCCGGAGGCTGAAATTGTATGTGTAAAGGTGGTTATGGCAGCGAATCATTTACTGAGACTGGAGCTGTATACCGAGACCGATCCGGAGGAAATAACAGCAATAAAAGCCATTGTTACTGAATAATATAAAGTGACAGATTTTTTTCTTAGATTTTCCAATCAGTTTATCTTTGCAAAAAAAGTCTAAACTTTATAAAAAAACGTAGATTTTATTGTCTTCTCAGTAAAATCATAGTATAATAACAATCAGTAAGGGTTAAGCCCTGCAAATATCGAACTATAGAGGAGGATATTCAAAATGGGATTTTTTGACAAGTTAGGTGAAAACATTGCTAATACCGGTAAGAGCGTAGCAAAGAAGGCTGACGAGCTGGCTAAGGTAGCAAGCTTGAACGGACAGATTTCCAGTCAGGAATCTGCAGTAGACGCTGTTTACAAAGAAATTGGTAAGATGATCTATGACAATAAAGACAACTGGGCAGGTCTGGATCTGGCTGAGGCACTTGGTAAGATTGAGACTGCAAAGGCTGAAATCGATCGTCTGAAGAATGAAATCAGACTGGTAAAGGGCGTTCAGATTTGTGAGCAGTGTGGTGAGGAAATTGCAGCAGGCGTTGCATTCTGCCCTAAGTGCGGTAACAAGATGCCTGAGCCTGAAGTAGCCGAGGAAGAGGTTGCAGAGGAAGAAGCTCCTGCAGCACCCGCTACCTGCAAGAACTGCGGTGTTGTATTAGAGGAAGGTGCAGCATTCTGTACCACCTGCGGAACCAAGAACGAATAATTTAAGGTTCCATATTAATTCTGTAACATAAGGTCCGGTGTACAGACCCTGCACCGGACATCCATGAAAGCCGGAGTGTAATATAGAGGATTCTCTGTATGACTCCGGCTTTATGTAAATATAGGCAAGAAACAACGGGATAAGAGGCAGGATCAGATGGCACAATATATAAACTTATCAGAAGAATTACAACAAAGAATACAAAGAGACCGGGCAGAAGGCTGGCAGAATCCTTATGCATGCAGGGATGAGGATGTAATACGCAGGGATGGGAGCCATGACAGGGCCAATTTGTGGCGCCCCGCATTTGTAAGGGATTGTGAAAAAATATTACATATTCCTTATTACAATCGCTATTCGGACAAAACCCAGGTCTTTTCATTATATAAAAATGACGATATATCCAGAAGAGCCCAGCATGTGCAGCTGGTGTCAAGAATTGCCAGGAATATAGGAAGTGTACTGGGGCTGAATCTTGATTTGATAGAGGCGATTTCCCTGGGGCATGATATCGGTCATACTCCCTTTGGTCATGAAGGTGAGAGAATACTGGATGATTTGTATTTCAGTCATACAGGGAGACATTTTAATCACAATATTCACAGCGCCAGAGTGCTGGATTGCATATTTCCGCTGAACTTAAGTCTGCAGACCCTTGATGGCATCATCTGCCATAACGGAGAGCTGGAGCAGCAGGAGTATACACCCAGGCCTTATACTGATTTTACGGTTCTGGATGAAAAGATGGAAGCCTGTTACTTGGACCCTTCCGCGAATAAAAAGCTGGTTCCTTCCACACTGGAAGCGTGTGTAATGCGTGTGTCCGATATTATTGCATATCTCGGAAAGGACCGTCAGGATGCCATCCGTCTGAATCTGATAGAGGATGTGTCCCTGTTTGACGGGGAGGACATCGGCAGAACCAATGCGGAAATCATTAATAATATGACGGTAAATATATTGGAAAACAGCTACGGTAAAGGTTATATCCAGATGGACAGAGCCTTTTATGAGGCTTTTTCCAAGGGGAAGAAGCAGAATTATTCAATGATATACCGGAATGAAAAGGTGGCAGGTATCTTCCAAGATCAAATCCGTCCCATGATGGAACAGGTATATGAAAAGCTTTTGAAGGATGTACGGGAGCACAATAAAGATTCTTATATCTATCAGCACCATATGTCTTATATTGAAGAGATGACCAGATTTTATCATCGGAACGTGCCCTATGAGGAATGTGATTCCAATGATCTGGTGGTAGATTATATTGCCAGCATGACGGACGATTATCTCATAGACCTGTACGGGCATATGTTCCCGGGACATGATTACAGGATAGAATATGTGGGCTATTTTGATTAGAAGGACGTAAGGGAATGGGTTGGAAAGAAATCAGAGTCTGTCTGGAAGATATGGCAGAAAGCAAATTTCAGCAGTTTACCGCAGGGCTGGTGCCCGGCAGTATACAAATCCTTGGAGTGAGGGTACCTTATCTGAGAAAGCTGGCAAAGAAGCTGGCGAGAGAGGATTGGAAGGGATATTTGGACAGTGCAAAACAGATAACTTATCCCCTGACCTCTGAGGAAATACAATTACAGGGCTTTATCATAGGCTATGCAAAAGTAGAGTACGGAGAACTCCTTCCCTACATAGCTGCTCATGTGGAAAAAATCAGTGACTGGTATCTCTGTGACGGGTTCTGCGCTACATTAAAAATGGTTAAGCAACATAAGCAAGAATTCCTGGAGTTTATGTTGCCCTATGCCCGGCGGGAGGAAGAGTTTACCCAGCGATTTGTTGCTGTGATGCTGCTGAACTATTATCTGGAAGACGGGGACATAGAACGTACGCTTCAGTTGCTGGACAGTATGAAGCATCCCGGATATTACCGGCAGATGGCTGTGGCATGGGCACTTGCAACTGCGTGGCCCGTGCAAAGAGAGCGGGTGCTTGCGTATCTGCAAGAAGGACAGAATACCTTGGATGATTTCACATACAACAAAGCTATCCAAAAGATGATTGAATCCTACTGTGTCAGCAGGGAGGATAAAGAAATATTACGTAAAATGAAACGTAAATAAAAGTGTAAATATAGAAATGAAATTATAAAGCGTACCATGGCTACTTCGTCGGCGGTACGCTTTTAATTATTCAGGATATGTATATCAATGGGTAATTGTTGCAGTTCACGGACAAAGGCCGAGCAGGTCTCCAAAGGAGAAAGAATAATGCTGCAATGCTTGGCTCTGGTCAGGGCACAGTATAGAAGCCGGCGCTCGGCCGCAGGTAAACGAAGCGGGAGCCGGGAGGAATCTTCAGGCGGTTCTTCTTTTCCATCCGATGAAATAAGGGGGCATCCAAGCTTTAACAAAAAGGAAGGAGGAATTACCGCCACATCTGCTTCTGCATCTGACAGATGCTCCGGTATGCAGGGAAGTACATGCCCTCTGAAAAAATGCCGTAAAGGATATGCATCCTGCAACTGATGCACCGGTAACAGGACAGAGCCCGTGCCTGCCAGTTGTGATGCTTTTTGAAAGGCCTTTTCATAAGCCTCTTTTTCGGGTTGTGCGCTATAACAAATCAAATGTATGCCCGGACGGTTTTCTTCTGCAGCTTCAATTTCTTTGCGTGTATGAAGGGGGTCAGCCATTACAAAGAGCGCTGCATTGTGGGCGAGCTCATAATGGTGCCTGTAAACTTCGGTTAAATACGCTATGTTGCATCCGGGAAAAGCTTCCGTAAAGTCACGGGGGGTAATATAGTCGCTTCCAAGAGCCTGCCAATCATCAATGGTGCAAAACCACCCTGCGTCAGGAATACGTGAAGTCAGGGAGTGCATCAGTGACAGCTGTTCGTGGGTGAAGTTTTGCAGATCATCCCACACTACATGGGAAATATCCGGCGAAGCTATGGTAAAAAGCGATGAACTTGCAGTGATACAGGTGATGGTAAGCGGTAACTGTAGTTCCAAATGATATCTGACTGCCAGTCTTTCAGCCTGCAGGGGAGAATGAGCCGGTACAAGTATGCGCTGAGGCGGTACTTGAAGTCTGTCCGTCAGATGACGTATATGAGCTTCCAGGCGGTGGGTTTTACCTGTGCCTGCGGCGCCTGACAGCAGTAGTATTTCGCGGGGCCTGGAGGGCACAGTGTGTTGACCGGGACGATTGCCGGTCCGTACTGGTCCGGGCTCCGGGGAGCTTCCGCTGCGGGGGACTGATGTCTCCTCAGCAGAGGAAACATCCGGATGGGCGTTCGGGGTATAGGACTCTTCGTTGTTGTCGGCATCTTGGGTGTGAAGTGTTGCTGGGGGAATATCCTGCGAAGAATTAAGTCCCATCCATACGGGAGATATATCCTGAGTGGCCGTGTCGGGAATTTTATCTGCCGGGATCAGTCCCAGATCCAGCACATCAATGGTACCGGGGGCAAACTTCGCCTCAGCCACTTTCTGCACAGCGTTCATGGTCAGATGGATGCCATGCACCTTTTCCGCCACCCGCAAGGCGTAGGCAATGCAGGAGGCATCGCCCACGATGAGGGGGCGGCACCAGT
>JAFXEW010000019.1 GCA_017513625.1 Lachnospiraceae bacterium | reverse complement strand
ACCTACATCAGGAAACGTGATAAAGCCAAAGCCTGCGAATTAGCGCAGAATGCATATGATATTAAAATATTAAAATGCATTGAAGAACGGTTAAGTGTAATAAAACGTTTTCTTGTCAGGTATGAGAAAACGGACCCAAAGAAAGAGTATGACAAATTAAAATCTTACAGGCGGGATATAATCAATGATATGCTTGTTTCGGATGTCGCATATATCAGGAGATGGCAGGAGGCAGAGTATGAAAGTAAGGAGTTTGCAGAAGGAGCACCGGAGATATTTACGGAAAAGGGAGAAAGAGTACGTTCCAAATCTGAGAAAATCATAGCGGATAAACTGTATGCGTTGGGAATACCATACAGATATGAATATCCCATCACAATTGGTGGGACTGTATTGTATCCGGATTTCATGATACTTAAAATGCCGGAAAGAGAAGAAATATATCTGGAACACTTGGGGATGTTGGATAATGAAGGTTATGCAGAAAATGTGCTTTTTAAGCTTGATACCTATGAAAGGAACGGATACTTTTTAGGAGAAAAGCTATTTTTTACCCATGAAACAGGTAAGAATCCTCTGAATACCAAGGTGTTGGATAATATGTTACGCAGGATTCTTTTATAAACATCTGGAACAAAGAATGTGCGTTGCACATTCTCGCGCTGACGGGCAGTTGCAACGCGATACCTTCCACTTGCGCATCATGCGCATCCTTGCAGAGCGTTTTGTGCTTCATAGAAAATTCCTATGAAGCACAAAAGTGCCGGTACTACAGTACCGACACTATCAGCATTTCCACGCTCATCATATCATTCATCTTACCGGTTTTAACTGCTTCCTCCGCATCCACACATTTTTGGACGGCCGCACGTAAGGTGGAGGTTTTAAAGGCTGCTGCCTGGGTTACATATTTACCTGCCACATAGGGGGAATAGCCCAGCTTGGAGCCGATGGTACGGTTGTCATACCCCCGGGTCTTCATCTCTTTTACCTGAAGCAGGGTATTGCACTGTTTGGCAATCAAAAAGAGAATACGCATGGGAGGCTCTTTCAGGGCAAGCAAATCATAGTACAGCCGGAGGGCCAAATCCGTTTTTTGCTGGGATATGGCGCCCACCATATCAAAAATATGACCGGTAATCCGGGCGGTACATATGGTTTCCACATCTTCGGCAGTGATTACATCCCGGTCCAGACAATAGGAAATCAGTTTCTCCAGTTCCATCCGGATGTTTTCCATGTCGGTGCCTGTTTTTTCCAAAAAGAAGTCCACTGTCTGTTCTGTAATCTTCTTGCCTTCCTTTTTCAAAGTGCCTGCGACCCAGCGTTTCAGGGTGTTTTCGTCCTGAACGCCGAATTCGGCAATATATCCCTTGGACTGGATGGTTTTGTAGAGGCGGCTGCGCTTGTCCACTTCGCTTTCCACAAAGATAAAAAGACTGGTTTCATTACATTCATTCAGATAGTCGGCCATCTGTTCACCGCCGGACTTGAAAAGTCCGCTGTCTGAAAGAAAGATGACACGTCGGGGGGCCAGAAAGGGCAGTGTCTCTGCCAGGTCAATGATTTCACCCACTGAAATATTCTTGCCTTCGAAGAAATGATTATTCATATTGTCGCCTTCTGCGCACAGGCTGCTTTTCAGACGGTCGGCATATTGCTTTTTCAGATAGCGCTCTTCGCCGTGAAGCAGATACATTTGTCTGAAATTGCCGCTTTGTATATTGCGATTGATTTCCTGCATAGAGGCACCACTCCTTTGCGAAATAACGTAAAAAAGGCCTCGATATATCGAAACCTTTCTCTGATTAAACTTCCAGTGAATAGTTTAGCATAAATAGAAATTAAAGTCTAGTAATATTTTATAAATTCGGTATACTTGAGATACGGTTCGGATGAGACGGGATTAACCGATGAAGGCGGAGTGCCGGGAGGAAAAATGGAAACGCAAAAAGATATGGTAACCCAACAAAAGCATTTTGATGAGTGCCTGCAACTGATCAGACAGAATATCAGTGTGTATGAAAAAGAATATGAGGTCCGACACAAAGAGCATCAGGAATTGATGCGTGCCATGAAGAGCGGAGATCCTGAACTGTATAATCAGGCAATGACCAGTGCCAGCTTAGAAGAGCAGGCGGAGGCACAATTACGTAAAAACAGGGCAGCGCTGCGTCAGCCTTATTTTGGCAGAATCGATTACCGTGAAAAGGATAAAGCCGGGGAAGAAAGGGTTTATATTGGTAAGAACGGTATCTTCCGCAATCAGACAGATGTGGTGATAGCGGACTGGAGAGCACCTATTTCCTCAGTTTATTATGAAAACGAACTGGGAGAGGGAAGCTATAGTCTGCCGGACGGCGACCGGGTGGAAATAGATCTGAAGCTGAAGCGTACTTTTGATGTGCAGGAAGGGGAGCTGAAGGGCTATTACGACAGTGACGTGGCGGCAAATGACAGTCTGCTGATACAGTACCTGTCCCGGAATAAGGAAGCAGTACTGGGGGACATCATTGCCACCATCCAGAAGGAACAGAATGAAATCATCAGACAGTCCCCCTTTGCCAATATATTAGTGCAGGGTGTGGCCGGAAGCGGAAAGACCACGGTGGCTATGCACAGGATTTCTTACATTCTGTACAACTATAAAGAAAGGTTTATGTCCAATGAGTTTTGTATTATCGGTGGTAATGATTTGCTTTTGAATTATATTACAGCGGGATTACCGGAGCTGGATGTGCCTAATATCAAGCAAAAGCGCATGGATGTGATGCTGGCGCATCTGCTGGGGAAGGAATGGACCCGTAAGCAGAGTGTGATTCCGGTGACACAGGATGGCGCCGTCCGCAGCCGCATGGACTTCATGCTGGATTTGGAGGTCTGGCTGCTGAGGCTGCGTGAAAGCTTCTGCAAAGGAGGCCACCTATGCGATCCTCAGCTGGGAGTGGTCATATCACAAAGCAGTAAGGAGCGTTTGTTTGCGGAGAATCCGGATTTCAGTGTGGCGGCGCTGCTTCGTATACTGGATGACAGGGTAAAGACCCGTCTGAAATTCCTGGCACCTGAGGGAGAAAAGGAATATCTGCAGAAGAAATGCAGGCAATATAAGGATTATTATAAAGACAGACAGCCCAAGGAAAGTATTTATGAACTGTACCTGCGGTTTCTGGAAGAATATCACAGGATGCACCCGGGTAGACTGGACATGGAAGAGCATTATAAAAACAGTGCGGGCTACCGCTATGATGTATATGACTTGGCAGCGCTTCTCATAATCCAATACCGTATCACCCGTAAAAAGGCGGATATGGAATTTGGCCAGCTGTTCATTGATGAGGCACAGGATTTTGGTATTACAGTGTACTATGCCCTGCGCAAGGTATTACCCAAGTGCTACTTCACACTGATGGGTGATGTTTCACAGAATATTGACTTTGAGTGCGGAATGAATGACTGGCAGGAGATGCGCAAGTGGGTGCTTACCGGAGAAAAGGATGAGTTCAGGATTCTTTCCAAGAGTTACCGTAATACCATAGAGATATCCCAATATGCAGGGCAGATACTGGAAAAGGCTTCCTTGGGACGATATAAAATCGACCCTGTGATACGTCACGGCTTGCCGGTTCAGATAAGGGAAGGGCTGGAAGAAAATGCCATGTACGGTGCCGCGGAAGAGATTATTGCATCTGCACGGGAGAAGGGCTATGAAAGTATTGCGGTAATCTGTAAAGATGTCGGGGAAGCCGAGTGGGTAAGTAAGTGGCTTGACCATGTAACGGTGCTTCCTATACGGATGACCAAGGGTCTTGAGTTTGATGTGGTTATTCTGTGGAATCCGGATATGGAAAATACACTTGCCAGCCAGAAGGATGCCAAGCTGTGGTATGTGGCGGTAACACGTGCCCTTCATGAGTTGCATCTGCTCATGGGTAATAAATAAACACATAGGAAGAAAATATTGAAGCATTGCTTAGGAGATACTTGAGCAATGCTTCATGTTGTGTTACACTGATATAGTGTAAAAACGACATATTTTGACAAAGGAGTATTAGTGAAATGAGCAAAGGAAACGGTTTTTTTGGTGAATTTAAGAAATTTATTTTAAGAGGCAATGTAATGGATATGGCAGTAGGTGTTATCATCGGTGGTGCTTTTACTGCAATCGTTACATCCCTGAATAAGGATATTCTGACCCCATTACTGGGAATTTTCGGAGGTACGGATTTCTCTAACCTTTATGTGGTACTGGGAGAGGGTGAAGAAGCTCCCATGCTGATGTACGGCAATTTCATTACTGCAGTACTGAATTTCCTTATTACAGCATTCGTGATTTTTTGCCTGGTAAAAACAATTAACGCAGTAAATGACAAGCTGTCCAAAAAGAAAGAGGAAGAGGTTCCTGCAGCACCTGTTACGAAGACTTGTCCTTACTGTAAGAGTGAAATTGCAATTGATGCTACCAGATGTCCTCATTGTACATCACAGCTGAACGATTAATCGGAGAATCAATATGTTTTTTAAAAGGATAAAGAAGGCAGCAGTGACCTGTGTGTCATTGCTGGTTATCTGTAGTCTCTGCGCCTGCGGCAGCGAAGTGAAACTGACGGAAGAGGGAATGGAGCTAATCCGGCAGTTGGACTACCATGGAGCACTTACGAAATTTGAAGAAGCGGTCGAAGAGGGCGAAAACGGAAGATTGATTGCCAGAGGCCGGGGCATCGCCCATATGGGACTGACAGAATACGGTGAGGCTATTGATTGCTTTTTGGAGGCATTGGCGCTTAGCGACGGTATGGTGCAGGATGTGGATTTTGATATCAATTATTATCTTGCAGCAGCATATACTAAAAACGGTCAAAATCAGGAAGCAAGGGATACCTATGATGCCATTATCCAGCTCAGGCCTGATGCGGAAGCATTTTTCCTGCGCGGCAGTGTGGCACTGACCATGGGAGATTACACCGGGGCAAAGGCTGATTTTGATACTGCAGTGGACAAAGAGCCTCATAATTATGACCGGTTGCTTGCCATATATGAAGCACTGGCGCGGAGTGGTTACCGTGATGCAGGTAAGGAGTATCTGGAGGCGGTGTTGAATGCAGAGGATGTAAATTTGGGCCATTTTGATATGGGCCGCATTTACTACTACATGGGCGAATACCAGACCGCCTGCCTGGAGTTTGAAAAGGCAAGGGAGAACGGCGGTGAAGAGAGTTGCCTGTATCTGGGAAAGGCATACGAAGCACTTGGCGATTATAATTATGCGTCCAATGTGTACAATAACTATCTGAATCAGAATGACGGAAGTGCAAAGCTTTACAATCAGCTGGGGCTTTGTGAAATGGCCAAAAAAGAGTACAGGAATGCGCTGAATGCATTTCAGGCAGGACTTCAGCTTCAGGATCCGGAAATGCGTCAGACTCTTTCATTTAATGAGATAACAGCCTACGAGTATCTGAGTGAATTTGATACGGCGCTGGCTCTGTTAAACACATATCTGGATAATTATCCTGACGATGAAAATGCTGTCCGTGAAAAAACATTTTTACAAACAAGATAATTAGTTCTCAAATATAAACCGTCTCACCGGTATGGAGAGGCGGTTTTTTGCACCCCGGAGAGGGGCTTTCCAGGATAGGACTGAGCGAGGGCTGAGGGCACAAGATATATAAACGCAAACACAGCAACGTGCTGACAAACTAACCGGTAACTGCGACTAAAGCCTCTCAGCATAGGCTTCGAGCCTAGTCTCCGTAACCGGTGGATTTTGTCAGTCACTAAAAACGCAGTTGAATCGTTTGCTTATCATATATCTTGTGCCCTTGGCCCCCGCACAGTCCGTCCTGGGAAGTCCTGTTTACTTGCCAAAGGCGGCATTAATCAGAGAAAAAGACAGTTTTGGCATGTGAAAGCGAACTATATGTGGTGGATGTAAAAACAATATATATTGATTTTGTGCAAAATGCCACCACCATATCTTGTGTTATTTCATTGACTTTTCTACTTCATGATGTTACAATGAATACAGTTTCCGCAAAAGATAAAAGAGAAGCGAGGGAGGACGAAGATATGTTTCAGGTAATCAAGCGTGACGGAGAGAGAGCAGACTTCACGTTGACCAAAATTAACGATGCGATTATGAAGGCATTTGTGGCTACACAGATGAATTACAATAACGATATCGTAGATTTGCTTGCGCTGCGTGTAACAGCGGATTTCCAGCCTAAGGTGGATAACGATGCCATTCATGTGGAGGATATCCAGGACAGTGTGGAAAAGGTATTGGGACAGGCCGGCTATGAAGAAGTAGCGAAGGCATATATTCTGTACCGTAAGCAGCGTGAAAAAATGCGTACCATGAAATCTACCATTCTGGATTATAAGGATGTGGTTAACAGCTATGTGAAGGTAGAGGACTGGCGTGTAAAGGAAAACTCAACCGTAACTTATTCCGTAGGCGGTTTGATTTTAAGCAACTCAGGTGCGGTAACCGCAAACTACTGGTTGTCTGAAATATATGATGAGGAGATTGCAGAAGCACACAGAAACGCAGATATTCATATCCATGACTTATCCATGCTTACGGGATATTGCGCAGGCTGGTCTTTAAAGCAGCTGATTATGGAAGGTCTGGGCGGTATCACCGGTAAGATTACTTCCGCTCCCGCAAAGCATTTGTCTGTATTGTGTAACCAGATGGTAAATTTCCTGGGCATCATGCAGAATGAATGGGCAGGTGCACAGGCATTTTCTTCTTTTGATACCTATCTGGCTCCTTTTGTTAAAGTAGATAACCTCAGCTACGGAGAGGTTAAGAAGTGCATAGAAGCATTCATTTACGGTGTAAATACACCCAGCCGCTGGGGTACACAGGCTCCTTTCTCCAATATTACATTGGACTGGACCGTACCTGCCGATTTGGCAGAGCTTCCTGCTATCGTAGGCGGCAAGGAAATGGATTTTAAATATAAGGATTGTAAGAAGGAGATGGACATGGTCAATAAGGCATTTATCGAGACCATGATTGAAGGTGATTCCAACGGAAGAGGCTTCCAGTATCCCATCCCTACTTACTCCATTACCCGTGATTTTGACTGGTCCGATACAGAGAATAACAGACTGCTCTTTGAGATGACTGCTAAATACGGCACACCCTATTTCTCTAACTATATTAATTCCGATATGGAACCCAGTGACGTACGTAGTATGTGCTGTCGTCTGCGTCTGGATCTGCGTGAGCTCCGTAAAAAGACCGGCGGCTTCTTCGGTTCCGGTGAAAGTACCGGAAGTGTGGGTGTGGTTACCATCAATATGCCCCGTATCGCGTACCTGTCCTCCAGCAAGGATGAGTTCTACAGCAGACTGAACCATATGATGGATATTGCGGCACGTTCCCTGAAGATTAAGAGAGGGGTTATTTCCAAGCTGTTGGAAGAAGGACTGTATCCTTATACCAGAAGATATCTGGGCTCCTTTGATAATCACTTCTCCACCATCGGACTCATTGGTATGTACGAGGTGGGACTGAATGCCAATTGGTTACGTGCAGATATGACAGACGAGCGTACTCAGGAATTTACCCAGGAAGTGCTGAACCACATGAGAAACCGTCTTTCCGATTACCAGGAGAAATACGGCGATCTGTACAATCTGGAGGCAACACCTGCAGAAAGTACCACCTATCGTCTGGCAAAGCATGACAAGAAGCGTTGGCCTTTGATTAAGACTGCAGGTAAGCAGGGAGATACACCTTATTACACCAATTCTTCCCATCTGCCCGTAGACTTTACTTCTGATATTTTTGATGCACTGGATATCCAGGATGAACTGCAGACATTATATACTTCAGGTACCGTATTCCATGCGTTCCTGGGAGAAAAGCTTCCTGACTGGAAAGCAGCTGCGAATCTGGTAAGAACCATTGCAAATAATTATAAACTGCCCTATTACACCATGTCTCCTACCTATTCCATTTGTAAGGAGCACGGGTATATCGCAGGTGAAGTGGCTGAGTGCCCTCACTGCGGAGCACCTACAGAGGTTTACAGCCGTATCACCGGTTATTACCGTCCCGTACAGAACTGGAATGACGGTAAGCTGCAGGAGTATTCCAACAGAACCGAGTACGTGATTGAGACTTCCGTGCTGAAACGTGACGGTGTAGTACAGGAAAAGGCCGCAGAAGCAGCTACCAGGGAAGCTACATTACTGGACGGTGTGTACCTGTTTACCACCAAGACCTGTCCCAACTGTAAGATGGCCAAGGAATTTCTGAAGGAAACGGAATATACCGTGATTGATGCGGAAGAAAATCCCGACCTGACCCAGGAACTGGGCGTTATGCAGGCACCTACATTGGTAGTAGTGCAGGACGGTGTACCTAAAAAGTTCGCTAACGTTTCCAATATTAAAAAATATGTTGACAGCTTGGAGACAGCTACTGTATAGTGAATAGTTGAAAGATTTGGCGTTGTTCCTGAGAGCAACGCCAATGTCATGTAGATATGACAGCGATAATGATGATAATGAGAGAAGTGGAAGGAGAAAGTCATGATTAACAAATTGATTACCAAAATCAAGGAAACAGGAGCTCCTATCGTAGTGGGTCTGGACCCTATGATGAAGTTTGTGCCCGAACATATCCGCAAGGCTGCTTTTGAGCAGTACGGCGAGACATTGGAAGGTGCGGCAGAGGCTATATGGCAGTACAATAAGGGTATCATTGATGCTATTTATGATTTGGTTCCGGCTGTAAAACCTCAGATTGCCATGTATGAACAGTTCGGTATTCCCGGTCTGATGGCATTTAAAAAGACCGTAGATTACTGTAAGGAAAAAGATCTGGTGGTAATCGGTGACGTAAAGCGTGGTGATATCGGTTCTACTTCTGAAGCATATGCAGTGGCGCACCTGGGTAAGGTACAGGTGGGAAGTCAGTCCTATTACGGCTTTGATGAGGATTTCGCTACAGTGAATCCCTATCTGGGTTCCGACGGTATCAATCCTTTCACTAAGGTATGTAAGGAAGAAAGCAAGGGTATCTTTGTACTGGTGAAGACATCCAATCCCAGCAGCGGTGAGTTCCAGGACCGTATGGTAGATGGTAAGCCCCTGTATGAAATCGTAGGTGAGCAGGTGAAAAAATGGGGCGAAGAGTGCATGCCGGAAACCGGTAACTACAGCTATGTAGGGGCGGTAGTAGGAGCTACTTATCCCGAGCAGGGCAAGCTTCTGCGTAAGGTAATGCCCAATACCTTCATCCTGGTGCCCGGATACGGTGCCCAGGGCGGCAAGGGCGCAGACCTGGTACATTTCTTCAATGAAGACGGCCTGGGAGCCATAATTAACTCCTCCAGAGGTATCATTGCGGCATACCAGCAGGAACAGTATGCACAGTACGGTGCGGAGAATTACGCACAGGCATCCAGAGCCGCTGTACTGGATATGAAAGAGGATATTGCCCAGGCACTTGCAAACAGATAAGAAAAAAGTGTTGACTTTGTTACAGCAGAGTGATATAGTAGCAAATGTAAAGTGAATAATCAAATGCGATGAGCAGAAACCAGTAGGTTGGAAAGAACCTGGAGAGAGTTGCCGGTTGGTGCGAGGCAAAGGGGGCGTCCTTCTGAATTCCTTCTGTTAGCAGTGCGCTGAACTAGAGAAATCTTAAGTAGGATGCAACGGGAGTTCCCGTCACAGAACTGGAGTATGATAGTACTCGACGAGGTTGTCATTGCGAGATGACGACGAACTGAGGTGGTACCACGAGAATATAAATATCTCGTCCTCTGTATTCTTAATCGGAATGCAGAGGACTTTTTTATTTGTAAAAGCGGCCGCAGATAAATAGAGAACTTTTTTGATGCATAATCCGATGGAGCGAGTTACACTCAAAACCAAGCAGGAAAGGATGATGAAAATGACACAGAATTATTACCAGGCAGAACTGGAAACCATGGCTGTGGATGAAAGAAAGAAACTGCAGTCAGAAAAAATCGTGAAACAGGTAAAGCATGTATATGACAATGTAGAGTATTATCGTAAGTTAATGGATGAAAAGGGAGTAAAGCCTGAGGATATCAAGGGAATTGATGATTTATATAAGCTTCCCTTCCTGTCCAAAGCGGACCTGCGTGATGCATATCCCTACGGACTGCTGGCAAAGCCTATGAACGAGTGTGTGCGCATTCATTCCACTTCCGGAACCACAGGACGCCGTGTTGTGGCATTCTATACACAGAATGACGTAGACCTTTGGGAGGATTGCTGTGCACGTGCCATTGTTGCAGCAGGCGGTACCGAAGAGGATGTATGTCAGGTGGCATACGGTTACGGATTATTTACCGGTGGTGCGGGACTTCATGGTGGTTCCCACAAGGTAGGTTGTCTCACGCTTCCTATGTCCTCCGGTAATACGGATCGTCAGATTCAGTTCATGAATGACCTGGGTGCCAGCATCATCTGCTGTACGCCTTCCTATGCGGCTTACATCGGTGAGACCTTAAAGGAGCAGGGTTACAAGCCGGAAGATATTCCCCTTAAGGCTGGTATTTTCGGTGCAGAGCCTTGGACGGAAGAAATGAGAAGAGGTATCGAAGCGACCCTTGGTATTAAGGCATATGATATCTATGGACTTACAGAGACATCCGGCCCCGGTGTGGCATTTGAGTGTTGCGAACAGACCGGTATGCATGTAAATGAAGACCACTTCTATCCGGAAATCATCAATCCCGATACAGGTGAAGTACTCCCCGAAGGAGAAAAAGGTGAACTGGTATTTACGGCACTGGATAAGGAGGCATTTCCGCTTCTGCGTTACCGAACCCGTGACATCTGTGTTCTTTCCCGCAAGAAATGTTCCTGCGGTCGTACATTGATTAAGATGGCAAAACCCATGGGCAGAACAGACGACATGCTTATCATCAGAGGTGTAAATGTATTCCCCAGCCAGATAGAAACCGTCCTGCTGAATGAAGGCTATCAGCCCAACTACCAGATTGTGGTAGGCAGAGTGAATAATACCGATACCTTCGACGTAAATGTAGAAATGAATCCCGAACAGTTTACGGATAAGGTCAGCGACGTATTAAAGATGGAGAAATCCCTGGCCGGTGCCATGAAGACCATGCTGGGAATCAATCCTACCGTACATCTGGTGGCACCTAAGAGTATCGCCAGAAGTGAAGGCAAGGCAGTTCGTGTAATTGATAACCGTAAGCTGATTTAAGCTTGAAAGGAGATTAAAATGGCAATTAAACAGTTAACCGTTTTTGTGGAAAACAGAAAAGGAACCATGGTTTCCGTAACCGATATTCTTTCAAAGAACGATATAAACATCAGAGCACTTTCCATCGCTGAGACCCAGGACTTCGGTATCCTCAGACTGATTGTAAACGACGAGAAGGCTGCCATGAAGGCACTGGCGGCACAGGATTATCTGATTAAGTCCATCGATGTGGTAGGTGTAAAAATAGGTGATGCACCGGGCAAGCTTACTGCAGCATTGGACGTGTTGGATAAGGCTGATATCAATGTGGAATACCTGTATGCTTTTATGGCACGTACGGAGAAGCATGCGTATGTGGTACTTCGTGTAGAAGATAATGCTGCAGCAGAAGAAGTGCTTATAAATGCAGGATTTAAGATGATCACAGAGGCAGATATTGCCAAGCTTTAAGTAGTATGAACTATAAATCCGTGCCCCGGACATAAACAAGGCCGGGGCCGGATATAAGATGAGCGGACAGAGGGTATTGACTTTACCGCTTTAAAGGGATATAATAACCGTAATCAATCATGAAGGAGGTAGCAATGATGAAAAATAATACAGCATATTTTTACTTTTATTATTTTGACATGGGCTGCCCGTCTTTCGTGATATCCGAAGAATAAATCTTTGGCATGAATATAACGGACAGTCCGCATTTGTTTTGTTTTTTTAATCAGACAGGTGCGGATTTTTTACTTCATAGGATTAGTGCGGGAGCTTCGGCCCCTCCCGACCACGGGTTGCGCAGGCGATACTGAGTTGCTGGCAATTGGTTCCGGGGTTCGGATATATGATTAATTCCATGAAGTGAAAGTTTGATGATATAATAATGGTATGAAGAAAGTTGAGGTAACAAATATGAGTATGAATTTCCAGAGAAAGATTCCGATTCCCCAGGAGGTAAAAAAAGAATTTCCCCTTAACGAGGAAATGATTCAGATAAAGGCGCAACGTGATGAACAGATACGACAGGTATTTGAAGGAACCTCCGACAAATTCATCCTGATTATTGGGCCCTGTTCTGCAGACCACAGAGACCCGGTGCTTGAGTATGTGTCCCGTCTGCGTACCATTCAGGAAAAGGTGTCGGATAAGATTATTCTTATACCACGTATTTATACTAACAAGCCCAGAACTACCGGCCAGGGATATAAGGGAATGCTGCATCAGCCTAATCCGGATGCGAAACCCGATATGTACAACGGTATCGTAGCTATTCGTGAGCTTCACCTGACAGCGCTTCGCGATTACGGTTTCTCCTGCGCAGATGAAATGCTTTATCCGGAGAACCACCGCTATCTTTCTGACTTGCTGGCATATGTGGCAATCGGCGCCCGTTCAGTAGAAAACCAACAGCACAGACTGACTGCCAGCGGACTGGATGTTCCGGCTGGTATGAAAAATCCTACGGGTGGTGACCTGAACGTTATGTTAAATGCCATAACTGCAGCACAGGGCGGTCATACCTTCCTCTACCGCGGATGGGAAGTGCATAGTGACGGTAATCCGCTGGCACATGCAATTCTCAGAGGATATATTGATTATACCGGAAAGAGCTGTTCCAACTACCATTACGAGGATTTGCTTCAGTTAAATGAGCTCTATGCCAAATCAGGACTGGTGAATCCTTCCGTAATCGTTGATACAAATCATAACAATTCAGGCAAGAAGTACCTGGAGCAGATCCGTATCGCTAAGGATGTGGTACACAGCCGCAACCAGAACAAGGATATCAAGGCATTGGTAAAGGGGCTGATGATAGAGAGCTATCTGGAAGACGGTGCCCAGTGTATCGGAGAAGGTGTATTCGGCAAGTCCATTACTGACCCCTGCCTGGGCTGGGACAAGACAGAGCAGTTAATCTTTGACATTGCAGAGAAGCTTTAAGGATACGGATGACAGTTTAGGAGGCGGACTGATGAACGAAATGCAGGAAGCAAGAGAGATAATCAATGAAGTGGACCGTGAAATGGCCCGCTTATTTGAAAGAAGAATGGATGCGGCCCGTATGGTGGCAGCATACAAAAAAGAAAACGGACTGCCCATAGATGATTTCACTAGAGAGGAAGAAATCATCCGACGCAATTCCGATTATATCCAAAATGAAGAATACAGGTCTTATTATGTGAATTTCCTGAAAAGCAATATCAAGATATCCAAGGACTTGCAGCACAGGCTTTTAGAGGGTATGACAGTGGCCTACAGCGGTGTGGAAGGTGCTTTTGCCAACATCGCAGCGAAACGTATATTCCCGGATGCCAGATGTCTGGCATTTGCAGACTTTAAGGCGGCCTACAGGGCAGTGGAAAAGGGAAATTGTGACTGTGTCATCCTGCCCATTGAAAACAGCTTTAACGGAGACGTTGGTAATGTACTGGACCTGGCATTCTTTGGCTCCCTCTATATAAACGGTGTGTATGAGGCAGATGTGGTACAGAATCTGTTGACCGTAAAGGGGGCTACCTTAAGTGATATCAAATCCGTAATCAGCCACCCCCAGGCATTGGGACAGTGTGCCGGATTTATTGAAAAGCACGGATGGGACAGTGAAAATGCAGTAAATACCGCTGTGGCAGCCAAATCCGTGGCAGAAGCCGGGGATAAATCCGTGGCGGCCATCGGTAGTGTGGAAGCGGCCCAGCAGTACGGACTACAGGTGCTTGCGGAAAAAATTAATGACAGCGGCACCAATACCACACGTTTTGCTGTATTTTCACGCTCAAACAGGACTCCTGCACCCGGGGACGACAGATTTATCATGCTGTTTACCGTTAAGAACGTGGCAGGAGCCTTGGGTGAAGCTATCTCCATCATAGGACATCACGGCTTTAACCTGCGTGCATTAAAGAGCCGTCCCACCAAGGAACTGGTATGGGACTATTTCTTCTATGCAGAGGGTGAGGGCAATATCAACAGTGAGCAGGGCAGGGCAATGCTTGAGCAATTAAAGGAGTACTGCTCTATCCTGAAAATAGCCGGTTCCTACGAAAAGGAAGTACATATTTAAGCCCGATGGGCATGTGAGGTAAATTAAAAAGAAATGAAAAAGATAGATACATCCAAGAAATTTTTAATCATAGGTTTGGGCCTGCTGGGCGGTTGTTATGCCAAGGCACTGAAGAAGAAAGGCTTTTCGGTGGCAGCTATCACCAGGGAACAGGCAGATATTGATTACGCAGTGGCAGAGGGAATCATTGACAAAGGAAGCGTGACACCGGACCGGGAACTGATAGAAGAGGCGGATATTATGGTGTTTGCCCTGTATCCTCATACCTTTGTAGAGTGGATCCGGGAATACGGAGAGCTCATCAAAGAAGGCTGCGTTCTAACCGATGTGACCGGTGTAAAGGGCTGCATTGTTTATGAAATACAGTCAATGCTAAAGCCCGGTGTGGAATTCATTGCTGCCCATCCCATGGCGGGACGGGAAGTCAGCGGTGTACGCAACAGCGACGAGAGCATATTTCACGGAGCCAACTACATCGTGGTGCCTACGGATAAAAATACTTTTGGAGCTATTGAACTGTGCAAGGAGCTGGGGCAGCTCCTTGGCTTTGCCCGGGTGTCCGTGCTGAATCCGGAAAAGCATGATGAAATGATTGCCTTTCTGTCCCAGCTCACCCACTGCATCGCAGTTTCCCTCATGTGTGCCAACGACAATCCGGGACTGGTATTCTATACCGGTGACTCCTTCAGGGACCTGACCAGAATCGCCAACATCAACGACGAAATGTGGAGCGAACTGTTCCTGGCCAATCGGGAGGCACTGCTGAAAGAGATGGAGAAATACAGAAATACCTTTGATAAGCTATACAACTGTGTAAAAAATAACGACAGAGAAGAAATGCGCAGCATGATGCGTATTTCCACCGAACGCCGTGGAGAGTTTAATAAGAAGAACAGGGAGTAATCGAAGGAGATTACTGCAAGAAGGGCACCTCCTGCGGGAAGTGCCCTTTATCATATTTATTCTAACTTAGCACCAATTGCCAGCACATATCCGTTATTGGTTGCAGGGTCTTTGAAAAGGATTTTGGAAAGGCCGATTTGTGCCGGGTCCTCCTCTTCTGTGAGAACGTAAACGACATCAAAGGAATAGGTCTCACCGGCATCTGTCTTCCAATCATACAGCAGGAAACGTATGCTTTTATAGTAATAGGCCCCATCCTTGGTACCGGAAGAGCCTGTGAAGAATTGGTTTACGTCTTCGCAGGTGATAAGGGACTTGCCTTTGTAGTATTCCATTGCTTCTTCTATCTGCGATTCCAAATCGTAGTTTTCTTTAGCGGCTTCGGAAAAAAGTGCAAAGAGTGCCTCGCTGTCTTCTTCGTCAAGTGCCGTAATTATTTTTTTCATGGTTTCAATTGCAAAGGGGCGCTCATTAGCGCTTCTTTTTTCGCTTGTGAAGAAGTCGGACGGTTTGCAGGATGTTAATAAGAACATGCCGAGCAGGGCACACACAAGGACTTGGGTTATATGGGTATATGTACGCATTTCTTTCTCCTGTAAAGTATTTTGTCTGTCGGGTATCAAACAACATCATTATACCACGGATGAGGGCGGATGTCATACAGTTATTAGACATCACACTGAAATTGTATAAAGTAGAGCAACATGTGCTTGCCGGGAGGCGGGGACGTGGGTTTTTGTATTACCCAACCTTTACACCCAACTTACGAAAGTATAAAAATTATAAAGTTTCGAAAGCGGCGGTGAAGATAAGTTTTTTGTGGTTCACCGCCGCTTTTGTGATTGGTATTTTTGAAAAATGCATAAAGTATTTGAAAAAAGGAATACTTTGTGCTAAAATCAAAATATAAATTTTAATAAACGCACAAAGTATTGGAAAAATCAAATACTTTGTGTAGAAATCAAAATGAGAGGCAATGCAAAATGAAGCATTATGAGAATTTGCTGGAAAAGGGATATTTTACGAGAGAACAACTGATAGAAATTGCAGGAACAGCAGGAGCAGCAAACAGTATTATCTACGACTATCAGACGAAAGGTCTTATTGAAAAAGTAAAAAGAGATTTTTATGTGGTAATCAGCTTAGAGACAAAACAGCCGGTTCTCTCACGTTACCAGATAGGTTCTAATTTATTTTCAGATGCTTGTATCACGCATCATAGTGCTTTTGAAGTCTATGGTTATGGAAGTCAAGTGTTCTATGAATGTTTTGTGGCAACAGATAAGAGGTTTTCAGATTTTGAATATGATGGCGTGGTATATCGTCGGGTAGAACGTAAACCAGAGATAGAAGTGATACAGCAAAGGAATATGCGTATTACATCCATGGAACAGACAGTGGTAGATAGCATACGTGACTTTGAAAAGATAGCAGGGCTGGAAGAGGTAATACGATGCATGATGTTGGTTCCGGGATTAAATGAGCAGAAAGTGCTTGCATGTCTTGCTAGAAATAATAATGGTTTTTTGTATCAGAAGTGTGGATATATTTTTGAGGAATTGAAAGAGGAATTTCGTTTTTCAGATACATTTTTTGCAAAGTGCGAAGCGCATTCATCTGATGCAAAGAGATATTTGATGAAAGAAGCGCAGAATAATGTGTATTGCAAGCGATGGAAACTTTATGTGCCACTGTCATTAAAAGGACTGATAGATAAAGGGGTAGGGGATTATGATGCAATTGGATAGATTGACACTCGGCAGAATGGCAAAAGAATTAGGTTTCGTAAGAGATACATTGGAGAAGGGTTGTCGTTTGGCAGATGTGCTTAAGTTTATGGAATCGGACGAGCTCTTGTCATAGGCGATTGCTCTGAAGGGTGGAACGGCGATCAATCTTACTATTTTTGATTTGCCAAGATTATCTGTAGATATTGATTTGGATTATTGCAGAAGTATCGACAGAGGGAAAATGCTTGCAGACAGGGATATTATTACAGACAAAATCAGCAAGTATATGAATGCAAATGGATATATGTTGAGCTCTAAATCTAAGAACTACCATGCTTTGGATTCTTTTGTGTACGAATATGTAAATTGTGGTGGTGTGAAGGATAATATAAAAATTGAAATAAATTATATGCTTCGGTGTCATGTGTTGCCTGTGGCAAGAAGAGAGGTAAGGCTGCCTTGGAATGAAGAGAAGCTTACTGTACTTTCAGTGGCACCTTTGGAGATATT
>JAFXEW010000018.1 GCA_017513625.1 Lachnospiraceae bacterium | reverse complement strand
CTTTTTCTCTGCGGAGTTTTTCAATCTCCGGGTTGGGTGTGTACATGATATGACCTCCTTATAGATTCGATTTTGGATATAAAAAGACCGCCTACATTTTCAGTAGACGGTCTATGTAACGATATGGGATTCTCAGACTTGCCGATGGGGAATGATATGAAGAATCGTTTCCTGTCGGCAAGTGGGCAAGGATAGCCGCAAAGCGGCGCAAGGGGTGCAGCCCCTTGTACGGAAGGTCGTGACGCAAAACAGCCCGGACATTCAGGTGTCCGGATTGTTGCCTCGCAGAGCGCACAATACAGGGTCGCAGACCCATGTATAGAAGTGCGCCCTTAGTAAACTAAGGGATATTCGAGTTACCTTCATTAATATTTTCCTCCATGACATCCATACATCACGTAAGTAGATATATTCATCATTTTTTAGTATAATTTTTTGAAAATGCCGCACATTTTATGTGCCTAAACCGTTATACAAAGTGAAAGGAGGTTTCAAAGTTGTCATTTGATATAGAAGAACAATACGACAAAATCTATCGGTATTGTTATTTCAAACTACATAGCGCAGAGTTAGCGGAAGATGTCACACAGGAAACCTTCCTTCGTTACCTCGAACACGATCACGGCTTAACTACTGTATCGGCTCTGAAATACCTATACACAATCGCACGAAATCTTTGTGTGGATGAATACCGCAAACCAAAAATAGAGTCCATAGATGAGTCCATACCGGACTACACCATGGAAGAAAAGCTGATTACAAATCTCACCGTCGGGACGGCTTTATCTAAGCTCGCATCTGACGAACAAGAGCTGCTGTTACTCAGGTATGCAAATGAAGTTCCTGTTTCAGCACTTGGTAAAATATACGGATTATCGAGGTTTGCCATATATCGTAAGATAACATCTGCATCGAATAAATTTCGTGAAGAACTGCGAAAGGAGGATTACCATGGATAAATGGAAAGATGAATTAAAGCAGGCTTTCGAAGCACCTCAACCTGTGAGAAAAAGAAATTTTTTACGTCAACTGGACTTACCCCGAATGCCCGTTCATGAGTTCCTGTTCTCTCAAATTGGCTACATTCGCAAATGGGTCTGGTGTGTTTCTGCGCTGGTTTTTGTCGTATCTATTTTAGGACTTGCTTTCTTGCCGGGTACAGTGCTTTGGCTGATTTCAGGTCTGACTCCGTTACTGGCCCTGACGATCATTTCAGAAAGTGGACGATCCGAACTTTATAAAATGGTTGAGCTGGAAATGGCAGCACGTTTCTCATTAAGAAGTGTCACCTTTGCAAGATTAGCAATCCTCGGACTGATGGATTTACTGCTTCTTGGCGTTCTTTTTCCAATTGGATTATGGAACGATACTGCAGCGCCACTTGCTGCTGCCTTATACATGATCACGCCATTCCTTTTAACCACCTTTATCGGATTATATATTGTAAGAAAATTCAGAGGACAGGAAGCAATGTATGCCTGTGTTGGAATCTCAGTTGGAATTAGTATTTCCTTGTTCCTTTCCCACAACATTATCCCGTTCATTTACCAGGAACAGTGCCTTACAGCATGGATGATAACTGCGCTGGTTTTGCTCTTTGGAAATGGAAAACAGTGCGTTGCAATGATAAAGAAGACGGAGGAATTCGCATGGAACTTGTCATAGACCGTGTATCAAAACAATATAAAAATAAAATCGCCGTAGACCATATTTCCATAAAACTTCAAAAGGGTGTCTATGGCTTGCTGGGTGCAAATGGGGCAGGAAAAACCACACTAATGAGAATGCTGTGTGGTATTCTCAAGCCCACCAGCGGCACTATTACGTTTGACGGAATCGATGTCAGCGAAGAGCAATACCGTGCTGTTCTTGGATACTTGCCCCAGGACTTTGGATATTATCCGGAGTTTACAGCCATGGATTTTCTTCTCTATTTTGCCGCATTAAAGGGAATTCCGAAAGTACAGGCAAAACGAAAAGCAAATGAGCTTCTGGCTCTTGTTTCTCTCGACGATGTTGGACGAAAAAAGATTAAGACCTTTTCCGGTGGTATGAAGCAGCGCCTTGGCATTGCACAGGCACTTCTGAATGACCCGAAACTTGTGATACTGGATGAGCCTACCGCAGGCTTAGACCCCAAAGAGCGAGTTCGTTTTAGAAATCTGATTGAAAGTCTGGGTAAAGATAGCATTGTGCTGCTATCTACGCATATCGTTTCTGACATTGAACACATTGCCGATCAGGTATTGATGATGAAGGATGGGCAGCTTATTTTCCAGGGCAAATATGATAACCAAAATGGAGATCTGGAAGAATTCTACCTGAGCCAGTTCGGGGAGGTGGATGACCATGCGTAATCTGGGTACTATTTACAAGTATGAAATGAAAAAGCTGACAGGAAAGAAGCTCCTTTGGGTTACAGCATTTCTTTGCGTGGCGGCCATTGTGATTACTGTGTTCGCCGGGCTGATTGGGACATATTATGTGGACGGCAAGCCGATCGAGAGCAATTATGAAGCTTACCGCAAGGATCAGGCATATCGAAAAAATCTTTCCGGCAGATATATTGCGCAGGAATTGCTCCAGGAAACCGTGGATGGCTATAGCCATGTGCCAACAAATGTAGCGCGTTATTCACTGACCGAAGAATACGAAACCTATGCAAGACCATACAGCGAGATTTTTAACCTGATCCGTTCCTGGACAGGGATGGATCTTGCCTCCCTTCAAAACTGGGAACCAAATGAAGCGGCATTATATGAAGCACGAGCGCAGCGCCTGGAAAACAACTGGCAGTCAATCCCTCTGACAGATACAGAAAAAGAATTTTGGCGCAATAAGGAAAGCCAAATTGATACACCGCTGATATACGATTACCACGAAGGTTATGAAAACATGTTGAACTGTTTTCTTACTGTTGGTGTCTTGATGCTTTTGTTTGTGGCAATCTGCTTATCCAATCTTTTTGCGGATGAGCATAGCCGCAGAACTGACCAGTTGGTACTCAGCAGTATTGGAGGAAAAGCGCCTGTTTATTGGGCGAAAATACTTGCAGGAGTTACAGTTTCTGTAGCTGCCGCAACGATTATGACGCTAATGACCATGAGTCTTAACCTGGGATATTACGGTGCAGAAGGATTTGAGATGCCATTTCAGTCTTGTTTTTCAACCTATTCCTATCCAATCACCATTGGACAAGCCTGCCTGATTGCTTATGGAATTCTCATAGTTGCATCCATCTTAGCAGCTGTTTTTGTAATGGTTATTTCTGAGCTGTTCCGAAGTGGAATAGTCACCTTGGCCATTTCTGCTGGCCTGATTATTTTAGGTAATGTGATTATGATTCCGACACAGTACCGTGTGATCGCTCAGATCTGGGACTGGTCACCGATGGCCTATCTGTCACCATGGAATGTGTTTGATCCAAGAACGCTTACGCTGTTCGGTCAGTGTTTTACATCCTGGCAGGTTGTTCCTGTGGTATATATCCTGCTGAGTGTTGTATTGGCTGTTGCAGGAAAATACATTTACCAGCGGTATCAGATTTCTGGGAGATAACAAAAAGCAATGTTGAAGTGGTTAAGCGCAAATCTGCTTAACCACTTCTTTCTTTTCAATTTGTTCTCTTGATACCGTTTTCTTTAGCCCATTCGCTTGCGGCCTTTCGGCGCTCCGCACTGTAAGGGGCAGTCAGACGAAAGCTGAGTCTGCCTTTCTCAACTTCAAAGGTCAGCCCGTCCTGTTCATCATCGTCGGTATGGTGGCAGCACTGAGGGTGCTTTTCTGCAAACTCAAGCAGACGGCGTTTCAGGTCTGTATTGTGGGTCTGCACTTCTATAATGTTGCAATATTCGTCAAAATAAATGGCAGCTGTCTTTTGCTTCTTGGTAAGTTCCCAGACGATGCGGAGTATGTTCGGAACTCCGCTATCGTCTGATTACTGACTTTTCCGGGTCTTGACCGAAATTACTTGGATTTGGATATTTCCAGAATTTCACGCTTCAATCTCTCACAACATTCCCGATCCGTTTCATTGCCAGCAGGAATGGAAAAAGGATAATCGGGTTCGGTCATTCGTTCCTCCATCACTTTTTTCAACACTTCCAAAAACAATTCATGTTGCTAATATTGTAGCTCAAAACCTGTAAAAAGTGAATTTTGTCGATAAGCAAAAATAAGCGATGCCCAGTAGTTACACTAAGCATCGCTCATTCTGTCGTTGTTACCAACCCCGCCTGACAGATGCCGCAAAATAGTTAAGTTGTTCTTAACTGTTTTACGAACAGCCGGCATATGCCCCGGCAATACAATTGAACATATTCATAGGATAAAAGGTGTGATGGGATTTGGCGATTTAGAGGTGTGTAGTTAATAAAATATTAAACCAATGCTGGCCTTACAGAGGGCAATGGAAACAAAGCAGGCCGATAGAATACAATAGAAAAAAGATATAACAGAGGAAGCTCATGGAAGATATTATTTATAGAGACAAATTGTCGGTCTCAGGACTGCTGAAGGAAGGAAAAAAGAACGTCGGGCTGAATTTTCCCAAAGTGCCGGGTTATTTGGGTTACGGAAGAGTGCCGGCCCGGGATGTAAAACCATTTTATATGTTGGCGGCCGGGCCGGGTGATGAAAAGGGCCTACTGCAGGATTTGGATTATTTAAAAAGAATGTATCCTGAAATCGTGAGAGAGTATATGGAGCAGATTTCGGAGACACTTGATAAACTGGATTACGAAGGGAGTATGTTGTATGATGTATATCCGGATACGGAACATTTGAAAAGGCTGTCCCGGACTATTGTTGATATTATACGGCAAAAGGAAGAGGGGAAGATAAGACCCTATGCTCCGGCGAGGATGATGCAAACGGTTCCGTATCAGACTGCGCCGCCTTTGGAAAATATACCCATGCCTGCAGAAGGAAAGTTTGTGATGCCGGATATGCCGCCGGAAGAGATGGTGGGAAGTGCGCAGACTGAGGATAAATGGACCTGGATAGAATATCTGGTACGAATTTTGCTTTCTCTTGAAGTATATAAGCGCAGAAACCGAAAGAGCAGATATTATTAAGCGGCCGTTTGTATCCATGGCATATTATTAAAATTTAATTTTATATTGTGATTTGTATGGAAAAACTGTATCATTAATATGCGGAAGTATACTATGCTTTTCAATAAGTGATTGGAGCGAAAAAGATGGAAGAATTCAAAAGACTGCTTCAGGAAGTGCTGACAGAGGAATTGATTCAGATAAATTTAAGTAACAGCAGGGATGTGGACGTGGCGTCTAAAGCCAGAGTACGTCCCGTAGTAATCGGTAAAGAACTTCTGTTTCAGGAGACCCTTTACAGGGGGACGCAGGTGTTTCATGCCAATTATACAAAGGCGGAGATGGCGGAACGTCTCACGGAACAGGTGACTGATTTATTCAAGCAGATACAAATACAGAGTACTGATTTGCAGGCCACTGTTTTGGTGAGTAAAAAGGGTAAGCTGACCCTTAAAAGAAAGAATCTCACAGCTGCAGAGCAGAGTGCCGGAAAGAAAGAAACGGCATTTAAAAACATCAAAGAAAACCAAAACATGGAACGACTTTCCCATAACAGGACCAAGCAATATATTTTGCAGGAAGGTAAGCCGGTGGACTTTTTGGTAGGGCTGGGTGTACAGACACCCGATGGCAGGATTACTAAGGCGCGCTATGATAAATTCAGGCAGATTAACAGGTATCTGGAATTTATTGAGGATGTATTGGATAAGCTACCAAATGACAGAACGCTTCGTGTTATTGATTTTGGTTGCGGAAAGTCCTATCTCACCTTTGCTATGTACTATTATCTTCATGAGATGCAGGGCAGGGATATCAGGGTGACAGGTCTGGACCTAAAGGAAGATGTTATTAAACATTGTAATGAACTGGCGGAGCAATTGAATTATACCGGCCTTCATTTTGAGCATGGTGATATCGGGCAATATACAGGTGCGGATGAGGTGGATATGGTGGTCACATTGCATGCCTGTGATACGGCAACGGACCATGCCATTGCTAAGGCTATTAGCTGGGGAGCTTCCGTTATTATGGTAGTGCCCTGTTGTCAACATGAGGTCAATAAGCAGATTAAAAATGAATTAATGGCCCCGGTTCTCAGGTACGGCCTGATAAAAGAGCGGATGTCGGCGCTGATGACGGATGCCCTCCGTGCCAATCTCATGGAGCAGATGGGATATGAGACACAGGTGCTAGAGTTTATTGATATGGAGCACACTCCTAAGAATCTGTTGATACGCGGAGTGAAGCAAAGCGGAATGAGAGGCAGGAAAAGGCCTGTGTCAATACAGGAACTTAACGATGCTTTTCATTTGGATCTGACATTGGAAAAATTATTAAAGGATAACAGAGAATGAAAAAGAGTCTGATAAAAATGGGTGTTTTTGTATTGGTATTTATAGGAACCCTGTTTATAGCCGGTGCGGTAATGAACAAGGACCAGTACAATCTCACCATGGAAATGGCTCCTGCTTCCCTGCCTGTAATAGGCTTTATGCAAGGGGAGCAGGAAATAAATCAGTTGCACGGATATACGGAGCAGATGGACTGCGCATTTCAACGGGATACCATAACCGTATTAGGTAAGGACAGAGAGGCGCGTTTTTATGTAGATACCTTCGGCGAAGAAGTGTCCGATATTTATTTGGAACTGCGGACCGGTGACGGAAGCCGATTGATAGAGAGCGGTGAAATCAAAGACTGGTATATACAGCGCATGCGTATTATCGGAGATTTTAAGCTTAAGGACCTGATAGAGAAGGATACGGAGTATGCGCTTGTATTACGGCTTACATTGGAAGGGGACCGACAGGTATGGTATTACACCAGATGCGTATGGAATCAGGAACTGAAGGTACAGGCCAAACTGGATTTTGTAGTGGATTTTCACAACCGTCTCTATGATATGGAACGTGCCCGGGAACTGACCAAATATCTGGAGACCAACGGCCGGTTGGAAGACAACAGCTCCTTCCATAAGGTAAATATTCACAGTAGTCTGAAGCAGATTACTTATGGAGATTTAAAAGTAAAAGAAGAATGGGAGCCTGCTGTACAGATAACGGAGATGCAGAGTCAGACAGCAGCCTTTGTGCTGAAATACCTGCTGTCCACAGAAGAAAACAGGGAGGAAACTTATTATCTGGCGGAAGAATATTTCCGTATCAGATATACGCCCTCCAGAATATATCTGTTGGATTATGAAAGAACCATGAGCCAGCTGCCCAAGGAAAAGCATATGTGCGGCAATGATAAGATTGTCCTAGGAATCGGAGATAAGCAGGTGGAGATGGCGGAGAATGCCGATGGTAATGTGGTGGCATTTCAGGCAGGAGGTAAGCTGCTTTGTTATAATGCATCCGCTAATAAGCTGGCGGTACTGTTTTCCTTTTACAATGAAGAACAAATGGATGCCAGAACTTTATGGCAGCAGCATGATATGAAGATATTGGATATATCCGAAGGTGGCGATGTGCAGTTTGCGGTGTACGGATATATGAACCGGGGCCGTCACGAGGGAAAAGTAGGTATTCAAATCTGCCATTATGACAGTTTGCTTAACACGGTGGAGGAAATTGTATATATTCCTTATGATAAGAGTTATGCAGTGTTGCAGGCAGAAATGGACCGGCTATTGTATCTGAGCAGAGACCGGAGACTGTATCTTACCTTGGAAAATGTGGTGTACAATGTAAATCTCACGGAAAGAAATGTTACAGAGGTAGCCCGCATTACCGGAGATGAAAACATGCTGGTGTCGGATAACCATGAAATCATGGTATGGCTGAATAGTAACGATATACGTGAAGCATCTGAAATGTTTGTGCGTAATATGAACAGTGATACTCAGGTATCCATTCAGGTGCCCGAAGGAGAATGTATCCGTCCGCTTGGCTTTATGGGCGAGGATTTGATTTATGGTGTAGCTCGGACAGAAGAGGTTATAGAGGAGCACACGGGTGGGTTCTTTGTGCCCTTTTACAAGGTATGCATCAGCACACCCCAGGGAAATATGCTGAAAGAATACGCCCGCGAAGGTATATATGTCACCGGTTGCAGCGTGGAGGACAATCAAATTACATTGGAGCGTTACGCTAGAGGAACGGACGGCAGATATAAAAAGACTCAGGCTGATACCATTACCAATAATGAAGAGCAGGAAAGCGGCAGAAACACCGTATCAGTGGCAGTGATTGATAAGTACAAGGAATATGTGCAGATAAAGACCAGAAAGAGTATAGATACCAAAAGTCTGAAGGTCCAGACGCCCAAGGAATTGGTTTTTGAAGGCGGTAGAGAACCGTTTTTTGAGACGGAGGACTTGGAGCGGTATTATGTATACAGCGGGGGCAAAGTGAAGCAGATGTCTGTCGCACCGGCAAGGGCGGTAGCGTATGCTTATGATATATCCGGCACGGTGGTAAATGAAAAAGGTAGCATCATTTGGTATCGTGGCAACAGAGTCACCCGCAACCAGATTATGGCAATAAAAAGCGCCAAGTCGGACCCGGAGAGGAGTCCGCTGGCGGTATGTCTGGATACTATCTTAGCATTTGAAGGTGTAGTAGGAAACAGTGCAGAACAGCTGGCAACAGGCAGGACTGCTATTGAAATCCTGGATAGCAGTCTCAACGGTTGCAAAGTACTGGATTTGAGCGGCTCTGCATTGGATGCAGTACTTTACTATGTGAACCGGGATATACCGGTCCTGGCATTACAGGAAAACGGTGATGCAGTGCTTATTACCGGTTTCAACGAATTTAACGTGGTAATCATGAATCCACGGACCGGCCAGTTGTCCAAAAAGGGATTAAATGACTCTGCAGAACTGTTTGAGGAAAATGGAAATACGTTTATCACCTATTATCGTAAATAGAAGGCTAAAATAAATATTTTGCGTAAGGCTTTAACAGGCGCATTAACAGCGTGCCAAGAATGCCGCAGGAAATAATTTCGCCTGCACATACGGTAAATGCAAAATACCAAAGGGAGCCTTCGAAATGGTATACGAAAGCAAGAACAAAGGGAATGATAAGGGTATTGGCCAAAACAGGACACAGAATCCCCAGTCCTTTACGCTTGCGAAAGGTGCGTGTGCCTAAAGCACCCAGAAGAGTGGCTATACTGCCGAATAATATGTCCGGAGGCATACATCCGGTAAGAATATTACTGAGCATACAGCCTATGAAAAGCCCCGGCACGGCAGCAGGAGTAAAAATGGGTAAAATAGTAAGTGCTTCGGAAAAACGGATTTGAATGGCGTGATTGGCCAAACCAAGGGAGTTGGCAATAAGTGTAAGTACCACATAGAGGGCGGCAATAATGGATGCCCTTGTAAGATAAAGCGTTTTGTTCATAGCAGATTCTCCTAGTTTTGTTTTTGCCCCGCATGAGAGCGGTTCGGTCAGGATGGTTTCGAACTGACCGTCTAAATCAGTATACTATGAATTGCTGAATTGTCAAGAAAAACGGCTGACGCTATAAACAGTGTCGTTGATTTAGACCGCAGCCCCGTCCGGTACCTTGCGGCGTAGTCCGCCCCGGGAAAATATTGTGGCAAATGTGAGCGTTTCTCGGAAGGCATCCTTTCCAAGGGGATTTGTGTCTTTTCAGGCAAGAACACCTGCCACGGCTTTGTCCGCAAAGGATGTACACCGAACATTGTGGTAAGTAAATGCGGAATTACTAAATGTGCGGCTTTGGAATTTATGATTAGTCCCTGTTTTTATGAGCTGGGACAAAATTAAGCGCCCTGTTCGCGGCCGACGGAATCTAGAGTTAAACCTCTATCTTCCGT
>JAFXEW010000017.1 GCA_017513625.1 Lachnospiraceae bacterium | reverse complement strand
GGTGGAACGGAAGCAATTATTTATATCATGCATGAGGACAGACCGCTCGGATGCCCGACAAAGCATTATTATGATATTTGCCTTGAGGGGTACTGCCGATTTGGATTTAAACAGACGGTTCTTGAACAGGCTCTTTACGACAGCGTTGGAAAAAGAGTCGGACAGCATTTACTGAAGGAGGTCGGATATTATTATGAGTAGCATGAGATTTCCAAGCAGAGAAGAAGTGGAGAAGGTGCGGAATGAGTATCCTAAAGGATGCCGTGTGGTTCTTGAGCGGATGGATGATATGCAAGCACCGCCAATTGGAACGGAAGGAACAGTAAGGGGTGTGGATGACACAGGTTCCATAATGGTTAAATGGGATAACGGCAGCAGTCTTCATGTAGTTTATGGGGAAGACCGATGCAGAAAAATCTAGGAGGCAGATATGGAGCAGATAACAACCATTTGCTACGGGAAAAAGGATACATGGCAGTCAAGGGAGGAGGCACAAGCCTTCTTCCTGAAAGCGATGGCAGGTTCGGAAGGAAGCGAGCAGGAGAGATATGCCACCATATATACACAGCTTTGTCTGGGAATGACTGAGTGCAGGGATGAGGTGGACTGATGACAGAAAAAATAAAGGAGCAGATACTTGCTGTCAGGGCTACGGGGCGAACCAATATGTTTGACACGAATATGGTTCAGGTAATTGCCGATGAGATGAAGTTTTATGAACTTGTGGTTTTTATTGAGGAACACAAGGGAGATTATGCAAAATTTATACTGACAGGCGAGTGCTAATATACACAATATCCAGCCTTATTGTTTGGTACATTTACAGGCAGATAAGACTGGATATATCTGTCTTTTAGAGCGAATATGTACCTACCAAAAGAAAACAAGGAGGGCATTAGCCATGACAGAATTTACAACGATGGAAAAGTTACAGATGAAGGTTGGACCAAGCGGAGCGGTTTTGAAATATGGAGAAAAGGTTCTTGTAACCTGCGAAACCTACTACGGATTTACCGCAGAAGTTTACGAGTTTGTTGAGACTCCAGAGGAAACTGGACTTGGATATATCGAATGCAGACTTAGCCTTATTGAAAAGGCAGAGAAGCATTTTGAAGATGGCGGACACGCCATTGCATGGTGCATCAGCAGGGATTAGGAGGGAAGCACAATGAGTGAGATTATTTTTTCTTACAACCACACAAGATGCCATGCACTCAAAGTCAAGGGCTTGTTGGGTGGAGAGGTGTACATCGGAGAAATGGATGGATTTGAAATATATCAGATTGATCCGCATGCATTATTCGACCAATTTGGATTTGTAGCGATTAAGAAATAAGTAATTTATAAGGGTGAGAGCTTCTACGGAGGCTCTTTTTTTGATGCCATGAAACGGAGGTGAGGACAGTGGCACAGAGAGGACGTAAGCCAAAGCCTACGGCAGTAAAGGTGTTGGAGGGCAATCCGGGCAAGAGAAGCCTTAATACGGCCGAACCGAAGCCTGAAAAGAAAGCACCACGCTGTCCGTCATGGCTTGAGGATGAAGCGAAAAAAGAATGGAAGAGGATGAGCAAGCAGCTGGAGCAGTTGGGGATTCTCACGGAGATTGATATGGCTGCCTTTGCCGGATACTGTCAGGCATATGCGAGGTGGAAAGAAGCAGAGGAATTTATCACGCAGCATGGAACGATTGTGAAGACTCCGAGTGGCTATTGGCAGCAGGTGCCACAGGTATCCATTGCACAGACCTATCTTAAGATTATGAATAAATTTTGTGAACAGTTCGGACTTACTCCTTCTGCGAGAAGCAGAATTGTTGCAGATACAGCTGAGGACAAAGAAAGTGATGAGATGGAACTTCTCTTGATTAAGGGAGGTGGCAGATAATGTATGATGTGACAAAAGCGGATCATGCGGTCAACTTTATCAATTGTCTGAAGCACACCAAAGGGAAATGGAGGGGAGTTCCGTTTGAACTTCTCTCCTGGCAGGATGAGATTATCCGCACATTATTTGGTACGGTTAAGGAAAATGGCTACAGGCAGTACAATACCTGCTACTGTGAGATTCCGAAGAAAAATGGAAAGTCGGAACTGGCGGCTGCCATTGCATTATATATGACCTGCGGTGACGGAGAATGGGGAGCAGAAGTGTATGGCTGTGCTTCCGACCGCCAACAGGCATCCATTGTATTTGATGTGGCTGTGGATATGGTGGATCAGTGTCCTGCTTTGAAAAAGAGAATTAAACCAGTGATGTCGGTTAAGAGGCTTGTGTATAAACCGACCAACAGCTTCTATCAGGTGTTATCAGCTGAAGCATACACCAAGCATGGCCTGAACGTACACGCTGTTATTTTTGATGAACTTCATGCACAGCCGAACAGAGAACTTTTTGACGTTATGACAAAAGGCTCCGGTGATGCCAGAACACAGCCTTTATATTTTCTGATTACTACAGCCGGAACAGACAGAAATTCGATTTGCTTTGAACAGCACCAAAAAGCTGTTGACATTATAGAGGGCAGAAAAATTGACCCGACATTCTATCCCGTGATTTATGGTGCATCCGATGAGGATGACTGGACGAGCGAAGCCACATGGTATAAAGCCAATCCTTCCCTTGGAGAAACCATCGATATTGAAAAGGTTCGAAATGCCTATATCAGTGCAAGGGAAAATGCTGCAGAAGAAAATATCTTCCGGCAGCTTCGATTAAACCAATGGGTAAAACAGTCCACCCGTTGGATGCAGATGGATAAATGGGATGCGTGTGCATTCCCCGTAAATGAGGAGGAACTTATCGGAAGAACCTGCTATGGCGGTTTAGACCTTTCGAGTACATCGGATATCACGGCATTTGTACTTGTGTTTCCACCAAGAAATGATGAAGAAAAATACATCATTTTACCATACTGCTGGATACCGGAAGATAACATGAGACTCCGTGTCAGAAGGGACCATGTTCCTTATGATGTGTGGGCAGCAGAAGGGTGTCTGGAAACCACGGAAGGAAATGTCATTCATTATGGTTTTATAGAGAAATTTATAGAGGAACTTGGTACGAAGTACCACATAAAAGAAATTGCATTTGACCGTTGGGGTGCAACGCAGATGGTGCAGGATTTGGAAGGTATGGGATTTACTGTTGTTCCTTTCGGGCAGGGGTATAAGGATATGAGTCCGCCAACGAAGGAACTTATGAAGCTGACACTTGAGGAGCGAATTGCCCACGGTGGGCATAAGGTTCTCCGTTGGATGATGGATAACGTGTATGTCAGACAAGACCCTGCCGGAAATATCAAAATGGATAAAGAAAAATCCACAGAGAAAATTGATGCTGCAGTAGCAACCGTCATGGCACTTGACCGTGCAATCCGTAATCAGGGAAGT
>JAFXEW010000016.1 GCA_017513625.1 Lachnospiraceae bacterium | reverse complement strand
GTCTCCAGGATCAGGGAGACCAGGCTGTGCCTTTTTGTTTCCCGGATGACTCTGTAGTGTGTAATGGCCGGGTCGCCCTTTTCGGGATCAGGGACTCTGGCAATGATGGAGTCGGGCGCCCTTCCGATGGGGACGGAGATGGTGCCGGCAGACGGCGTGGGAGTACCGGCTACGATGGCCAGATATTCCCGGCGGATTCCTTTGTTTATAAAAGGAATTTGTGTATCGGGTGTGCATATTTCCTGTCCGATGCGGAGATTTCCCTGGCTGATGGATTCTGTAGTAGCGGTTCCATGACTCTGCATGGAGGAGAGGATGCCTGCGCTGATACTGTGCTTGGCCACAATGGTCAGTCCTGAGGTGTCTTTGTCCAGACGGTTGATACAGCGGAACACAAAGGGTTTACCCTGTGCGGCGTAATAGTGCGCCAGGGCATTGGCCAGGGAGTTGCCGTGGTTATTCTGTGAAGGATGACAGGGCATGCCTGCCGCTTTATTGATTACCAGTAAATCTTCGTCCTCATAAAGAATGGAAAGAGGAAGCTCCACCGGTTCAATGGGGGAAACATCGGTTTCATGAATGTATATGGTCAGTTCATCCCCAGGCTGAATTATCCGGCTCACAGGCACGGGCTCATGGTTTACAGAGATGGCGCCGGGTATTTTTTTCAGGAAAATAATGTTTTGGGCGGAGTAGCCCAGGGTGTGCAGAAAGGCTTTGACAGTAATCGGATGGGAGGAATTGATGGTATAGGTAATGGTTCTGTCCATAAGGGAAATCTCCGTGATAAAGGTGTTTTAGTATAAATATAGGAGAAATCCGCTAAAAACACAAGAATCATTCTTGACAAACCCGCAGTTATTCTCTACAATAACATACAATCGAAAAGAAAGCGTGGAAGAGGAATAGTATGAATCGGAAGCTTCCCAGAGAGAGAATCATATGGTGAAAGATTCTCATGTGAAAGGTTCAGAACCCGCCTTGGAGCTCTGTAGTGATACAGCGTAAACCGGCGTTAACGGATGAGATGGGTGCTACGGCACCAATTAGGGTGGTACCGCCGAGTCTTCGGTCCCTTGCAGGGATTGGAAGGCTTTTTTTATATCCCGGTGGGGGCACTGCATCAGATACCTTTACAGTGCTCCGTCGGGATATAAAAGAATAATACAATATAAAGGAGAATGACTATGGCAGATAACAAAAAAATGGTAGAAGCAATAACCTCCATGGAGGAAGATTTTGCCCAGTGGTATACGGACGTGGTAATTAAGGCGGAGCTGATTGATTACACCAGTGTAAAGGGCTGTATGGTAATCAAGCCCGCAGGCTATGCAATCTGGGAACTGATTCAGCAGCAGCTGGATGCCAGATTTAAAGAAACAGGAGTGGAGAATGTATATCTGCCCATGTTTATCCCTGAGTCTCTGTTACAGAAGGAAAAGGATCATGTGGAAGGATTTGCTCCCGAGGTGGCATGGGTTACACACGGCGGTCTGAATCCTTTGCAGGAAAGACTTTGTGTACGTCCTACTTCCGAGACTTTATTCTGTGATTTTTATAAAAATGATATTCACTCATATAGAGACCTGCCCAAGGTATATAATCAGTGGTGTTCTGTAGTGCGCTGGGAAAAGGAAACCAGACCTTTCCTGCGTTCCAGAGAGTTCCTGTGGCAGGAAGGACACACCGCTCATGCAACCGCAGAGGATGCTGAAGCAAGAACCATTCAGATGCTGAACGTATATGCACAGTTCTGTGAAGAAGTACTGGCGATTCCTGTGGTAAAGGGCCAGAAGACCGAGAAGGAGAAATTTGCAGGCGCAGTGGCTACCTATACCATTGAAGCGCTGATGCATGACGGAAAGGCACTGCAGTCAGGTACCAGCCACAACTTCGGTGACGGATTTGCACAGGCATTCGGTATCCAATTTGCAGACAAGGACAATACCTTAAAGCATGTGCACCAGACTTCCTGGGGTATGACCACCCGTTTAATCGGTGCACTTATCATGGTACACGGTGACAACGACGGTCTGGTGATGCCTCCTAAGGTGGCACCCGTACAGCTGGCTATCGTGCCCATCCAGCAGAAAAAAGAAGGAGTGCTGGACAAGGCTTATGAAATCAGAGATATGCTGAAAAAGAGCGGCGTACGTGTAAAAGTAGAAGATTCCGATAAGTCTCCCGGATTTAAGTTCTCCGAGACCGAGATGAGAGGTTATCCTCTGCGCGTGGAAATCGGTCCTAAGGATATTGAAGCAGGCAAATGTCTGCTGTTCCGTCGTGACACCAGAGAGAAAATCGAAGTGGCACTGGATGAACTGGAGACCAAGGTGGCAGAGCTTCTTGCAACCATCCAGGTAGAGATGCTGGAGAGAGCAAGAGCACACAGGGAAGAACACACCTATGTGGCTTCCGATATGGCAGAGTTTGAAAAGCTTTTCACTGAAAAATCCGGCTTTGTAAAAGCTATGTGGTGTGGCGAGCAGGGCTGTGAAGACATAATCAAAGAAAAATTAAGCGTTACCAGCCGTTGTATGCCTTTCGAGCAGGAACAGATTACCGACAAGTGCGTTTGCTGTGGCAAACCCGCCAAAAAGATGGTATATTGGGGTCGCGCATACTAAAACCAAGCACCTGCGCAGCAGGTATTTGGTTTTAGTGCGCCCCCAAACGAGATAGCAGCTGCGTAAGCAGCAGTGAGCGCACAGCGCGTGCTATCGAGTTTATAGATGCAGCAGCTGCGTAAGCAGCAGTGAGCACAAAGTGCGAGCTGCCGAGAAGGAAATTTAGCGCGCCCTTCTTTTGAAACCCGGTAATAATTTATTATAAGGAACAGGGTATGAATTACATTGTTTTGGATTTGGAATGGAATCAAAGTGATGCTGCCGAAGAAGAGCAGGTGGCAGAGCTTCCTTTTGAAATCATTGAAATCGGAGCCATCAAGCTGAATGAAGAAGGTGTGATGGTCAGTGAATTCAATGAAATCGTGAAGCCGACCCTATATCACCAGTTACACCATATCACCAGTAAGCTGATTCATATGCAGATGAAAGAGTTGCTTCGCGGTCAGCCCTTTCCGGTGGTGGCACAGAGTTTTCTGGACTGGTGCGGCCAGGATTATATCTTTTGCACCTGGGGAACCCAGGATTTAACGGAATTACAGCGCAATCTGCGTTATCATAATATGAAACCGCTGTCCGACGGCCCCATTGCCTATCTGGATGTGCAGAAGTTGTTCAGCATTGCTTACGAAGACCGTAAGCTGCGCAGATCCCTGGAACATGCAGTGGATCATCTGCAGATAAAAAAGGACATACCTTTCCACCGTGCGTTTAGCGATGCTTACTATACTGCCGAAGTTTTTGCCAAGGTACGGAGCACGGACAAGGAAATCCTCCGTAATGTTTCTTATGATGTGTTTCATCCGCCCGTAGACAGGGATGCAGAGATAAAGGTGCAGTTTGACACCTACACGAAATATATTTCCAGAGAGTTTGCAGACAAAAAGGAGGCATTTGGGGACAAAGAGGTATCCTCTACCAAATGCTACTACTGTCATCGCAATCTCCGTAAAAAGATGAAGTGGTTTTCTTTAAACGGCAGACACTACTATAGTGTGGCATTTTGTGATAAGCATGGCTATCTGAAGGCAAAGGTCAGGATTCACAAAAGTAGCGGCGACAGGGTATTTGTGGTAAAGACTACCAAATTTATTCCTTATGAAGAAGTAGAAAAGTTGCAAAAGCGGCGTGACCATGCCAAAGAATTACAAAAAAAGAAAAAAGATAAAACACAGGGGCTGTGACTTAGGTATATAGAGGGATGCTTGGGTTCATAAAAGAGTGTTAGTTGTAAGAACGGTTAAAGATTGATTCGGATGCAATGTTATTACGTTGCATCCGTTTTGTATTATAAGAAGGGATGCTGTTTGAGAAAGCCGGGTGGAAACGTCCCAGGACAAATGCTGTAGGGGCAAATATGGAGTAAGTGCTTCGGTTTACCCAGTTTTTGCTGGAAAAAGCAGGTGAAATTGCCCATACGAAGGGCTTAGAGGGCATATATTGAAAAATTAAGTAGCTATGCCTCACAAATACAAGACAGGCGGGGCATGGCACATGGAGTTATTTGTATATGCCCTTGGGGGCTGAATAAAATATAGTCAGCAGATATCGTAAAACTAGGTTGAGCGGGGCATAAAGTCCGATTTTTTCTGTATAAGCCTATATTTTTCAATTGAATGAATTTGCAAGTGGGGCGTGTACAGAGGAAGGCGGTAAAGATAGTGCATAGCTAAAAGGAATTTCCCGGTTCGCTGTGAATTTGAGAGAGTCTTTGCCGGGTTTCCAATATGGAAGTATCCGTGTATATACGTGCCCCTCCAAATAACATAAGGACCAAAAATGATGGTAAAAAGTGAAGGGCACTTGCTTATCAGATAATTCTATTATACTATGAAAGAGTAAAGGAGGAATGAGAATGAAGAAGACACTATTAAGGAAAAGAGTTTTGCCAATTATATTATGTGCCCTGTTTTTCACTACAGGGTGTGGTACCGGTGATGTGCCGGACGCTGCAGGCAACACAGTGACACAGGAAAGTACAGGCACTGTGGATCTCTCCGGTGAGGAAGAAGGAGCGGGCACAACGGACACTTCCGGAGCGGAGGGAAATACAAATACTGCGGACGGCTCAGGGACCGGAGAAATTGTAGAACAGCAGCCTGATTATACAGTGTTGAAAAGTACGGATGGTGCGATAGAGCTTTTCCTACAGGAGGCACTTCAGGAGGAGCTCTTTGTACAGGAGTTTACACTGGAGTCCGAGATTTATCTGGGAGAGCCGGATGACTACTGTCACAGGTCCGAGTTTAGGCGCAACAACAATAGCTGGTTTTACACGGAGGATTATACAGTAGAGGGACTTCAAAGCAGTTATTGTAACAAAATATATCAGTATCACATTGCTTCCGGAGAGACTACGCTGTTATATGAGACCCGTGATGTAAACTGGCTCAATGAGCTGGAGGTAAGTGAAGATTATCTGTACTGGGTGGAATATATTTATGATGAAGAGTTAAACCTGTCCTATCATGTAATGCAGTGGGATTTGTCTGCAGGAAAGAGTTCCTGTATTGCTACCAGGGATGCTGCCCGGGTGGGAGAGCTCTGTCTGGCTACTTCACATAAGTATCTGACATGGTATGATGATTATCTGAACGGTACGGCAGAACCGGTTATTTTTGATATTGCAAAGCAAAGCTTTGTGACAGTGCCGAATGGTGATGCATTTAAATATATGCCTTATTCTGTTCTGACACCCATGGATGATGGAGTGAGCTTTTTCACAAGAAATGAAGAGGGGAAGGTATGTATTAAACGCTATGTGCCGGCCACAGAGGAGATGTTTACTCTGGAATTGCAGTATTTAAAGAGTACGGATAAGATGGCTGAATGCTTTTCTAACGATAGGTATATAGGCTGGGTTACGGAATATTCTCAGGGTATATATTATCTTTATGACAGAGATACGGGACGTCTTTACAGCCTTAATGCAGGAGGAAAGCTGGATGTATTTGATCTGCTCCTTACCGATGAGGATAAGGTGTATATAGATGAACGCACTACCGGGCGGTTTTACTGCTGTGATATGGATGATGGGAATGTCACGTACCAGGAAATAGACGGTGAATATGCGCTCTATTTTGATACGGTGGATGGACGGAATGTGTGTACAAGTATATATCCCGCATATGAAAACGGAGTGAGGCGGATAAAGCTGGTTACCACCAAACAGATGCGGTAGGAAATAAACAGGGGCTGTGACTTCGTGGTATAAAGAGGGCGCTTTGGTGATAAAGTACTATTACCCCCAGGTTGACTTGGTAAGGACAGTTTGCTAAGATTTTCTTGTAAAGGGGCAAACTTATGGAAACATATGGGCGCAAAGCATGAAGTCTAAGTAATAGTATTCTACTATTATAGGATGGTTCGGTTGCAATGTTATTACATTGCAACCGTTTTTGTTTTTGCAGATATATATGTCCCATTTTTATGCTCTGACAAAAAAGGAGGCAAATCCGCTCCTTACCAGAGGGCTCGGATTTTCCTTCGGAAAACAAGGAGGATGGGATAATGAAAAGAACAGTAGGCAGAGTATTGGCGTTTTTATTGGCGCTGGCAATATGTGTGAGTACAATGGATATGCGTGTATTTGCTACATTGAACAGTGAAGTGGAAAGTGCGCAGAGCAGATGGGACGGAATAACAACAGAGTCGATGTTTACAAGTGAAAACAGCATGATAACTTTTGTGCTTACGGATTACTGGGAGGGTGGTTATAACGCTTGTATAGAAATTGAAAATATCGGTGAAACCCCAATTGAGAATTGGAAATTAGAGTTTGCTTTTGATAATGAGATTGAAAGTATTTGGAATGCAGAGGTAAGTCAGAAGGAAGAAAATAATTATATTATTAAGAATCAGGGTTGGAATCAGGATATTGCCCCTTGTGGAAGTGTTAAGTTTGGCTTTGGTGGAACAGGAACCTTTAAGGGATTTCCGGAAACATATGAACTTAATACCGGAAAAATAGGAACATATGAAGATGATTATAGCATTGTATACAGTGTGGATAACGATTGGGGAAGCGGATTCTCCGGAAGTGTTATAATCAGTAACGGGTCGCAGCACATTATTGAAGACTGGCAGATAAGTTTTAGACTTGACAATGATATTACTCACATATGGAATGGTGAGATTCTTTCTCATGAAGGAAATCACTATGTGGTGAAAAATCAATCTTTTAATCAGAATATCGGTGCTAATGCAAATGTGCAGTTTGGATTTGTGGTGGAAAACGGTACGGCTGCGAATGAGATATATGATGTGGTATTGGAGTCATCGACGATAGATGCGGAGAGTAACGGAGGTACAGACGAGGAAGCAGGTGAGGATGCCGGGGACAGCTCCGAAGAGAGTGAAGAAGGTGCTGGGGATGGTGAAACGGACGGTACCGAAGATGACGCCGGAGAAGGTGCTGGAGAGGAAGAAGATACAGAATCTGAAGACAGCAATGAAAATACAGATGCTAATATTG
>JAFXEW010000015.1 GCA_017513625.1 Lachnospiraceae bacterium | reverse complement strand
CTCTGTAAAAAGGAAGAATACACAGCAACTACAGGCTTCATGCCCCCCGCTGCTAATCCTGCCGCAAAGGTAACTGCGTGCTCTTCCGCAATACCCACGTCAAAAAAGCGGTCCGGATACATATTATGAAAACGCTTTAAACCGGTACCATCCGGCATTGCTGCCGTAATAGCTACTATTTTCTTATCCCTGTCTCCTAATTTGCACATTACTGTAGAAAAAATATCCGTATAATTTGCAACTGTTCTGGGGTGGGAAGGAATCCCCGTCTCTATGTCAAATGGCTCTGCACCGTGAAATCTGGCGGGATGACGCTCTGCGGGAAGATAGCCCTTGCCTTTTTGAGTCAGGGCATGAATCATAACCGCACCTTTCACACGTTTGGCCTCATGAAGTACATTTACCAGTGCCGTAATATTATGACCGTCCACCGGTCCCAGATAAGTGATACCCATATCCTCAAAAAGCATGCCGGGAATCACCAAAGACTTAAGTGAGCTCTTGGCCTTACGCAAACTGCTAACCATCTTATCTCCGGCCTTGGTTCCTCTCAATGCCTTATATACTCCTGCTTTAAAATCCAGATAACTGTCCGTAGTACGTATGCTGTTCAGATATTTGGACATACCTCCTACGTTTTCCGAAATAGACATATTATTGTCATTTAATATGATGATAAAATTTGTATCCAGCTTTGCAGCATTATTTAATGCCTCGTAAGCCATACCGCCCGTTAAGGAACCATCACCTATAACAGATATAATAGTATGCTTCTCTTCTTTTATATCCCGGGCCATAACCATACCTAAACCTGCAGAAATGGATGTGGAACTGTGTCCCGTATCAAATGCGTCAAAATCACTTTCTTTACGCTTTGGAAATCCACTCATACCATGGTACTGGCGCAAACCGTCAAAACCGTCTTTTCGTCCGCTTAAAATCTTGTGGGTATAAGACTGATGTCCCACATCCCATATCACCTTATCTTCAGGCATATTTAACGCCAGATGCAGTGCCATTGTCAGCTCCACTGCGCCCAGATTTGAGCCCAGATGTCCTCCGGTAACACTGATTTTCTGTATCAGAAATTCACGAATTTCCTGTGCCAGCTGACTATAATCTTCCGGCTGTATCTTCTTTATGTCATTTGCATTTTGTATTTGATCCAACAACATATCTATTCCTCGATCCGTACCAGCCCGTTTAAGGTCTGTTATTTATTACGGTGTATCAGTTCCGTAATCAGCTGCTCCAAAAAATCCGCAGCTTCCGGATTCACACCTGCCTGACTCCGTGTCATCCGTAATATGGAAACTGCTTCCTCCGATAATGCGGCCACGTCTGCCCCGGACTTTTCCAGTCCGTAAATGGTTACATATGTCTGCTTTTCATTCGCCGCATCACTTCCTACCGGTTTACCAAGCTGCTGACTGTCCCCAATCACATCCAATATATCGTCCTGAATCTGAAATGCAATACCCACATTGTATGCACATTTTTCCATGCGGGCCACATCATCATCCGATGCTCCTGCCAAAACCGCACCTATCATCATGGCAGCCTGTATCAATGCCGCGGTTTTATGTTCATGAATAAAAAGAAGCTGTTCTCCGCTGATGGCACTACTGCTGTCCTCTGCCTCTATGTCCGCGGTCTGACCTCCAATCATGCCGTATATACCTGCTTTACGACCCAATATGCCCAGTGCACGCGCCACCCGGGGCATATACTCAGTCTCCGCAGTTTCAAATGCTTTAACAGCGGTTTCAAAAGCATAATTTAACAAGCCGTCTCCGGCCAGAATAGCCATGGCTTCACCATAAACAATATGAGTAGTCTTTCTGCCCCTTCTGTATTCGTCATTGTCCATGGCCGGCAAATCGTCATGTACAAGAGAATATGTATGAATCATCTCAAGTGCCGCCATAAAAGGGCAGATTTCATCACTTTGTCCGCCAAAAAGACGATACACCTCCTGCATCAGCATGGGACGTAACCTCTTACCACCGGCCTGTACACTGTAATTCATAGCCTGAAGAACTGTTTTCTGATAGCCTTTTTCTTCCGGAAGATACTGTGCCAGAATCTCTTCAATACCTTTTGTTTTCTCTTTTAACGTCTTCTCAAACAAACTGCTTTCCATCACTTTATCTACCGTCCCTAAAATTCTTCCAATTGACCCGTTGCACTAAGCTTTAAGACCTTCTTTTCCACCATATCCAGCTGTTCATTACAATTCTTCAACACTTCCATCCCCCTGCTGTATGCAGAAAATGCCTCTTCCAGAGAAATGTTTTCTTGTTCCAGTCGCTTAATTAATAGTTCCATCTGTTTGAAATTGTCTTCCAGACTCATGGCACCTTCTGTTAAGGAAACATTCCCTTCCATATCTCTTATCTCATCACTCATACAGATTCCGCCTTTCCGGTTACTCGCGCTTCAATCCTGCCATCTTTAACGTGAATGGTCAGCAAATCTCCATTTTCTACCTGTGAGACGGAACTGATATTTTTACCACTGCCGTTCTCTACATAGGAAAATCCGCTGTTTAATTTCTCTACAGGCGACAAACCTTTAAATTTCTCGATATAAATAGACAATGCATATCGCTTCATCCTAAGTAATTGATTCATTCTTTCCTGCAAGCGTTCCCAGAGCGCATCACACTGGAGTCTGCGGTCCCTGATGCGTCCTGCAGGGCACAGATATTTCATATGGGTCTCATATCCCTGCAAACACTCGCGTTTGGTTCGGATACACAGTCCCATGGCTTTATCCAGCTCATTTCTGTATGCGGTAATTTCATTACCGATATCCCTTATGTCCCTAACCGCAAGTTCCGCAGCAGCCGAAGGAGTGGGGGCTCTCATATCTGCCACATAATCTATAATGGTGGTGTCTGTTTCATGTCCTACTGCCGAAATAACAGGCACACTGCAGTCAAACACTGCCTGGGCCACAATCCGCTCGTTGAAGGCCCATAAATCCTCGATAGAACCGCCGCCGCGTCCTACGATCATCACATCCACACCATACTGCTCCAAAGCCCGGATGCCCTGCACAATACTTCGCGCTGCAGCATCCCCCTGCACTATGGCAGGATACAAAATAATCTGCACATAGGGGTTTCGTCTGGAAGCAACCTGAATAATGTCCCTAACCGCCGCACCCGTATCTGCAGTTACCACACCTAATGTTTTGATATATTTAGGAATGAGCTGCTTATATTCTTTAGCAAACATCCCCTCTTCTTCCAGTTCCTTTTTCAGCTTTTCGTACTTTTCATACAAAAGCCCGGAACCGTCCAATATTATCTGCTTTGCATATATCTGGTACTTACCGTCCCGTTCATATACATCCACGGTACCGCCTACCACAACCTGCTGACCTTCCGCCAAACGAAAAGAAAGGCCCGAACGGTTACCTGCAAACATTACACAGCTTACTGCACCCTTTGAGTCCTTTAACGTAAAATAAATATGTCCGGAGGAATGATATTTACAGTTGCTGACTTCGCCTTTAACGAAGACAGCCTGTAATAAATAATCCTGCACAAACATATTTTTGATATATGCATTCAATTGTCCTACTGTGTAAATATCCCGACGAATCTTACTCACCCTGCTTTACAAATTTAGCCAGAATTGCATTTACAAAACCGCCAGATGATTCCTGTCCGTATTTCTTAGCCAGTTCTACAGCCTCGTTAATGGCCACACTGTCAGGAATTTCTTCATCAAATAAAATCTCGTATGCCGCTATACGAAGCGCCGTAAGCTCAACCTTTCCTATACGGGAAACGTCCCAGCCTTCCATTTTACTGTCAATCTGCTCATCCAACTCAGTCAGCCTGGCAGTAATCTGCTCATATCTGGCAGTTATAAAATCTGCATCTTTATACAAAATCGTATTCTCGCTGTCTTCAAAAAACAAACGTACCTGCTCAGGCATGTCCTCGGGAGAATTAAACTCCACCCGGAATAACAGCATAAAAACCTGTTCTCTCTGTTCACGTTTTCCCATAAGAAAATCCTACTTTTCCTTTTTATCGTATTTTATATCCACTGCTCTGATACGTACACTTACATCCGCACAGGTCATTCCGGTCATGTTCTCCAGTGCGCTCTTAATCTTGGACTGTACCTGGGTGCAAGTCTTGGGAATATTATAACCATATTCAACAGTTACAATAATACGTACGCTTACAACGCCTTCCAATACATCCACTCTGATACCGCGTCTCAAATTCTTCACACCTGCACGGCTTACCATCTCACAAGGCACACTGCCCACTGCAGCTACACCCTTCACTTCCGCTGCAGCCAACGCAGCTATTGTCATCACTACATCGTCTGCTATCTGAACAACGCCCTGCTTATCATCTCCGCAAATAATCACAGCGCTTCTCTCTAATTCCTTTTCCATATAAGGTCCTCCTTATAGTTCATGAATAAATATACCATAGTATACCACACTTTTTACCTGTTTGTCATTATATATTTATGCCTTTGGGCCTTTCTAAAGCCTATGCAACATACACTGTCCCGCCTATACCTAATTACGGCCAAACTCTGTTAATACCAACCCCTTATTACGGTCCAGTGTCATACCGATACTCCAAGAATTTACAAATAAGAGCAAAGGATTACCCTTCATATCCTTAACCTTCTTCATATCGGATGTACCTACCAGCTTAGTCAGGTCTACTTCGTCCTTATTTTCAATCCAGCGGATATGCTCATAAGGCAGATTTTCCAAACGAATTTCCACATTATATTCATTTTCCAGGCGGTATTTTAACACATCAAACTGCAGTACACCTACCACACCCACAATAATCTCTTCCAGACCGGTATTAAACTCTTGGAAAATCTGAATGGCACCTTCTTGGGCAATCTGTTCGATACCTTTTACAAACTGCTTGCGCTTCATAGTATCAATCTGCCTTACACGTGCAAAATGCTCGGGCGCAAAGGTAGGAATACCCTCATAACAGAATTTCTCCTTGGGCATGCACAAAGTATCACCGATGGAAAAAATACCGGGATCAAATACACCGATGATATCTCCTGCATATGCCTCACTTAAGATTTTACGCTCATCCGCCATAATCTGTTGGGGCTGGGACAGACGCATCACCTTATTTCCTTGCACATGGCGCACTTCCATACTGGCATCGAACTTACCGGAGCAAATACGCATAAAAGCAATTCTGTCTCTGTGGGCTTTGTTCATATTTGCCTGAATTTTAAATACAAATGCACTGAAATCCTTCTCCGAAGGCTCTATCATTCCAATATCAGCCTTACGTGCCAAAGGAGTGGTGGTCATATTCAGGAAATGCTTCAGAAAAATCTCTACACCGAAGTTGGTAAGTGCAGAACCAAAGCAAACAGGAGTCAGTTCACCTGCCTGTACCAAATCCAAATCAAATTCTGCAGAAGCCCCGTCTAACAATTCAATCTCTTCCAAGAGCTTTTCAGCAGCACTGTCACCGATGATTTCTCTCAAGTGAGCCTCATCTTCTACGGGTATCTCTGTGGCCGTCCCCTCCTTAGTTCCTTTTTCCGTATCGGAATATGCAATTACGCACTTACTTGCCCTGTCATATACACCCTTAAATTCCTTACCGGAACCAATGGGCCAGTTAATGGGGCATGTAGCGATACCTAATTCCTTTTCAATATCATCCAACAATTCAAAGGTATCATTTGCATCACGGTCAAGCTTGTTGATAAATGTAAATATGGGAATCTTTCTCATAACACAAACCTTAAAAAGCTTACGTGTCTGCGCCTCTACACCTTTGGACGCATCAATAACCATTACGGCAGAGTCCGCAGCCATCAGAGTACGGTAAGTATCCTCCGAGAAATCCTGATGTCCCGGAGTATCCAGAATGTTTATACAATACCCTTCATACTCAAACTGCAATACGGAAGAAGTAACGGAAATACCTCTTTCCTTTTCTATTTCCATCCAGTCAGAAACCGCATGTCTGGCTGTCGCCTTACCTTTTACACTTCCTGCCAGATTTATGGCACCGCCGTAAAGCAAAAACTTCTCCGTCAAGGTTGTCTTACCCGCATCAGGGTGGGAAATAATCGCAAACGTACGGCGACGGTTAATTTCTTCTGTATAATTACTCACTTTTTCATCCTCCAAAACTTACTTAAGCATTCCTTCTCCTGAAAATGCCGCATCAATACCGAAGTATTGTAACACAGTCACCCCTATATCTGCAAAGGTTTTTCTTGTGCCCAGATTGCCGGGCTTAACATTGTCCCCGTGCATGATAAAAGGAGTATACTCCCTGGTATGGTCCGTGGACTGTTCATACCCGGGGTCACATCCGTGGTCTGCAGTAATCATCAGAATATCATCCGGTTTCATTTTATCCAGAATCCGTGACAATTTTTCATCAAAATAAGACAGGGCGCGGGCATAACCGTCCACATCCCTTCTGTGACCGTACAGGGAATCATAATCCACCAGATTCACAAAGCAAAGGCCTTCAAAATCCTTATCCATATATTCAAGCAGACGCTCTATCCCGTCTGCATTTCCTTTTGTATATACATACTCCGTAATGCCTTTTCCTACGAAAATGTCCTGAATTTTACCCACTGCAATCACAGCCTTTCCGGCCTCCTTGAGCTGGTCCAGCATAGTAATACCCGGAGGTACCAGGGAAAAATCATGACGATTGGCTGTTCTGGCAAAGGACCCGCTGCCCTTTCCCACAAAGGGGCGTGCAATCACTCTTCCCACACCGTGAACTCCCTGCAAAATCTCTCTGGCAATCCGGCAATACCCGTAAAGTGTCTCCACCGGCACCACCTCTTCATGTGCCGCAATCTGAAACACACTGTCTGCAGAGGTATATACGATCAGATCTCCCGTACGCATATGCTCTTCACCGTAATCCTGAATTACCTGGGTGCCGGAATAGGGCTTATTGCATAGTACTCCTCTGCCTGTTTTTTCCGAAAACCGCTTTAATATTTCCTCCGGAAAACCTTCAGGATATGTGGGAAGGGGATTCGGGGAATAAATACCGGCCATCTCCCAGTGTCCTATGGTAGTGTCCTTACCCCTTGACGCCTCCGTCATCCTTGCCACAGCAGCTATAGGCGCTCCTGTCCTCTCACCCACTGTAACTCCGTCAATATGAAAAAGTCCCAATCTTTGCATATTAGGCATGTGAAATTCACTGCTTGCGAAACAGCTTCTCAAAGTGTTTACGTCATAATCACCGTAAGAAGCTGCATCATCCATTTCTCCAATACCGAAACTGTCCAAAACAATCAAAAATACTCTCTTCATGTATCTCTCCCATTCATACGCATCCTGCGTTTTCCTTTTCCTCGTTTATATTATCATATTATTATGTAAATTTATACCAAAATTTTCAGATAGTCCCCAAACACTCCTTATTGGCTGACAGTACTGATAATAATATTCTCCGCAGGAATTTCAGCCTTACGTTTTACAATATCTTCTATCTGCGCGCGTTCTATATCCGTAAGCTGCGCTGCATTTACCACTACATCCGCACAGTCTCCGTTAATACTCACGATAACATCCGCAAATCCCTTGGCTTCCAGCAGAATCTCCGCTGCCAGTTCTTTTTCCGCCACTGCAGTCATGCGTACCATATTATCCACAGCAGTCTGTTTCTGTGCATCAGTAAGGCCTTCACTGTTAATAATATCCAGCAAGGTTTCCTTGTTCTTGGCCCTGGTCTGTTCCTTCAAAAGCTTAGCCTCAGACATAATGGCCACATTCACACTTGTGGATGCCACACTGTCATTAATAATATTTTCCGTATTTACGGTACCCTCGCCGTTTACATTTGAATTACCGGTAAAGACAGCCTCACCGGGAATTCCTGTACCATTCCCTGTATCTGCATCAGAAAGTACGGGCACGTCAATCACCGACATATCATCTGATAAATAGTTTTCTGTTATTACCGCTCCGTCCTCATCCATGCTGTCAATTTCCTGAAGTCCCGCACTGAGTAAATCCTCATCCGAAATATCCGTCAACATATTTCCTGCATCCGCCATGTCATTTACCTGTAAATATTCATCCTCCAGATTTGTACCTGCAAACTGGAGATAGCCTGCGATTGCAAGCATGATTGCCAATGAGGTAATCATTAATTGATTTTTCTTTAATAAACTCTTCACTGTGTTCTCCCTCTGATTTCATATTTTTAAGGCGTTTCCTTTAGGCTGATGCCACCGGTCTTTGGCCTTTTCTAGTTCATTCTATGAGGGCCCGTTTCAATATATGCACTTCATTTTACTTCATCCTGACAATCTTTACCCTATGAGCATCCACCCCCAGTAAAACCTGTACCACTTCGCTGATCTGCCTGCTCACATCTCCCGTGCCCGCTCCCTGGGCTACCACGACCACACCTTCTATTTCAGGGTAAATGGTCTTAATCATGACGGGTACACTTTGTCCGTCCCCGTCAACCATTACCGTGCTCTGATTCTGTGACTGCTGTAATATCTTTCTCTGTCCTCCTGCCGCATCCGTTTCCATAGTTTCACTCTTGCTGGTCTCTCCTTCCTTATCCAACAGCAGTTCCCGGGAAGTGCGCAGCGTTATCATCACTTGAACTTCTCCTACTCCCTGAATCCGGGATAAAATGGCAAGCAGACGCTGTTCCATCTCCCTTTCATAAGACATGGTTACCCCCGCCTGCCCATCTTCCCCTGCCCACATCCTGCTTTCAGTCCCGGAATCTGTCATTCCCAAATCCCTGTCTGCAACCAAAGAAAGCGGAACACTTCCTGCCGTTTTTGTGTTTTCTCCGTTCCTTTCCTGTTCTCCTCCTATGGGCCATGAAATTACCAATAAAAGAACACCTGTTAATACCATTATCAGCATCACATCCTTCTTTAACCATTTTTCTTTGATTACATCCCACTTTCCCATGACAGTCTCCATTCTTCCACTTTTACGGATACCGGTTGTATTTTGTCTTCCTCACCATTTCCGGCCGCTGATTTCTCTTCTCCCGTATCCCCTGTATTCTCTTCTGCATATATTTCACCGTATTTTTTGATCCCGTATTCCGTGATAAATGCAATCTGTTCTTCATATCCTGCCAGTGACTCTCCGTAAAATCCCACATCCGAATCCACACCTCTTACTATCTGGTTCAGTAATGCTTCACCCGATAATCTCCTCAGCAGATTCCCTTTTCCGAATATGCCCAACATGGGCTGAAGAAGTTGCAAAAGAATCAATATACTTAAAAGCATTTTCAAATATTTGCCGTAAGTCTGCCCCGGTCCCATATTAACAATTGCCCTTGCACATACAATAAAAATACCTATAGCACTTATCTTGGCTAACATGTCATCCCCTCCTAACTACTACCGGCCATCGCCAATATCATGATAATAATGATAAACAGAAACATGGCCGTAGCTGTCATTTTCAGCAGCACCGCCATTGCATCTCCCGCTTTATTTACACAATCCGTAAGTTTCCTGTCACTTATAATACCCATAAACGCAGCGGCTGTTTTTACTGCGACCATTGTTAATGTCATTTGCAATAGCGGCATTGCACATACTGCAAAAAGCAATATTGCCAGAATGACGCCCAGTCCGTTTTTAATGACCACTGCCGAACCGATTAACATTTCCACTACATTGCCTGCCGCATTACCGATCCACGGCAGCGCTGAAACCGCCTTTTCCCATACTCCGTTCTTTACATGGTCAATGGCCGGTGTCAAAACTGCCTGAAAAACGCCCACACTCATAACCACACCCACTGCACTTTTCAAAATAATATTGAGCACTTTCTTAAGTAACGAAATTATCAGGTTTAACTTCTCCTCCATCCAGACTCCGTTAATCATTATCAATAAAAAATAAGCCTCCGAAAGAGGTATGCAAAATGACAGAAGTATTTTTTCTACGATGTAAATTACCAATATCAGGAACTGGGCAAATACTCCAACCGTAGTCAGTCCCGTTGCCACACCCACTGCTATCAGGTATGTGGGAATCAGCAGTTTTACAAACAGCACTATATTTTCAAGCGCCCTTCCGGCAATATCCGTCATTTGTCTGAAACAGACAAATAATACCATCATCACCAACAGATACATGATATAAAACCCGATTTCCGTTATCTGATGCCTTTCGAATATTTGTACAAAAAAACCAAGCAATGCAGAAGTAATCCCAATTACCAACAAACGGATAAAGATTTCTTTTGCACCGCCAAACGGTTCTGATATATTTTGTAAAATTCCTTCCCCTAAATAGCCTGCAGCATCTGTTATTTTTCCCTCAAATATATATGACATCAATACTTCAAGCGAGATATCAGCATCCGGAAAAAGGGATGTCATCCCTTCTTTAAAATTGTCCAATTCATATGCTTTCCACAATTGCGATAAATCCATGGAATATTTCCTTTCTTCCGTTCCCCTGAACTGCTGTTATATGAACAGATACATCTGTTCCACCACCGCAAGAAGCACCGGTAATCCGGCAAGCAGTACGGTTACCTTGCCCATAATCTCTATTTGCTGTGCTACCGTTCCGTACCCCGCATCCCTGCATATCCCCGAACAAAACTCACATATATATGTAATCCCTACCACCTTAATCAAAATTGTGATATAGGGGTGGGTATCACCCAGATAATTTTTCATCCTGCCCAGTAATTCCAATATTCCCTGCAACTTACCGATTCCCAGAGAAACAATCAGTATACTGCTTACTATACCGATGCATATTCCAAACTCCGGTTTCTGACTTTTAAATTGCAGTGCAAGCACCGCACCAATGATTCCTACAAATCCGATTTTAACAATGTCCGGCATACTTTCACCTCGCTACAAAGAAAAAAGAGTCTGTATGGTTGTAAATAAATCATAGATATAGGGCACAATCCAGGATAATACCAGAATCAATCCGGCCAGACTGATTAAAAAAGCATGTTCCTCCCTGCCGCTGTGTTTTAATACCTGGCTGAGTATGGTTATCAATATGCCTACTGCAGCTATTTTAAATATTAATCCTACTTCCATATGCCCTCCTTATAACTTGTCCGGTATTTACGGATTAAACTAATATTACCGAAAGCAGCAGACCGCCCAGCACCCCCAGACCGGTGACCAGTCCGCCTTTGCGGGCAAACTCCTTTTCCTGTAAAAGAACTGTTTGTCCTATTCTCTCCCGACTCTCCTTCAGTAGTCTGAGCTGCATCTCTCTATCCTGTAAACCGCCATGCCCTGTAAATAAAAGAAAGTTTTCCAGATCAGAGTCCTCCATAGGAAGTTTATTTAAAGCCGCTCTTGAACGCTGTGCGAATACCTCCATGAAATCCCGGCCCGAATCGCCCTCTGCCTCTTCAAATATCCCTCTCAAACATTCTTTATAGGGTTCAGGCACAGAAAACGATATTTTAAGACAGCATTCCGGCATTGTGGTCCTGCCAAAGGATACTTCACTGGCAAACATGTCAAGAATGATCTCTAAAGTACGCAGGTGCCTGATACGGCTGAGCAACCGTTCCCTATACCATATTCCCAGACCCGAACATCCCAGTATTACCAGCAAAATCCCTATCAGTCTGTGCATAAAACTCCTCCCTG
>JAFXEW010000014.1 GCA_017513625.1 Lachnospiraceae bacterium | reverse complement strand
TTTTATGGTCTTGAACAAAAAAAGTGCCCTGTCCGCGGCCGGCGGAAGGTAGAGTTTACTCTACATTCCGTATGGTCCGCGAACAGGGCGCTTATTTTTGTCCCAGCTCATAAAAACAGGGACTAATCATAAATTCCAAAGCCGCACATTTAGTAATTCCGCATTTGCTTCCCACAATGGCCGGTGTACATCCCCTGCGGACAAAGCCGTGGCCGGTGTTCTTGCCCGAAAAGACACAAACTCTCTTGGAAAGGGTGCCTTTGGAGAAACGCTCACATTTGTCACAACGCTTTTCCCAAAGCCTATGACGCTGCTACAGGGTAGGGGGCAGGGCAGGGTCTAAGCGCAATGTCATTACCGGTGGAGTCCCTAATTTCATCAAGTCCTGTTTCCTGTATAAGTCGCTTTAGTCAAGGACATCAGATGTCAGTGGATACCTTGGTGATGCGGTTAAAGAAGTTACCGCCCTTTTGGATTACAAAGTCAGTGGAGGTCTCATTTGTATCCCCGAAGTTGCCGAAAGCCTCAGGACGAGGTCCTTTGCCGCCTTCAAAGCCTTCAGGAGGAAGCTTGTTTTCGTCATCGAAACTTTCGGGATGTGGGCCTTTGCCTTTTTCAAAATCTTCAGGACGGGGTCTGTTTTCGTCATCAGAACCTTCAGGACGGGAAGGTTTCTCAAAATCAGGAGGTGTCATGCCTTCAGGCATGTTGTCGGGGTCAAAATCACCGTCCATGGGAGGGTGACCGCCGCTAAAACCGCCGGTTCCGCCATCTGTTACAGCAGTCATTTGTTCATTGCCGCACCACAGGGTATAAATGCCTTCCGTAAGCTTGGGATCGGCAACCACCAGATATATATGGTCATTGGCAGGCGTCCACTCGTATACGATTTGTTCCTTATCATTTTTGAAGGTATAGGTAGTGCCGCCTTTTTGACGGGAGGCAAAGGAAAATACGGCATAATTCTTTGAATCTTTTTCCAAACGGTCATACATATTGCCGGAGGCCATCAGGGTACCGCCGTTTACATGGATGCCCATGTCGGAGTCAATGCCTGCATCGCCGCTATGCCCGCAAGCTGCCGCAGTGACTGTGCCGCCGTTAATTACCAGCCAGCCGTTAGAGTCGATACCGTCTCCTTCGCCGGTGGTGCCGGATACCAGAATGTTCAGATTACCGCCGTTAACCGTGGTCACGGACACCTCATCTTCATTGGTGTTAATGCCGTCATTGCCGGATACAATGTTGATATTGCCGCCGTTAACGGTCAGGTGCAGTTCACTGTCCAAACCTTCATTTTCGGCATTGATATTAAGGGTGCCGTTTCCGCCGTAAATGTTTATGGAACGTTTGGAATAAAAAGCACCATCGTATTTATGCAGCTTTTTATTATCAATGACTTCCGTCCCTTCTTCATTCAGTTCGTAGGACTTGTAGATGCGGGCTACATAGGAACCGTTAACTGTATTTACCGTATCGTCGCAGATGAATACATTGGCACCGGCATCCTTGGTGTCCACCTTGTAAGTGGCGGTTTCCGTATCTGTGCTACCGCATTCATATACGTTGTAAAAAATCACACCGGGAGCTACGCTGCAGGTGATATCCAGTCCGTTTAAGTACAGGTTAACCACCGCTTCGGGATCTTCTTTGGCACCGTCACCCAAGTCAACAGCAATCTGGCCGGCAGAAAGCTTACCTTCTATTGCATAATCACCGGGCTGAGTAATGTGAATCACGGTATGGGTATCTGCTTCTGCCCGGGAATGTTCATCTGCGGCAGTGCCTTCCCCGTAAGTAAAGCCCTGGCCTTCCTCATAAAAGACAATGTCATTGGCTGCATAAACTCTTGAGTCCGGCTCCGTGGAAAGGGGCTGGTCATCCAATGTGCAGCCCGTGTCGGAAAGCTGGATGCGGAAAGCATTTGCAGGAACTGTATAAGAAGTCAGAACTTCCTGATTTTCTTCGGCTTCGGAAGATGAGGGTGCGTTTTCCCTGGACTGCTCCCGGGACTCATAAAAAGAATCTGTGCCCACATCTGCCAGAGTTTGACCGCAGCCGGTCATCAGGCCGGTGCTCAGTGCACTAATCAATAATAATGTAAAAAGTCTTTTCATAATACTCCTTCCTGTGTCTTTGGGCAGGCAATGTTTTTGGCCGTCGGAGACACTATTCTTCGCCCATCATATAACAAAAATGTGTCAAATCTGTGATATCATCCCCAAATATATTAATAAACTGCAAAAAGATGGCCCACGCGGTGGGCGTGGGCACGGGGGGTTATATCAGAGTGCGTAGTTCTCTTGATATCGAATGAAATTATTGTCCGTAGAAAATCCGGGCAATGGGAGAATCCGGTGACAGGAAGACGGTTTTGTCTTCACCGGTCATGGATACCTTTAAAGCATCCAGGCTTCTTACGAAATTATAGAACTCCTGCTTGTCAGGGTCGGAATAAGCCTCGGAGAGGATGCGCATGTATTCCGCCTCGCCTTCTGCAATAAGGATTTCAGCATCCTTGGCTGCTTCGGACAAAAGCACGGTCACCTGCATGTCGGTGGAGTTTTTGATTTTCTGTGCTTCAGAACTACCTTCTGCAGTATAAGTAGCAGCGATATTGTCACGTTCGGAGATCATACGCTCGTATACAGAGGCTTTGTTGTCACCGGGCAGATCAAGCTGCTTGATTTCAAAGGCCAAGAGACGGATGCCGTACTGGTCCAGTGTATTGCCGATATTTTTAACGATAGTGGCAGATAACTCACCATTTCTTCCGGTGATGACTTCCTCCTGGGTAATACTACTGATTACATTTTTGGTAGAGTTATAAACCGCATTATCCAGACGGGTTTCTGCATTGGTGATTGAGCAGTTCAGGGTCTGTGCAAATTTAACGGGATCCGTAATTTCCCACAGAATATAACTGTCGCTGATCATGGTCTTTTTGTCGCTGGTAATAACATTGGATTCACGTAAATCGTATAAAAGTGTGGTCTTGGGTAAGGTATCCACGGTTTGGATGAAGGGAATCTTAAAGGAGATTCCGGCTTCTTCCACTACATGGTCGATTCGGCCGAACTGGCGGACCAGACTGTATTCATTTTCATTGGTGATTACAATACCGGAAGCACCCACGATGATGAGCACAAACAGTACTGCGATTAATATAATCTTTTTAATAGCTTTCATATATACTCCAATTCCGCAGCCCGTAACCGGGCCGCTAACGTATCTTCGTTAAACTGTGTCAATGGTAAATTCTTAGTTGCCGGTAAAGGGCTCAACCGGATAGAAGGACTGTACATTGCCGTCGGGGCTTTCGATGATGACCTTCAAATCGGGAAGAATTTCTTCCATGGCTTCATAGAACATACGTTGTTTGGTAATGTTAGGGTTCTTAACATATTCCTCGTACATAGCGTTAAAACGTGCCACCTGTGCGTTTGCTTCGTTGATACGTTCGGTTTTGCGGGCTTCTGCATCTTTCAGGATACCGTCTGCCTCTGCCTGTGCGGAGGGTAACTGCTCATTCTGATATTTCTTTGCGTTGTTAATGGCGGTTTCCTTGCCCTGCTTGGCAGTTTCTACAGCCTTAAATGCTTCCATGACGGCCTCGGTGGGAGGTTCGGAGTCCTGGATGGTGATATTAAACAGCTGTAAGCCGATGTCCTGCTTATCCAGTTCCTGCATGATCATATCTTTAATTGCGGTCTGGATTTCGTCCTTTTCGGTGGTCAGCACACTGTCTACATCATATGTACTGATGACCGTACGGATACAGCTCTGGCTCACATTGCGGAGAATTTCCACAGGGTGCTTGGAGGCATATACAGCCTTCACGGGATCGGTATAGCGGTACTCCACAAAGAAGTCCACATTTACAAAGTTGTAATCAGAGGTAATCATCATGGATTCTGCGGTGCTTTCATTGGATTCCACATTGTAGCCGATGGAAAATCCCTGAATAGTGGTGTTTACCTTTTTTACCTGCTGTATAAAAGGTATTTTAAAGTGAAGGCCGGGGTCCGTTACTGCCTGGGCTTTTCCCAGGGTAATCAGTACTGCCTGCTCCTGCTCGCGTATCTGGTATGCGCAGTTGAACAGGATTACCACTACTGCCAGTACACCGAATACGATGGCCAGTATCTTACCCACTGCCGCGTTGGGATCTTTTTTGTTTGTCATGGTCTCAAAACCGTTTTGTCTGTTACGAAAGGAATCATTACTCATAAATTATTCGCTCCCTTCTGCTCTTGGCGTAAGAATTTTCTTTCGTTTGTATTAATATACTAAATTAATTTAAGTTTTTCAATGGTAAGATGTGCACGATAGGGAGTGGTAATGTGCAAGAATGGGGTATTGCAACCGTGAGAGATTTCGTGTACTATCAATATAGAAAAAAGAAAGGTTAGATTTAGACATGTTTGAATTTTTAAAAGCAATTATTTACGGCATCGTAGAAGGTATTACGGAGTGGCTTCCCATCAGCAGCACGGGACATCTGATATTGGTGGAGGAATTTCTTCCTTTTCAGGGAACCAGCGAAGGCTTTTTTGATATGTTTGATGTAGTTATCCAGCTGGGAGCCATATTGGCAGTGGTAGTCCTGTTCTGGAGCAAGATATGGCCCTTTGCTTTGAGTAAAAAAGAACGTGAAGGTAAAACAGGGTTTATGTCATTTATTAAAGAAGATATTATGTCCCTATGGTTTAAGATAATCGTGGCATGTGTGCCGGCAGCAATCATCGGTCTGCTTTTTGATGATGTGTTTGAGGCGCTTTTTTACAACCCCGTATGCGTAGCCATTGCCCTGATTGTATTCGGTATTGCATTCATTGTAATTGAAAACAGAAATAAAGGCCGCAGCGCAAAGATTAGTGACCTGGCAGAGCTTACATACAATACGGCCATGCTCATCGGTCTGTTCCAGCTGATAGCGGCTGTTTTTCCCGGCACGTCCCGTTCCGGAGCTACTATTGTAGGGGCACTTCTTATCGGCGTGTCCAGAACCGTAGCGGCAGAGTTTACTTTCTTTTTGGCAATTCCCGTTATGTTCGGAGCCAGCCTGTTAAAGATTGTGAAGTTCGGATTTGATTTTACCGGACTGGAGCTGGGACTGCTTTTGGTAGGCGTAGTGGTATCCTTTGCGGTATCCATGCTGGTACTCAGATTCCTGATGGGCTATATTAAGAAGCATGACTTTAAGGTATTTGGCTGGTATCGTATCGTGCTGGGTATCGTTGTATTGGCTTATTTCTTTCTTTTTAAATAAGTCCTGATTAATTTTTTATTAAATGACCGGTAAATCAGCTTTATCGGTCATTTAAAGATTGCGATAGACAGATTGACATGATACACTTATCAGTGAGCAGGATGTTTCATGCGGAATATACTGCGTATAGGAAAGGTTAGGTTATTGGGGATGAGTGACAACCAGAATCTGAATAATCTGGGTGAACAGATAAAAGGTGCCGTAGGTGAGGCATTGGTGACCGGTGATTTCAAACGATTAAATACAATGATATCCGAAACGGTGAACACGGCACTGAACGATGCAGGCATCAAGGCATCCAATGCATGGCTCCAAAAGGAAGAATGGATGCGTTCCCAGCAGAATGCCAAGAGTAATTATTCCAAGGAATACTGGGACCAGATCCGGGAAGCCAGGATAAAAGTACAGCGGCAGCAGTACCAGCAGGAGAGGGCACGTCAGGAGGAACGAAACAGACAGGCCCAGCAGCGTATCAGAGAGCGGGCACTTCAGAGACAGATTGCCGCACAGGTGCCGGTTAAGAACGGTGTTCTGGCAGGAGGCATTCTGCTGATTGTGTTCGGTGGCATGGGAATGGTGCCCTTTCTGGTGTTTATGATATTGGCAATGGTGGATATATTCCCGGCACTGTTGCTTTGGGTATTGTTATTTGCGTTTTCTTTGTACATGTTGGTGCAGGGAATCGACATGGTCAGCTATCACGGAAAGGCAAAACGTTTGGTGGAATTGTGCGGCAGTGATTTCTGCGGCGCTGTGCAGGACCTGGCCGGCAGATCGGGCATGGGCAAAAAGGCTATGCGTAAGCTGATCCGCAAGATATTGCGCAAGGGCATACTGCCCACCGCACGTCTGGATAAAAAGGAAGACTACCTGTTCCTTACGGAAGAGGCCTGGAAAAAGTATACGGGTGCCCTGCAGCAGGAGGCGGCTAAAGCCCAGGGACCTACGCCTTCCGAACTGGTAAAGGAAGCAAGGGACAAGCAGCAGACGGAATTGCAGGCAATGGTCAATGAAGGACATGAATATATCAAGAAACTGCGGGAATTGAATGATGTGATCGAAGGAGAAGCGGTCTCTGAAAAGCTGTATCAGCTGGAGAATATCCTGAAGGAGATTTTTTCCAAGGTGGCCAAGGAGCCGGATCAGATGCCCCGTATGAAAAAGGTAATGGAATATTATCTTCCTACTACCCTGAAATTGGTGGAAGCATACAAGGAGTATGATGCCATCAGTGTACCGGGTAAGGAGGTACTGGATGCGAAGGAAGAAATCGAAAAGACCCTGGATACCATTAACCAGGCTTTTGTGGAACTGCTTAACAGCCTGTTCCAGAGCAGTATTTTCGATGTAACCACGGATGCACAGGTGCTCCAGACCATGTTGGCCAGGGAAGGACTGACCAAAGAGATGGAAATGGAGACCGTATCAATAAATAAATGAAATAACTGATAGAGGGAGGTTCTTATGGATACCACAAAGACAAATGATTTAGAAACATTATTGAAGGAAACATCTGTAACACCTACACTGACGCTGGAACCCCAGGATGCACCTGCAGCTCCCGTGCTTACACTGGATCCTACTGCTGAAGTTAAGGAAGAAGTGGTTCTGAAGGAAGCAGAAGAAGTGACTGCACCTCAGATCGTGCAACTGACCCCGGAAGAGCAGAAAATTGTAGATGAATTTGCTACCCAGATAGACCTGACCAATACACATCAGGTAATCCAGTACGGCGCAGCAAGCCAGAAAAAGATTGCCGAGTTTTCCGAAAGCGCATTAAACAACGTACGCACCAAGGACATGGGTGAGGTTGGTGAACTGCTGACCAATGTTATCGCTGAGTTAAAGGCATTTGAAGATGAAGAGGAGACCAAGGGTTTCTTCGGCTTTTTCAAAAAGAGCTCCAACAAGCTGGAAGTGATGAAGGCTAAATACGATAAGGCAGATGCCAACATCGATAAAATCGTAGGTGCCATGGAGAATCACCAGATTACCCTGTTAAAGGATATCGCTGTGTTGGATAAGATGTATGACCTGAACCTGAATTACTTCAGAGAGCTGACTATGTACATTCTGGCAGGTAAGCAGAAGCTGGAGAGCGCAAAGACTAACGAGCTTCCCGCATTGATTGCCAAGGCTGAGCAGAGCGGTCTGCCTGAGGATACCCAGGCTGCTAAGGACTTCTCCGCACAGATTGACAGATTTGAAAAGAAGATTTACGACCTGGAGCTGACCAGAACAGTTGCACTGCAGATGGCTCCCCAGATCCGTCTGATTCAGAATAACAACATGGCTATGTCCGAAAAGATCCAGTCCACTCTGGTAAATACCATTCCTCTGTGGAAGAGCCAGATGGTTATCGCCATCGGTTTGGGACACTCCGCAGATGCTGCTAAGGCACAGCGTGAAGTAACAGACATGACCAATCAGTTATTAAAGAAAAATGCTGACGCATTAAAGATTGCTACTATTGAAACCGCTAAGGAAGCAGAGAGAGGTATTATCGACGTGGAGACACTGACTCAGACCAACCAGGTATTAATCAGTACCTTTGACGAAGTGATGAAGATTCAGGAAGACGGCAGAGCAAAGCGTGCAGCTGCTGAGGTTGAGCTTCAGAGAATCGAGAACGAGATGAGAGACAAACTCCTTACCATGAGTAAGAACCCCGTTGCGGAAGAAGCAAACGACCCTAATATCATTGACTAATCCTTAAGGGACAAGTCACATATTAACAGAGGATATGAAAGGATTCCATGCCATAATGCGTGGAATCCTTTTTTGTTTTTTGACGGAAAGCAGGGATATAATACGTCTGTATATATGAAAGCGCTTTCAAGTAACGAAACGATACTTACCGGAGAAATGGAATGGATAAAAAGGACAAAAAACTTCTGGCCCAGTTGAGAGTATCTCCTGACGAAGGTATGAGCCGCATAATAGAACTTTATATGCCCACCGTGAAGGCTATATGTGCAAACATTTTGCGTGACGCGGGAAGCTGTGCTGCGGAAGATGCGGTGCAGGAAACCTTCATAAAGCTTTGGCTTTTTGCTAAGGAAGGTAAAAGCGTGACGGGAAGTCTGAAGGGGCTTATCTGCCGGATGGCAAGAAACCAGGCGCTGGATAAATTACGGCAAAGTAAAGCGAAAGTGGAAGGCAAAGTGATTGGCGAAGACATTGCTACCATAGAAGGTCTTATTGGTACCTGGGGAGTTGATTTGGAAACAGAATATGCCCGGAGATTTAATTTTAATCTGGTCCATGAATTAATAGACCAAATGGAGGAGCCGGACAGACAGATTTTCGTTCTGCGCTTTTTTTACAATTATAAGGTCAGGGAAATTGCTGCTCAAACAGGTCTCTCGGAGGATAATGTGGAAAGCAGAATCAGAAGAAAGCGGGAGTCACTTAAAAATGGATTGATAGAAGGAGGTGCTTTTTATGAAAGTAAATGAAACCGGTAGGTATATAGACATCAGGGATGGCGAGGTGATATCCTTTGAGTCCCAAGTCACGGAAAGGGAGATGAATGACATGAAAAAGCGTGTACTTGAAAATATGCAGGGAGAGCCGGTGACGGGTAAACGTAAGGGTGTAAAAGCAGCCTTAATAGCAGCGGCATGTGTGATATTGATTCCGGCCGGTGCAATGGCGGCGGATAAGCTGAATCTGTTTGATAAAATCTTTGGCAATGCAGATGAGAGTGTGGTAGAGGATTATGTACAATATGCTCCCACGGATGAAAAGTGTTATACGGATGAAAATGATACTTATAAAATTACAGTGGATTATTGCATGTATAACGGGGAGACCGGGGCCGGTGCGCTTCAGTTTACCATTACCAATAAGACAGGGGACGGCAGAAAGTGGTATGAGGTGGCCACAGTTGATCCCTATTATGATGATACCTGGGAGCTTGCATGCAGGGAGACTCCTGAGATATACGCTGCACCCCGTGTGGGTCAGCTACTGTTCGGTGTGGGCGGAAGCCTCGGAAAAAACGTGGTCTTTTTAAGAGAAAGTTCTGTTGATGAGAATATAAAGACCTGTATCATGCTGATTCATAATGTGAAAAAAGAAAATGCCAAGCTGGTAGTAAAAGAGCGTCAGTATGCGAAAGGGATTCCTGGAGGTAAATTGCAGAATATTCTGACCGTGGATATCCCCATAGGTGAATCCGTGCCTACACTGAAGTGGGCGGATGAAAAGGGTGATACGCAAGCGGTATTGTCCGGCTTTGATTTTATGGTATATGGAATCAAGGACGGTGGACAGGAGGTCTCTGTGAAGTTAAAGGACGGAACGGAATATCACATCCAGAATGATGAAAAGAAGGTGATGAATCAGCTGGATGGGTCATTATATGACGGCGGTATATGGACGGCCTTTGCCACATTGCTTGATTTGGAGCAGGTAGAAGCTTTTATCTTTGACGGAAAAGAGTATCCCGTTGCAGAAGCGGTGAAATAAGTAAGCAAAAGAGTCTGCTACTTGGAATTAAGTAGCAGACTCTCCTAATATCAAGGTCAGTTCAAAGGTAAAGGACTCTTCCTTAAACTGATACTCCTCTGCGGGGCCGGGACCGCAGCTGTTGGAGCCGATGCCGTGATGGGCATAATCCAGACACAGTACGGTACTGCCGCAGGGTTCCAGTTCATAGTTGTGTCTTTTATTCGTCAGCTCCTCCTGGGTATAAGGAGAAGCATTGAAGGAAAAGGACTTGGGACCGGTGACGAAAAGACCGTGGCCGTTACCGTTTATCTTTACATAATCACAGTCAAAATGGCTGCCGTTTTCCTGGGGACGCAGATAGTCCTCGTGCAGACCTTCTGCCGTACTGCAATAGAGACCGTGCATGCTTGCATGGTGCTTGTCCCTGTAGCTTTCATAGGGGCCCATGCCGTAATAGAAGACCTGATTTATAGCTTCAGGCAGCATCAAGCGCAGGCCAAAGCGGGGGAGTACGGGAAAGGCAGGATCCTTTTGTACATCCATGGTAAGGGACAGGCGGCCGTCCCGGCGGATGCGCCAGGTGGTGTCAATGTGCATGGAGGGCTGGATAACAGCCGCTGTCATGGCACCTTTTACCTGCAGGGTGATTTCCTGCTCACCGTAATGGGGTGTTACACTGTAGGCTCTATGGGAGGAACTGTGATAACGGGCTTCCCGCCATTTATTCTGAATATGTCTGTCGTTGTCTGTGGGGGCGCGCCAGATATTTACTTCCATGGGACTTTGCAGGTATTCCAGGTCCTCAAAGACCAGACTGTCAAAGAGGCCCTTTCGGGTATCGAAACGGTAAAGGAAGTTGCCGCCCTTTATTAGCAGATAAGGACCGTCTTCAGTGAGCTCCAGGGGAGGCTGCTCAGAGGCTTCTCTTTCGCACATAATGCATGGAATCTGATTGCGGCTGTCTCCATTGGACAGTGGCAGCTCTTCAAAGCCCAGTACGGTACCCTTGCGGAAGAAAGCTGTATTTTCTCGTGCGTGATAATAGAGCTTCAGATAGCAGTGCCCCTGCTCGGGAATTTCAGGAAGCAGTGTAACCGCAGCCGTGCCGTGGGGAGGTATGCTGACCTCCGGTAAACTTCCGTGGGAAACTACTTCTCCGTCGCAATCCACTTCATAAGTAACGGACACCATATCTTCTGCATGGGTAAAGTCCAGATGATTGCGGAGAGTTAACAGACCGCTTGTACTATCATAATCCACCACCCTCAGGGGTCGGTGGATATTTTTATATTCTAAAAGGCCTGTATGGGGTTTTCTGTCCGGATAGACCAGTCCGTCCATACAGAAATTACCGTCATGGATTTCTTCACCGTGGTCACCGCCGTAGTAGTACATAGCCTTTCCGTTGGGGGCATATCCTTTGAAGATGCCGTGGTCACACCATTCCCAGACAAAGCCTCCGCAAAGGGAGTCGTGCTCCTGAAACAGTCTGAAATAGTCTTCTAAATCCCCGGGGCCGTTGCCCATGGCATGGCAGTATTCGCACAGCAGATAGGGCTTGTCAAAGTCGCCGGCCAGATATTGGCGGATATCATCCGGAGAAGCGTACATCATGCTGAATATGTCTATATTGGAAAAATCATAGCTGCGGTTGTGCTTGCGGTGCAGGGCACCCTCGTAATGGGTGAGCCTTGTGGGGTCAAATTCCTTGGTCCACTTCAGGGCATTTTCAAAGGCGATGCCGTAAGCGCTTTCATTGCCCATGGACCAGAAAATTACGCAGGGCCGGTTTTTGTCCCGATGTACACATTTTTGCACCCGGTCCAGTATGGGCTCTACAAAATCCGGATTTTCGGCAATGCCTTCGTTCCAGCTGGCATCCCTGACCGGCCAGCTGCCGTCTGCCAAATAAAGGGAGCAGGCACCGTGGGCCTCCACATCTGCTTCATCTATTACATAAAAACCGTATTCATCGCAAAGCTGATAAAACAGCGGGGAATTGGGGTAGTGGCTGGTACGTATCCCGTTAAAATGATGCTGTTTCATCAAAGTCAAATCTTTTTCCATCTGTTCTAAAGTAACCGCAAAACCGGTGACAGGGTCGCTGTCGTGACGGTTTACTCCACGGAATTTAATATTTTGGCCATTAAAGAGCAGCATCTTGTCTGTAATGCCCATATGACGGATTCCTACCCGGTCTGTAATGATTTCACCGGGAGTCTCCAGCACCAGGGTGTACAGATAGGGTGCTTCCGGATTCCATAGGGTAGGTTCGGGCACCTGAAAACAGACAGTCAGGGCATAGCCCTCCTTTTGGCAGTCCGGGATTGTATTCCCATTGCTTTGATGACTTACGGCGATTTCATTTCCTTGTGCATCCAGTAGCCGCAGGGTGGTGGAGCAGATGTCCTCCATATAGTCTAAGTGGATACGTACCGTGGCGGAGGAATCATCCCGGGAAGTAGCTTCGTCCGGGTTTGATTTGGCAGTGTAAGTCCGATCGTATGAGCCTTCGGATGTTTGATGCGTAATGGCATCGAAAGAAGTTTGGTCAGTAGAGCAATGACGGGTATCGGTATGGGAATAAGGTGTAAATTCAGTAGTCACGAAATAATCCCGCACAAAGTTCCGGGGGCGTTTCAGCAGGTAGACATCCCTGAAAATACCGCTCATACGGAATTTGTCCTGATCTTCCAGGTAAGTGCCGTCGCACCATTTCAGCACCAGCACTGCCAGGCGGTTCCGTCCTTCTTTGATATAATCGGATACATCAAACTCTCCGGTGGAATGGGACACCTGATTGTATCCCACATAGTGACCGTTAAGCCACACATAGTAGCAGGAGTCTACGCCTTCGAAGTTCAAAAAGGTGCGGGGTAGTCCCTCCTCTTTGTGGAAGTCAAAATCCCTGATATATGCGCCGCAGGGATTGTCCTGAGGTACATAGGGCGGGTCAAAGGGGATGGGATAGCACACGTTGGTATACTGATGGCTGTCATAGCCGTGATTTTGCCATAGGGAAGGAACGGGCAGGGTGTCAAAGCCGGAGCAGTCATATCCTTCCTCATAGAATGCATCCCGCAAATCATGGATGCTCTCATAAAAACGGAATTGCCACTGACCGCTTAACAGTTGAAAGCGGTCTGAGTATTCACGGTGACGCACCGGATCTTCCATGACTGCAGAAGCCGGGATATAGTAAGCTCTGTTTGCCATGGTATTTTCATGTAATACTTTCAGATTTTCATAATGTCTTGGAATCAGCATAGGTACCTCCTAAGGTGTTTCTCCATTTCTCATAAAGGGACAGATAGGTTTGTTCCACCTGCTCAAAGGGCGTTGGGCCGTAATATAACGGTATGTGTATAAGGGGAGGAGTTTCCCGAATGGTCTCCCCCAGCAGTTCCTTCATATCGTAATACATCATGTCATTGTCAATGGATTTCAGCTCACGGGCCTCTGCTTCCGTAAGGGGACTGCCCAGATATTTGGTATAAATCAGATCCAACAGACGTTTTTCTGCAAGGCAGTATTCCGGCAGGCATTGCTTCAGCGGCCTGGGTACATCGGACAGATAGGCCTCGGCTGCATCATGAATGAGGCAGGCCAGTACAAGTCTGGCATTGCAACCTCTCTGCTCCGCTTCCAGCGCACAATTAATGCAGTGCTGTCCCACGGAGAAAAAGCTTTTCACCTGACCGTTTCCTCTGCAGGTCAGGGATAGGGAATGGGCTATGTCCCTAATGTCCACCATATTCATATCCGGCGCCAGTGGGTCCAGATGTTTTCCTGTATAAGTAGTAATAAAGCTCATATGAATAACCCGTCCTTTCCATAACCTGCGAACTTGGAGCCCCAGGCATAAATTCGTCTGTGGGAAATTTATTTTTCACAGGAATTCTCCTCTTGGGATGGTGTTTCCAGAGAAGCAAAGGGTTTGTTTATTCTCTCGTCGGTGACGATATGCTCAATGCCTGTATGCTCCCTGCTTAGATATTCCTTCAAAAAAGTAGGGAAAGCCTTGTATTTATCCAAATCCTCAATGGGTATCCAGTGCATTTCTTCTTTAGCACCGTGGGAGTAGCTGTTGCTGCAAAGCTCCTTGGTGCCCCTTGGTTTCATGAGGAAATAAAAGCTGATTTCGTGGCAGTCGTACCCTTTCAGGGTGCCCTGATTTTCATCAAAGAAGTTCTCGTGAATCACTGCCGGGCGGTCAATCTCATAGGGTACGCCGGTCTCTTCAAAGACCTCCCGCATCACTGCATCTTCGGCAGTTTCGCCCATATGGACACCGCCTCCGATGGAATACAGATAGTCTTCGTTGCTGTTTCCGGCAAAGAGCACGCAGCCCTCTTCAATAATGATGGCACCGGCTCGGTACCGGAACCACTTGTTTTCTCTGGTGAATCCGCAATCAAACATGGTAATCTTCTCCTTAATTATTCTTCCATTGATATTGAGGTTATACTTCTACCACAGTATATCAGAAATCAAGGAGTTTGGGGAGTGGGCTGAATTCGTTTTAGTGCATTTATCGTAAGGACAAACGCCCGAGTCTGTTAATACTTTTTTTATAAATATTTTCGGGAAAAGAAGTTGACATTATATAGGCAGAGTGATATTTTATGTACAGACGGTGTTAGCACTCCTTTTGGATGAGTGCTAATAATGTCGAATGACAGATGTTTTTGTAATTCCGGATTCTGAAAAGGAGTGAAGGGATGGAGCTGGATGTCAGAAAGAGAATTATATTAAAAGCGATTATCCGTAATTATCTGGAGACAGGTGAGCCTGTAGGCAGCAGGACCATCTCCAAGTACACGGACCTGAATTTAAGCTCAGCTACCATACGGAATGAGATGGCAGACCTGGAAGAAATGGGTTACATCCTGCAACCCCACACTTCTGCCGGGCGTATTCCTTCAGACAAAGGGTATCGGTTTTATGTGGATACCATGATGGAGGAAAAGGAGCGGGAAGCAGATGAGATGAAGGAACTGCTCCTTCAGCGTCAGGATAAAATGGAGAACCTGCTGAAGCAGGTGGTAAAGGTGCTGGCTCAGAATACCCAGTATGCCACCATGATTTCGGCTCCGAACACCAGACGGAACAAGCTGAAATTCATCCAGCTGTCCAAGGTGGATGCGGCACACATCCTGGCGGTAATCGTCAGTGAAGGCAATGTGATTAAAAACAGTCTGCTGGACGTGCAGCAGGAGTTGTCGGAAGAGACGGTGCTGAAGCTGAATATTTTGCTGAATACCCATTTAAACGGGCTTTCCATAGAAGATATTAATCTGGCTATGATTGCTGATATGAAGCAGCAGGCGGGGATTCACAGCGATATCGTGGGTGAAGTGATTGATGCGGTGGCAGAGGCTATTAAAGCGGATGAGGACCTGGAGATTTATACCAGCGGTACCAATAATATTTTCCGCTATCCGGAGCTGGCAGACCAGCAAAGGGCCAGTGAGCTGATTAATACCTTTGAGGAAAAGCAACAGCTGACCGGACTGGTGCAGGAGACGCTGCTGGAAGAGAACGGTACGGGTATTCAGGTGTACATCGGTAATGAGACGCCGGTGCAGAGCATGAAGGACTGCAGTGTGGTTACGGCCACATATGAGCTGGGAGAAGGAATGAAGGGTACCATCGGTATCATCGGTCCCAAGAGAATGGATTATGACAAGGTAGTCCGTACATTGCGGAATCTGCAAAACCAGCTGGATGTACTATACAGGGAAGAGGACAAATAACAGGTCTAAGGACCGTTATTTGACATAGAAAGGAAGAGTAAGATGGCAAAAAATAAAGATTTGACCGAAGAAATCACCGGTGACGGAATGGCAGGAGCTGAAGAGACCGTAACCGAAGAGGTGCAGGAAGAAACCGTGGAAGGTGCAGAAGCAGATACTGCTGAAAAGACTGAAGACGGCGCTACAGAAACCGATAGTGCAGAAGCTGCGGAAGATGCAGGAAAAGCAGGCGGAAAGTCCGGATGGACCGAGAAGCGTGCTTCCAAAAAGCAGGCCAAGCAAAAGGAAGAAGCTTACAAGGAGCAAATAGCCCAGTTAGAAGATAAGGTAATGCGTCAGATGGCAGAGTTTGAGAATTTCCGTAAGAGAACGGAAAAAGAGAAACAGGCCATGTTTGAGACCGGAGCCAAGAGTATTATTGAAAAGATGCTTCCGGTAGTGGACAATTTCGAGAGAGGATTTGCTACAGTGGATCCTGCTGACGAGGATGATGCATTTGTAGACGGCATGCGCAAGGTTTACAAGCAGCTGATGGCTGAGCTTGAGAAACTGGAAGTAAAGCCTATTGAGGCAGTGGGTAAGGAATTTGACCCGAATCTTCACAATGCGGTAATGCAGACGGAAAGCGATGAATACGAATCCGGCATTGTTGCACAGGAGCTTTTAAAAGGTTACACCTACCGTGATACGGTAGTCAGATATAGTATGGTTTCAGTAACAATCTAAGTATCAAAGGAAAGAGTAGTGAATTAAGAGGAGGAACAAACATGAGCAAGATTATTGGTATTGACTTAGGTACTACCAACAGCTGTGTGGCTGTTATGGAAGGTGGTAAGCCCACCGTTATCGCAAACGCAGAAGGCGCAAGAACTACACCTTCCGTAGTTGCATTTACAAAGACAGGAGAAAGACTGGTGGGTGAGCCCGCAAAGCGTCAGGCAGTAACTAATGCAGACAAGACCATCGCATCCATCAAGAGAGATATGGGTACTGACAAAGGCCGTACCATCGATGACAAGAAGTACTCTCCCCAGCAGATTTCTGCAATGATTCTGCAGAAATTAAAGGCTGATGCAGAGGCTTATCTGGGTGAAAAGGTAACAGAAGCGGTTATTACCGTTCCCGCATACTTCAACGACGCACAGCGTCAGGCAACCAAGGATGCAGGTAAGATTGCAGGTCTGGATGTAAAGCGTATCATCAACGAGCCTACTGCAGCAGCACTTGCATACGGTCTGGACAATGAAAAAGAGCAGAAGATCATGGTATACGACTTAGGTGGCGGTACCTTCGATGTTTCCATTATTGAAATCGGTGACGGTGTCATCGAAGTATTATCCACCAACGGTGATACCCACTTAGGCGGTGATGATTTTGATAACAAGATTATCGACTGGATGGTTAGCGAATTCAAAAAGGCTGAAGGCGTAGACTTATCCGGAGATAAGATGGCTATGCAGAGATTAAAGGAAGCTGCAGAAAAGGCAAAGAAGGAATTATCCAGTGCCATGACTACCAATATCAACCTTCCTTTCATTACTGCAACTGCAGAGGGGCCTAAGCACTTTGATGTAAATCTGACCCGTGCAAAATTTGATGAATTAACCCACGATCTGGTAGAAAGAACTGCTATCCCCGTACAGAACGCTATGAAGGATGCTGGTCTGACCAATGCAGATCTGGGTCAGGTGCTGTTGGTAGGCGGTTCTACCCGTATTCCTGCAGTACAGGATAAGGTAAAGCAGTTAACCGGCAAGGAGCCTTCCAAGACTCTGAATCCTGATGAGTGTGTAGCAATCGGTGCTTCTGTACAGGGCGGTAAGCTGGCAGGTGATGCCGGCGCAGGCGATATCCTGCTTCTGGACGTAACGCCCCTGTCACTGTCCATCGAGACCATGGGCGGTGTGGCTACCAGACTGATTGAAAGAAATACCACCATCCCTACCAAGAAGAGCCAGGTATTCTCCACTGCTGCTGATAACCAGACTGCGGTAGATATTAATGTAGTACAGGGTGAAAGACAGTTCGCAAAGGATAATAAGTCCCTCGGACAGTTCCGTCTGGACGGTATCCCTCCTGCACCCAGAGGAATCCCCCAGATCGAAGTTACCTTTGACATTGATGCAAACGGTATCGTAAACGTATCCGCAAAGGATCTGGGTACCGGTAAGGAGCAGCATATCACCATTACCGCAGGCTCCAACATGAGTGATGCGGATATTGAAAAGGCAGTAAAGGAAGCTGCTGAGTTCGAAGCGCAGGATAAGAAGAGAAAAGAGGCTATTGAAGCAAGAAATGAAGCAGACTCTTTCGTATTCCAGACTGAAAAGGCAATGAACGAAGTAGGCGACAAGATTAGCGAAGAAGACAAGACTCAGGTTCAGGCTGATATCGAAGCCGTAAAGGCAATTCTGGAGAGAACCAAGGACCAGGAGATGACTGACAGCGACGTAGATGAACTGAAGGCTGCAAAAGAAAAGCTGACCAACAGTGCACAGTCCCTGTTTACCAAGATGTACGAGAACATGCAGCAGGCACAGGGCGAAGCAGGACCCGACATGGGCGGTGCAGCAGGTGCTGATATGGGCGGCGCAGCAGGTGCTGAAGATGATATTATCGACGGAGATTTCCGTGAGGTTTAAAGATGAAAAGTGATTTTAAGGCAGCACAGGTCCTTCGGGGCCTGTGCATGCCATGTTAAATGAGGAGAAGATATGGCAGAGCAGAAACGTGATTATTATGAGGTCCTGGGCGTTGATAAGAACGCTGACGACGCAGCAATTAAAAAAGCATATCGTGTTCTGGCAAAAAAGTATCATCCGGATGTAAATCCCGGGGACCAGGAAGCAGAAAAGAAGTTTAAAGAAGCTTCCGAGGCATATGCAGTATTAAGTGACCCTGAAAAGAAACGTCAGTATGATCAGTTTGGCCACTCAGCTTTTGAAGGTGGTGCAGGCGGAGCCGGTGGATTTGATTTCAGCGGCGCTGACTTTAGTGATATATTCAGTGATTTATTTGGATTTGGTGATATTTTCGGCGGCAGGGGACGTTCTGCCGGCAGAGCCAATAACGGTCCCATGAAGGGGGCTAATCTGCGCACCAGCGTGCAGATAACCTTTGAAGAAGCAGTATTCGGTTGTGAAAAGGAAATTGAACTGACCGTAAAGGAGACCTGTAAGACCTGTAACGGTAATGGTGCAAAGCCCGGTACCCAGCCCGAAACCTGTAGTAAGTGCGGCGGTAAGGGTCAGGTGGTATTTACCCAGCAGTCCTTCTTCGGTACCGTACGTAATGTACAGGCATGTCCTGATTGTCAGGGCTCCGGTAAGATTATCAAAGAGAAGTGTTCTGATTGTCGCGGAACCGGTTACATTCCCATGCGCAAGAGATACTCCGTGGATATTCCCGCAGGTATTGATAACGGCCAGTCCAAGCGCATGCCCGGACTGGGTGAGCCCGGCACAGGCGGCGGCCCCAGAGGCGACGTACTGGTGGAGGTAATCGTGGGCCGTCATCCTATTTTCCAGAGAAACGAGCTCAATATTTACTCTACCGTGCCTATGTCCTTTGCGGTAGCAGCACTGGGTGGTGAGATATTCATTGATACGGTGGACGGTAAGGTTATTTATGACGTAAAGGCCGGTACCCAGACCGAAACCAAGGTGCGTCTGAAGGGCAAGGGTGTTCCCTCCCTGCGCAACAAGGATGTCCGCGGTGATCACTATGTGACTTTGGTGGTACAGGTGCCTGATAAGCTCAGCAATGAGGCGAAGGATTTGTTAAAGCAGTTTGACGCCCTGACCGGCGATACTTTAAATACCGTTAAAAACGCTACCGAAGGCAAGAAGGATGAGGAGCCTAAGGAAGGCAAGGACGGTAAAAAGAAGAAGTTCTGGAAATAAATTGAAACATAATACATGAACCTCTGAAGTGCTTGGAGAAGGCGCCCTTCCGGTGGGAGAGACCGGAGCATGCGGCGCATCTTCCAAGTGCTTCTTTTTGTTCATTGACTTCCATGCTGCAAACGAGTAAGATGAAAAGTAGTTTTATGATTCAGAGGAACCCCATTTGTCCATGACGGTGCTGGTGGATCCGGTGAATCAATACGCCATTTATTCTTATGAGAGAGAGTAACAATAAGAGAGTGAAAAACGTATGGAGGGAAGACTAATGAGGAAGTTTACAAGGAAACAACGGATTATATTAGGCATACTGCCCTTAGTTTGTTGTCTTTGGCCGATTTTTCTATATAAAGCGGCAGAGCATAATGTCCTGACTCACACAGAAAGTATATTTTCAATCCTGTATACCGTAGTTAGTTTGCTGCTTTTGCCCCTTCCTGCGCTTATTTTGTGTATTTACTTTGCAGTTAAAAAGCGTTGGTTTGTGTTTTGGATGTGTTTGATGATAAGTGTTTCGTTGATAGTGGGAGGATTTGTCATTACTATTCCGGAATGTCCCACTTGCAGGACTATTAGAGAGTTTTATTGATAGTCTGAGCTTGGGAAATAGGAGCTTCTTAATGAGATATTCTTGTTAAAAAATGAACGAGGGTATATAACATAAAAGTGTAGAATCATGCCCTGCAAATCGGGGCAAAACGGGGCAAGGAAACCAAGCTTCAACGTATATGCCCAAAATCGAGTAAAAAGTACTGCTTTTTAGGTGGTTCAAGGTTAAAATGGGGTATGACGAAACAGATTTGCGCTATTTGCCCAACACCCTCTTAAATAGTAATAGGGAGACTATTGATAGTGCAGATGTGTATGTAAGCATAGGTGTACAACCACTAAATATGCGGTTTGTACAATGTTAATTTGCGTTGCTTGTGGCAACGGAGCTTCTTTGATAGGATGTGGCTAACAAAATCAAGGAGGGAACAAAATATGTTCAATGAAAATTTAAAAACACTGAGAAAAGAAAAAGGTTTTTCCCAGGAGCAGTTAGCTACCCGATTAAATGTTGTAAGGCAGACCGTATCCAAATGGGAGAAAGGACTTTCCGTACCGGATGCGGAATTGCTGATACAGTTGGCGGAAGTGTTAAATGTAGAGGTCAGTGATTTGCTTGGCAAGAAGATTGAGATTTCAGAGGACCAAAGTGAAATGGATGTTCTGGCCTGCGAGCTTGCAAAGCTGAATGAACTTTTAGTGGTATACGGTAACAAATTATCAAATTTAAAAAAGAAAATAGGGATTGCTATAGGTGTGGTACTGGTGGTCTTTTTCATATGTGCCATATATGATTCATGGTCCGATATGTGGTATCAGTTCGGACAGAATCTTTATTATATGCTTAACGGTAAATAAATTACACGGACAGAAAGGAACAAAGTATGAAGTGGGTGAAATTTCGTATAAAAACAATTACGGAGGCAGAGGATATTATCATCAGTACTCTGTATGATATCGGACTGGAGGGAGCACAGATAGAGGATAAGATTCCGCTGACAGCCCTGGAAAAGGAGCAGATGTTTGTGGATATACTGCCGGATGGTCCTGAGGATGACGGAATCGCCTATCTGAATTTCTTTGTGGAACAGAATGAAGACGGTACCTTGACCCTGCAGGAAGAAGTGACGGACAAGGAGACTGTTCTGGAAAATATTAAACAGGAGCTGGAGGAACTGCGTTTCTTTATGGAAATCGGTGAGGGCAGTGTCACTGTGGATGAGACAGAGGATATTGACTGGATTAATAACTGGAAGCAGTATTTCCACCAGTTTTACATTGATGATATTCTGGTAATTCCTTCCTGGGAGGATGTTCAGCCTCAGGATAATGATAAGATGGTGTTGCATATTGATCCCGGCACTGCATTTGGTACGGGTATGCATGAGACCACCCAGCTGTGCATCCGCCAGCTGCGTAAGTATATCACGCCGGACACCCTGCTTTTGGATGTGGGCACCGGTAGCGGTATTCTGGCCATACTTTCTCTGATGTTTGGGGCAAAGCATGCAGTAGGTACGGACCTGGATATTTGTGCTGTGGAGGCAGTGGCGCAGAACTGTGCCGCTAACGGTATTGATGTAAAAGACTTTGATATGATGATCGGTAATATTATTACGGATAAGGAAATTCAGGACAAGGTGGGCTATGAGTGTTACGATATTGTTGTGGCCAATATTCTGGCAGATGTGCTTGTGCCCCTGACACCTGTAATTGTTAATCAGTTAAAACCCGGCGGAATCTATATTACTTCCGGCATTATTGATGATAAGGAGCAGACCGTGGTAGATGCAGTAAAGGCTGCAGGTCTGGAGGTATTGGAAGTGACTTACCAGGGCGAGTGGGTAAGTGTAACCGGCAGAAAAAGTAACACTAAGCCCGCATAGAACGTGGGCGCAAGAATACCAAACAGGAGCGCTCCCGGTGTGTGGGGATAAACGGAAGAGGTTAGGTATGTATCAATTTTTTGTAGATCCTGCCCAGATTTATGAGCGGGAAAAGAAAGTCATTATACAGGGAAATGATGTAAATCATATAAAAAATGTACTTCGCATGAAGGTGGGAGAGGAACTCTCCGTCAGTAACGGCGCAGATGGCAGGGAGTATCACTGCGTCATAGCAGGTTTGCAGGAGGATATGGTGCTTTGTGAATTGCGTTTCATCAGGGAAGCGGAGACGGAGCTGCCATCCAAAGTATATCTGTTCCAGGGGCTGCCCAAGGCGGACAAAATGGAACTGGTTATCCAGAAAGCAGTGGAGCTTGGCGTATTTCAGGTGATTCCGGTGGCTACCAAGCGTTGCGTGGTCAAGCTGGATGATAAGAAAGCAGCATCAAAGATACAGCGGTGGCAGGGCATTGCTGAAGCGGCCGCAAAGCAGAGTAAGCGGGGAATCGTGCCGCAGATTATGTTCGTGATGTCTTTTCAGGAGGCATTAAAAAGAGCCGCAGAGATGGATGTACGGATGATTCCCTATGAGCTGGCCGAGGATATGGGCAAGACCAGACAAATCATTGAAAGTATCAGGCCCGGACAGGAAGTGGCAGTATTTATCGGTCCTGAAGGCGGCTTTGAAGAAAAAGAGATAGAGCAGGCATTGGAAAAGGGTATAGAACCCGTTACGCTGGGTAAGAGAATCCTGCGTACGGAAACCGCCGGTTTTACCATGTTGTCATGGATTATGTATCATTTGGAAGGGAATTCTTAGGATATTTGCTCCCGGACCGGAGCATGGTAGCAGGAGGAAATGGTCAAACATATATTAGTAATAAATGACTGTGATTGAATAGGAGATTGGCAGTAATGGAAATATATTTGGATAATTCAGCCACCACCCGGGTATTTCCGGAAGTGGCGGAGCTGGTTACAAGGATGATGTGCGAGGACTACGGCAATCCTTCCAGTATGCATATGAAGGGCGTGGAGGCGGAGCGTTATGTACGTCAGGCAAAGGCTTCCCTGGCTAAAATATTAAAGGTACAGGAGAAGGAGATTTTCTTCACCTCAGGCGGAACGGAATCCGATAATTTGGCGATTATAGGCGCGGCCCGTGCCAATAAAAGACAGGGTATGCATCTGATTACCACCCGTATCGAACATCCCGCAGTACTTCAGACCATGCGTTATCTGGAGACGGAAGGATATACGGTGACTTACCTGCCCGTGGATGCAAGCGGACGTATCTGCCTGAAAGATCTGGAGCAGGCCATTACACCGGAGACCATACTGGTTTCCATTATGCATACCAATAATGAAGTGGGTTCCCTGCAACCGATTGCTGAAGCGGGAACTTTGATTAAGCGCATCAATCCCAAAACCCTGTTTCATGTGGATGCAGTCCAGGGCTTTGGAAAAGCAGTGATTCATCCTAAAAAGATGCAGATTGATATGCTCAGTATCAGCGGCCACAAAATACACGGTCCCAAGGGTGTTGGTATATTATATGTAGGTGAAAAAGTAAAAATGCATGGAATCTCTTACGGTGGCGGGCAGCAGTCGGGGCTTCGCTCCGGTACGGAAAATGTGCCCGGTTATATGGGACTTGCAAGGGCTGCAGAGCTTTTGTATGGGCACCTGCCTCAGGATATGGAGAGATTGTATGAGCTGAAGGCATATTTCATACAGGGACTTTTGAAGATTGAAGGCGTGCAGATAAACGGCCTGGTTGACGGAGATATGTCCGGCAGGGGGACGGCGCCTCATATCGTAAGTGTGTCCGTGCCCGGTGTGCGTAGCGAAGTGCTTTTGCACACCTTAGAGGATGCAGGCATTTATGTGTCCGCAGGCAGTGCATGTTCGTCCCACAAGCCCCAGCCATCCGAGACGCTGAAGGCAATCGGTGCGGATAAGGCTATATTAGAATCAACCATCCGCTTCAGTTTTTCCGTATATACCACCAGGGAAGAAATTGACTATACTTTAAAAATAATGTATGATAGAATACCGATGTTAAGGAAATACACCAGACACTAAGCCCGGAAGGTTTTTTCGGGGTAAAGGGCGGCCGGATGAGGCTGCAGGCAGATAGAAAGGCACAGGTAGCAGATGTTTACAGCTTTTTTGATTAAGTATGCTGAAATCGGCATCAAAGGTAAAAACAGATATTTATTTGAAGATGCGTTGGTGCAGCAGATGAAGTACGCATTAAAGAAATGTGAGGGAGAATTCTCCATCCATAAGACCCAGGGACGTATTTTTATTGAAGCACAGACTGAATTTGATTTTGACGAGGTGGTAGGTAAGTTAAAGACCGTATTCGGTATTGCGGGTATATGTCCCGTAATTGCTGTGGAGGACGAGGGCTTTGACAAGCTGAAGGAAACTGTGGTGCAGTATATAGCCGATGTATATCCCGGCTGTACCAAGACCTTTAAAGTACATGCCAGAAGAACCCGTAAAAACTATCCCAAGGATTCCATGACCATCAATATGGAGATGGGGGATGCCATCTTAAAGGCATATCCGGAGATGAAGGTGGATGTACACGAGCCCCAGATTATGTTTAATATTGAGGTCCGTGAGCGTAAGATATATATTTATTCCGAGATTATTCCCGGACCCGGCGGTATGCCCGTGGGAACAGGCGGCAAGGCCATGCTGCTTTTATCCGGCGGTATTGATTCGCCGGTGGCAGGCTATATGATAGCAAAGCGCGGTGTTAAAATAGATGCGGTATATTTTCATGCACCGCCTTATACCAGTGAAAGGGCAAAGCAGAAAGTAGTGGATCTGGCCAGACTGGTATCCAGATATACAGGTCCCATTTATCTGCATGTGATTAATTTTACGGATATTCAGATGTATATTTATGAGAAATGTCCTCATGAAGAACTGACGATTATCATGCGCCGTTATATGATGCGTATTGCAGAGCATATTGCTAAGGAAAACGAGTGCCTGGGACTGATTACCGGTGAGAGTATCGGCCAGGTGGCTTCCCAGACCATGAATTCCCTGATTGCTACCAACGAGGTGTGTGAGCTTCCCGTCTACAGACCCCTCATTGGATTTGATAAGCAGGAAATCGTGGAGGTATCCGAAAAAATCGGTACCTATGAGACCTCTATTCTGCCCTACGAGGATTGTTGTACCATCTTTGTGGCAAAACATCCCGTGACCAAGCCCAATGTAAACGTTATCAGACGTCATGAGGAAAATCTGGCGGAAAAGATTGATGAACTGGTGGAGACAGCACTGAAAACAGATGAGTTAATCATTGTAAGCGAGTAAGAGCAGTCAACCAAAAGACAAAATAAAAAAGTCCCAAAGGGATCCGCCTTTGGGACTTTTTAAAACAAAGTGATTGAGAACTCTTATACCAGGTAAGGCTTCAGAGCTTCTAAGATTGCATCCATACCGTCTTCTGCATGAATATTTAAGTCGATGGGCTTGGATAAATCTAAACTGAAGATACCCATGATGGACTTAGCGTCAATCACGTATCTGCCGGATACTAAATCGAAGTCGTAATCAAACTTAGTAATCTCGTTAACGAATGCTTTTACTTTGTCAATGGAATTTAAAGAAATCCGTACTGTTTTCATATATATGACCTCCTTTATAGTGTCTTACCTTCTGAAACCATATTAAAGGCAGCCACCGTAAAAGTCAAGATGTAAACAATACAAAAATAACGGAGAAAAACATGCAAAAAGTAGCACTTCATAACCTTGGGTGCAAGGTAAATTCATATGAAATAGAAGTAATGCAACAAAATTTGTCAGAAAATGGGTACGAGATTGTGCCATTTGCTGAAAAAGCGGATATTTATATTATAAATACCTGTACTGTTACAAATATTGCAGACCGTAAAAGCAGACAAATGCTGCATCGTGCCAAGCAAAAAAATCCGGATGCCATCGTGGTGGCCGTGGGTTGTTATGTGCAGACAGGCAAAGAAGATGTGTTAAAGGATGACAGTATCGATCTGGCCATCGGCAATAACCGTAAGAAGGATCTGGTCCCCATTCTGGAAGCTTTTATGCAGGAAAGGGACAAAACCCTGCACGGTACTTCTGTAATTGATGTAAATAATACCTATGAATATGAAGAGATGATCTTGAAGCAGACCGGGGACCGTACCAGGGCCTGTATTAAGATACAGGACGGATGTAACCAGTTTTGCTCCTATTGTGTGATTCCCTATGCCAGAGGCCGAGTCAGAAGCCGCAGACCGGAGGATGTGCTTCATGAAATCCGGGAGCTGGTAAAAGCGGGTTACCGTGAGATTGTACTTACGGGTATCCATATCAGTTCCTACGGCATTGATTTTGAGGATGAGGCATGGCAGACCGGCGAATGCAGGATTCATTGCAGGGAAGATGGTGTAAGGAGAGATTATACGGGCAGCAGTAAGCTGATTGATCTGATAGAGCGGATACATGAGGTGGAGAACCTTGACAGAATCCGTATCGGTTCCCTGGAGCCCAGGATTGTCACTGCTGAGAATGCTGCCAGACTGGCTGCGCTTCCCAAGCTTTGCCCCCATTTCCACTTGTCATTGCAAAGCGGCTGTGATGAAACCTTAAGGCGAATGAATAGACATTATACTGCCGGGGAATATTCGAAGAGTGTGGAACTCTTGCGGAAAGCCTTTGGCCGGGTGGCGATTACCACGGATGTGATCGTGGGATTTCCCGGAGAAACGGATGAAGAGTTTGAAACTACAAAGGCATTTTTAAATCAGGTGAACTTCTTTGAAATGCATATTTTCAAATATTCCAAGAGAGCAGGTACCCGGGCGGCGGTGATGCCGGGGCAGGTACCGGATTCCGTGAAAACTTTGCGCAGCAATGAACTTTTGCAGCTTGAGAAGGAGCAGTCCGGTGCTTTTCGCAGGGAGTATCTGGGGCATGAGGCAGAGGTGCTTTTTGAAGAGGTAAAAGTAATTGCCGGCAGCAGGTATCTGCTGGGCCATACCAAGGACTATGTAAAGGTTGCAGTGCCTGAGGAAAACGCATCCGGACGGACCGGTATTAATTGTATTACACAGGTGGAAGTAAAGTCGATATTAACAGATGAAATCTTGCTGGCAAACTGTCTTTAGCATTGAAATTTGATTTCAAATGCGGTAAGATATAAGGTGACGGAAAAGATACGATTGCGTGTGAGGCGCAGGAAGAGAGAGGATTACATGCAGGACTTAGAGAATACACAATATTTCAGAGTGGAGACAGAGCCCGAGATCGGCGTGAAGGAGGTATTAAGTACTGTATATGAAGCGCTTACCGAGAAAGGCTATAATCCGGTAAATCAGATTGTAGGCTATATTGCCAGTGGAGATCCTACCTATATTACCAGTCATAAGAGCGCCAGAAGCCTGATTATGAGGGTAGAACGTGACGAACTGATAGAGGAATTGTTAACAGAGTATATTCGCACCAAGAATTGGTAGCGGGAGGATATCCATGCGTATAATGGGATTGGATTTCGGTTCGAAGACTGTAGGCGTGGCTATCAGTGATACATTGCTGATTACCGCCCAGGGTGTGGAAATTATCCGCCGTAAGGACGAAAACAAACTTCGTCAGACTTTGGCCAGAATAGAACAGTTGATAGTAGAATATGAAGTAGAAGAAATTGTGTTGGGACTGCCTAAGAACATGAACGCCACAGAAGGGGAACGCGTGGAGCTCACCATGGAGTTCAAGGAAAAGCTGGAGCGCAGGACAGGACTGTCCGTTTATATGTGGGACGAGCGTCTGACCACCGTATCGGCAGACAAGGCAATGATGGAGGCCGGTATCCGCAGGGAGAAACGTAAGGACTATGTGGACATGATAGCGGCGACCCTGATTTTGCAGGGATATTTGGATTTACGCGGGTCCAAACAATAGGAGGAATACAATTGAGCAAGCTGGAAAAAATTACTTTTAATCCTGACGGGGAGGATCCCGTTGATTTCTATGTGCTGGAGCAAACCCGTATCGGAGGTTTCAATTATATATTAGTGACCGATTTTGAAGAGGGGGACGGAGAAGCACTTATTTTAAAGGATATCTCTCAGGACGGCGAGGAAGAAAGCGTCTATACAATCGTATCGGATGACGAGGAACTTAAGGCGGTGGCCGGTGTATTTGAAAATATGCTGGATGACGTTTCTTTTGTAGATTAACTTAGTTTTATGGAATACATATGGCAGACCGGATCTATTTTGGATACAGTTTCGCAGGTGCGAATTCGGGAGTAGTACGCACCGGCGGATGCAGACTTTATTCACCATTTGTCCGGAGGATATGCAGGGTGCCCTGCCGGGAACTGTTGCGGGAGTTACGGGTGCAGGCACTGTTTTTGTGTGTTTTTCATTGTCTGGCATATTGTATGAGCAGAGGGCATATGCCCGTATATGGAGGAAAAGTGCGTGAATAAGAAAAAAGAGAATAAAAGCAGTTCAAGGCTGAAAATAATACCTTTGGGAGGCCTTGAACAGATTGGTATGAACATTACTGCCTTCGAATATGAAGACAGTATTATTGTGGTGGACTGTGGTCTGTCCTTCCCGGCAGATGATATGCTGGGGATTGACCTGGTGATTCCGGATGTTACTTATCTGAAGGATAATATAGACAGGGTGAAGGCATTTGTGATTACCCACGGCCATGAAGACCATATCGGGGCACTGCCCTATGTTCTGAGAGAGGTGAATGTGCCTGTGTATGCCACCAGACTTACCATGGGCATTATAGAGAATAAATTAACGGAACATAATCTGATGAAAGGAACCAAGCGTAAGGTGGTGAAATTCGGACAGTCCATTAATCTGGGACAGTTCCGGGTGGAATTCATTAAGACCAACCACAGTATTGTGGATGCGGCTGCGCTGGCTATCTATTCGCCTGCAGGAACCGTGGTACACACGGGAGACTTTAAGGTGGATTACACCCCGGTATTCGGAGATGCCATTGATTTACAGCGTTTTGCGGAAATCGGTAAGAAGGGTGTGCTGGCGCTGATGTGTGACTCCACCAATGCGGAGCGTCCCGGAGTCACTCCTTCGGAGAAAACTGTAGGCAAAACCTTTGATACATTGTTTACGGAGCACAAAAACACCCGTATTTTTGTGGCTACATTTGCGTCTAATGTAGACCGTGTGCAACAGATTATTAATACTGCATACAAGTTCGGCCGGAAGGTGTGCGTGGAAGGCCGCAGTATGGTAAATATCATTGAAACCGCACAAAAGCTGGAATGCATCAACATCCCCGAAAATACACTGGTGGATATTGACCATATAAAGAATTATCCCGATGAGCAGCAGGTTATCATTACTACAGGCAGTCAGGGAGAGAGTATGGCGGCACTGAGTCGTATGGCAAACGGTATGCACCGCAAGATTACCATTGGTGCCGGTGATACGGTAATCTTTTCGTCCAGTCCCATTCCGGGCAATGAAAAGCCTGTTACCAAGATTATTAACGAGCTGCTCCGCAAGGGCGCAGACGTTATCTTCCAGGACGCCCATGTATCGGGCCATGCATGCCAGGAAGAGATTAAGCTGATTTATACCCTGCTTCGTCCTAAGTATTCCATCCCCGTGCATGGTGAGTACAAGCACCTGAAGGCACAGGCCCGGATAGCGGAGAGTCTGGGTATTGACAAGGAAAATATCTTTATCATGTCCTCCGGTGAAGTGCTGGAGTTAAATGAGGAGGATGCACGGATCACAGGTAAGGTGCCCGTGGGTGCCATACTGGTAGACGGTCTGGGTGTAGGTGATGTGGGTAATGTGGTACTGCGTGACCGCCAGCATCTGGCAGAAGACGGTATCATGATTGTGGTACTTTCCCTGGACAAAAACAGCGGACAGATGGTTGCAGGTCCGGACATTGTATCCCGGGGCTTTGTGTATGTGCGTGAAGCGGATGAGCTGATTGAAGAGGCCCGCAGCATCGTGGATGAAGCGGTGTGGAGACATCTGGACAGAGGTGTAACTGACTGGGGCAAGATTAAAAATGCCATCAAAGATGCACTGGGCGAGTATGTTTGGAGAAAGACCAAACGTCGTCCTATGATATTACCTATAATCATGGAAGTTTACTAAGCAAAGTGGTGTTTTGTATGTACGAAATAGAAAAAGAACTGGAAATATTGGTGGACGCAGTGTTACGGTCAGAAATCTACCGTGAATATCTCCGCCAGAAAGAAAATGTAAAAAGCAAGCCCGGGCTGAAAGAGCAGGTAGATGATTTCCGACAGCGTAATTACGAATTGCAGCAGAGCTGGGAGAACGGGTTTGACAAGATGGACGAGCTGGAGAAGCAGTTTGAGGAGCTTTTGGACAATCCCGATGTGTCTGCATTTTTGGATGCGGAAGTGGCTTTTTGCCGGATGATCCAGCATATTAACAGCCGTTTGGTGGAAGATATAAAGTTTGAGTAGGAAAGGCCGCTTCGGCGGCAGAATGTGAGGCATTATGTATACAAGAGATTTGGTTACTTCCGTGGTCGGTACGGTGGTAAAGGTGGCTCTTTTAGCTGCTGTGGCATTTTTTATTTACAGAGGCGCAACTACATGCTATGATTTCGGTTATCGTGTGTTTATGGAGCCTGCCGTGTCCACGGAGGAAGATGCCATAGACGTGGAGGTCACTGTTACGGCTTCCATGGGCGCCAAGGAAATCGGTGAATTGTTTGAGAGTAAGGGCCTGATTAGGGACGGTAAATTATTTATTGCCCAGTATTATCTGTCAGAATTCCGTACCCAGGTAAAGCCCGGTACCTTTATTCTCCGCACAGACATGACGGCGGAAGAAATGATGGAAGTAATGACTGTTACCGAAGAAACACAGGATACGGAAGAATAGGAGCTCACATGATAGTAGATGAGAGAATGTCTGCCTTTATCGATTCATTAGATAAAGGCAATACTTCTTTTTTGAACGAAATAGAGAAATATGCCCTGGAAACAGATGTACCCATTATCCGCAGACCCATGCAAAGTTTGCTGAAGTTTCTGTTGGCATATGCAAAGCCGAAGCATATCCTGGAAGTGGGGACAGCCATCGGCTTTTCTGCGTTGTTGATGAGTGAATACGCTCCGGCGGATTGTCACATCACAACCATTGAAAAGTATGAAAAAAGGATTCCCATAGCCAGGGAAAATTTCCGTAAGGCAGGCAAAGAGGAGCAGATAACTTTGCTGGAAGGAGACGCTTTGGAGATTCTGGCGGAGCTGGAAGGTAGTTATGATATGATTTTCATGGATGCAGCCAAGGGGCAGTATATTAATTTTCTGCCGGATATTCTGCGTCTGCTGGCTCCCGGCGGTCTGCTTGTTTCAGACAATGTACTGCAGGACGGGGATATCATTGAATCCCGGTTTGCGGTTACCAGAAGAAAC
>JAFXEW010000013.1 GCA_017513625.1 Lachnospiraceae bacterium | reverse complement strand
GCCGGAAAGGAATGCGTTTAAAAAATACAATGCCTCCCCGCCTTTAATTTCTCCGATGATGATGTGGTCGATATCGGTAAGAAGTCCGTTGATCACCAGCTCCTTCAATCCGTAATGGATCTTTCCTTCTCCCCTGCGGATCGCGATATGCTGGAACATCATATCCGGATGGGTTTTGCTGGATAATTCTTCGTTTTCCTGCACCACCAGCACGGATTCTTCTTCCGGGATCTCATCCAGAAAAACATTCAAAAAGTTGGTCTTTCCGGATCCGTTGCTTCCACTGATGAGCATGTACCCCTCTGTGATCCGTTTTTTCACATAGGCTGCCATCTGCTCATCAAACATCTGCAGATCCATCAGTTCTTCCATGGTCAGCTTGTCCTTGGGAATTTTCCTTACATGCAGATAAGGTTCCCCGGTACTGTTCACAGCTCCGGTGGAAATGTTAAAGCGGTATATAAACCGTTCACTGCTGTTTTTGTCGGTAAAGGTCTGGATGGCATTGAGACTGCCGATGTTGATCCCATTCTTGACGGCGATCATCTCCACAAACCCACGAAAATCCTCTTTGCTCCAGAAGCAGATGCCTGTAGCTTTTCTCCTGCCAAACTGTTTAATACGCACATTGTTCCATGCCAGCACCTTAATATCTGTGATATCCTTTGCCTCCATGATCTCGGTCAACACATGGAAACCAAAAATATACTTTTCGATGTATTTATCAAATCTGTGTTTCTTCTCTTCACTGATGTGGTACATCCGGTCAATATACTGGTTTACCTCTTCTAAAAACTTCTCCGGATCCTTCTTTGTGACCTGTTCATCCATCCGGATACCTGTCCGGGAATAAAGCAGATCGTCCCGGATCCTTAAGAACAGCTCCTGTTCCGGCATCTGTTCATAGAGGTTTTCTGCCACATCCTCACTTACTTTTTTTAGTCCAATCTTCATTCTGCTTAACCTCCTCACTTCTATATCCATCCTGGGATCACATCTGACGGATATATTTTTAAATTTTTATATTTTTGTTTTTCTTTCTCTGCCAATAGTTAAAGTGATACCTTCCCTGCATAGGTCATGGTGAACCATGGCATGGTTCACTTATAGGACGCACTTCCCCCTTGGTGCTTACCGTAGAATTTCAAACAGCAGGCTGCTTCTGCCTCCGTTTTCACGCCAGCGCTGTTTCTTTCTGATAAATCCGTTCCGTTCCAGATCGCTGATGGCACGTTTTACAGTGCTTATAGACAGATGCAGTTCTTTTGCAATGGTACCGATTGCCGGATAGCAGGTGCCTTCCTGATCCGCCCGGTCTTTTAAGTACAGATACACTGCCACAGCCCTGTGAGGCAGTTCTGCTTCATAAATCTCTCTTCTTTTCAAACCATCACCTAATCCTCTGTCCGAAGTGTCTGCCGGACTTTTGTATAAGCCTCATTCACAGGAGTCTGTTGGATGCCCCCTTTTGCAGAACCCTTCCCCACAGCTGCCGGTTCCGGCTCCTCCTCCATACAGCACATGTATCTGCGGATGATCTCCTCTTCAATCTCCTGCTTGTCTGCATAAGCCACCTTTCTTGCAGATTTTTCTTCCATTTCACAAGGTTCTTCAAAGGTGATCCCCCACTTGGTGAACAGTTTCAGTCTGGTTTTCATAGGGTGGCTGCCGGTTTTGGAGACGATAAAATTGCCTTTGGGCAGGGACTTTAGCTCATCCGGTGTCATTAACGGTCTTTGGATCATCTGCAGGGACTGGCTGGGATCATTCTTTCCTCTGCTGATGGAACCGGACATAACGGTCTTATTGCCAAGACTTTTGGAGAGTACCTCGGCAGATTCGGAGTTGGGGGCAAATCCTCCGAAGATGGTATCTTGGCAATTATCAATGATGATCTCTGCCCCTTCTTTTCCATAGTTTTTATTCAGCTGCGCAAAGGACTGGATCATGGGGACAATACTTACCCTTCTGGAACGGGATGCAGAAAACATCATCTCTGCACTTTCGATCTTTGGAATGGTCCCAACCTCATCCCAGTAAAAGACCACACGGTTATCCAGCTTTCCGCCGTTTTCATCTGCCACCACAAGGATCTCCCGGTAGAGCTGCTGCAAGATCAGAGAGATAATAAAATACTTGGTGTTGTCCTCCTCCGGCATCACTAAAAATACCGCTGTCTTCTGCTTACAAAAAAGTTCAGCATCGATAGCGGTATCAAAACACAGGATCTGTTCCAGTTCGGAATCCAGAAAGGAATTGAGTCTGGAAAGGGCTGTGGAGAGAACAGACTGCATGGACTGTTCTGCAGTATTTAAAGCGGCACCTGCAAACCATTTGGCTTTGTGGGTATCGGGAAGCTTTGCCATCAGCAGCTGGAACTGGTTCTTTCCTTTTACCTTGGAGGGTGCCAGCAGGTCCTGGATCAGCTTAAACACACTGATGATATGCCGCTTCTCTTTGGGGCAGAATTCTGCGATCAGCAAAATGGATGCGGTCAATACACCTTCTGCGGCATCATAAAAGAATGCATTCTGTCCATAGTTTGCACTGTCAGCTCCTCCGGCGGATATGATGGTCTTGGCAGTGATCTTGGCATATTTTTCTGCCTTTGCTTTGGCACTTAAGTTGTTATGGTCTGCAAGATAAGCATCCATGTATTTGTTTACCAGATGGAGCATGTTGTCCCCGTCACTTCTGGTAGGGTTTCTTAAATCAATGACAGCGGTATGGTATCCATAATATTTCTTTGCAATGCCTGCATAATTCCGGTAAAGATCTCCCTTAGTATCGGTGGTCAGAAAACTCATGCCACAGGCACAGGCATATTCAATGTTGGGATACAGGAAGTGGGCGGTCTTCCCCACGCCGGCGGCACCGATCATAAGACAATGCACATCCCCGGTATCCACAAGGGCATACAATTTCCCTGCCTTTTCCACACTTCCAAGGACCAGCCCTTGTACCTGTGGCAGATGTTTTCCCTGCCTCCATTCCTTCGGTTCAAAGGCCACCTCCGTATATGTTTCTTCGATTTCTTTCTTCGTGGCAAAACGGGCAGTACCATGCTGCCCGTCCCCCACTGTCTTACTTTTGATCCCATTCAGGGTATAATAATGTGCCAGCAGGGAAAGTCCTCCAATCACAGAGAACATCGCCACACCTGACAATAACAGTATTACGACTGGCTGCATTCCATCCTCATCTCCTTCCTTTGCAGCATTTCCTGATAGTCTGTTGCCAAGAAAATATGAGCCTTGATGCACTCCATGGCAAGACTCATACATTTTTTCACAAGCAGTTCCTTATTTTCTTTCATCTCCAGATCTTTTTCATACACCTCCAGCAGTTCCTCATAGGCTTTCTGCATATTTCGGATATGGGTGCTGTAATTTCCTTTATCCTTATGGGGACGGTACCTCCTTTTTAAATTTTCCAGAATCTTTCCCGCACTGGTATCTATCCCCATTGCCTTTCCT